>JBAXLR010000110.1:0-9970 GCA_037134655.1 bacterium | reverse complement strand
ACGGGGAATCGGCCCAACCTATTCCGAAAAGGCTGGTCGCACTGGTCTGCGAATGGGACATTACGTCAATGAACGTACACGCCTCCTTTGGATCCGGGAAATGAGTGAAGCGGATCAGCTCTTCAAGGAACATTATTTATCAAACAAGCAAGTCTGGGATGAGTTCCACGCGGCCGCAAGTCATATAGCGCCATTTGTCTGTGATGCGGAAGGAAGGCTCCGCAAAGCCATTAGCAAAAATCAAAAATTGCTGTTGGAAGGGGCGCAAGGAACCCTGCTTGATCTCGATCACGGAACCTATCCTTTCGTGACATCCAGCAGCACCGCCGCAGCCGGTGCATGCAGCAGTATTGGTCTCTCGCCAAAGTCAGTAACTAATGTTTACGGCATCGCAAAAGCCTATGTGACCCGCGTTGGTAGCGGACCATTTCCAACTGAATTGCACGACAATGTGGGACAAGAAATCGCGAAGAAGGGCAATGAATTTGGGGCCACCACGGGACGCCCGAGGCGTTGTGGATGGTTTGATGCCGAGGCGTTTCGATACAGCGCAGCCGTCAATGGCTTTGACGGCGTCATCATCAACAAAATGGATATTTTAAGTGGCTTTAATGAACTAAAGATTTGTGTAAAATACAGACATCCTGAACTTGGCGAGATTGACGATTTCCCTTGGGACGCTGAAATCTTAGCTAAATGCGAGCCAGTCTACATTTCTCTACCTGGTTGGAGCGAAGAAATACCAAAAGCAGGCATGCTCAGTGATCTTCCTAAAAACGCGCAATCTTATCTTGCGACACTGGAAAAACACACAGGAACTCGTATTCTATGGGTGGGTACCGGTCCAGGGCGAGACGACATGCTAAAGACAAAGCTAACTTGACCTACCCAGTTTACTTGGCGCTTGGTTTTCGCTAATTACGCCAACCAGTAAGATTAAGGTCATTATGTACGGCGTTAGTTGAATAATTTGGTTTGGAACCACGCCAATAATTGGCAATGGAACACCTTGTAGATTCATCTGCAAAACATCGCAAAAACCAAACAGCATGCAAATTAAAAAAACCGGCACTGGCTTCCACTGGCCAAGGATCAACGCTGCCAATGCCATAAAACCCCGACCAGCAGTCATGTTTCGAGTGTAGCTAGAAGATAAACATACGGACAAACAGCCCCCAGCAATACCCGCAATAAATCCACCTATCAAAATTGCACCGTATCTTATGTTTTCTGGATTCAAACCAGCCGCCTTCAGCGCCTCTGGATTCTCGCCCGCAAACGTTACCCAAAGACCAAATGAGGTCTTGGAAAAAATAAACCAGCCAAGCCAAACAACAAGAAAAGCCAAAATTATGGGTACTGCGCTGGAAAGCCTTAGTGCTATGCCCAGTTGAGGCGTCCCAGCTGAGGAGTTAAAAAGAGCTTTGCAAATAATCGGCAAACCGCCCCAGGCGAGCATATTGATCACGGTGCCGGCAATGATTTGATCAACCTTTAGACGTATTACTAAATAAGCGTAAAAGAACGCTACGACTAAGCCCACCATTCCCGCCATTAACAATCCCGCCCCACCACCCATACCGGTTGCTACGGCAGCGGCTGCAAAAGCACCAACCAGCATCAATCCCTCAAGCGCAATCTGTACGACGCCAC
Organism: bacterium; assembly: GCA_037134655.1. Lineage (GTDB taxonomy): Bacteria > Bdellovibrionota_B > Oligoflexia > Oligoflexales > RGVZ01 > CAMDKS01. The sequence goes on along the minus strand of JBAXLR010000110.1, from coordinate 8,317 downwards.
TTCGTTCGCAAAAAAGGGCACCAGCTGCGGCCAGAAACAGCGGCGACGAACTACGAAGCACTGAAAGAAAAAACTCTGAAAAAGCAGCAAATTCCATCACAAACTCGCCTTATTGTCAGAGGATGAACGAAACAAGTGTAAAAAAGGTGGCAGTGTGATCACGCTAAGAACGACGATCGCCTCAATAACCTGTGCGAGATCGCGCCCAACTTTATCGGACTCAATATCTAAAAGTCCTGATCCATGGTGCAAAACTGCGAAAAGTAATGCCGCAAAAAAAACACCCAAGGGTCGACCGCGCCCAAGAAGAGCAACAGGGATGCCGAGAAATCCAAAGCCGTCAGCCATATCCACCCGAAACCGCCATGATTCCCCCATTACCATCACAGCTCCAGCAATACCACAGACCGCACTACCACAGGTGAACGACCAAAAAATTATCTTTTTGGGATCATAACCTGCAACCACCGCGGCCTCAGGCGCTTGTCTTACAACCTTCATCCGGTAGCCTGAACTCAATTTGTAAATCACTAAGCCAAACAATCCAACGATGCAGGCTGCAAGCACTAAGGCAAGCGTCACCGGCGCCCCGTCAAAAATCATCAAACGCCCAAGTTTGAACGCATCGTGGATGGAAGGAAGCTCCGGGTTTTGACTATCTTCGGCCTGAAAATAGGAAATCACTAACCAACTCGTTATACCTGCCGCGACGAAATTCAGCATGATGCTGCTAATAACCTCATGCCCGCCTCGGTATGCACGCACCCATGCCGCTAACGCACCCCATAGCCCTGCCGCGGCAACGGCAGCAATTAATGCCATAAATACGGCGGCAATATGTGGCGTCTCACTGGGTGCAAATGCACCGACCATACCTGCAGCGAACGCCCCGATTAGAACTTGCCCTTCCGCGCCAATATTGAAAACACCTGCCTGCAGTGGTATCGCCACGGCAAGCCCGGTACCAATTAATATAGTCGAAAAATAAAGGACCATGCCAATGTCATACGGAGTGCCAAAAGCACCGTCAAAAATTATCTGAACAACCCTTTCCGGCCTCTCGCCCGCCCACCAACCCAGCAGGCACCCAAGGCCTAATCCGATAATCAAGGCGACGACGATCAACAAAAAATCAAACGCTAGCGAAAATTTTTCTTTGTCAGCATAAATCTGCAGGGTCATCATCCGCCCCCGCCCATCGCTCGTCCTATGGCACTTTCCGAAAAGTTTTCACGGCTAAAATTTTTAACGATTGCTCCCTCAAACATCACGTATATATGATCAGAGAGAGTCATCAATTCCTCAAGCTGGGACGAGATCAACAGAATACCGGCCCCTTCATCTCGATATTTCAAAATCTCACGATGAATGAGGTCGATCGCTCCAACATCGACGCCCCTCGTAGGCTCGGCGCAAAAAATTACACAGGGAGATCTGGAAAACTCTCGCCCTATCACAAACTTTTGCTGATTACCGCCAGAAAGATCACCAATTTTGGCACTAGCATCCGGAGGACGAACGTCAAATCTGCTAAGCACAGGGTTTAACCGATGAATCGCAGCTTTACGATCGATCCAGGCACCAATTGGCGTTTTCATGCTGAAAAAATCATGATCGTGACCAAGCAAGTCATTTTCCAGAAGATCCTGAGTTACCAACACAGCATCTCTCAAACGATCAGCAGGTATAATGGCCATTGATTGTTTTCTCAGATCCCCGCGTGATCTGCCCAAGCCGCTTGCGCCGAGAATTTCGTATTCCCCAGAGTGAAGCTTATGACTTGTTAGAAAATCCTTTGGTCCGCAAATAAAATCCCACAATTCTCTCTGCCCACTACCTTCAACCCCAGCGATTCCTACGACCTGGCCAGCACTGATACCAAGGTCAACATTCCGCAGCAAGGTGCGTCCCTGGCGATTTGACACATTGAGGTTTTCAATTGATAAAAGCGTTTTGCCCATCGGCTTCTCTGAACGCGGCAACTCACCAAGGCTGACCGACCTGCCAACCATTAAATCAGCCATCTCTTGAATGTTTAATTCAGAGTTATTACGGGTGGCAACGGATTTTCCGCGTCGAAAAACAGTAACCACGTCAGCTATGAGCTTTACTTCCTGAAGCTTATGCGTGATGACAACAATCGTCTTGCCCTCTTCGCGCAAGGCCATGAGTAAATTTAAAAAGGTTTCTTTTTCATGCGGTGAAAGTACTGCCGTAGGCTCATCAAAAATCATGGTGTCGACTTCGGCGTAAAGCAATTTCATGATTTCCAATTGCTGCTGCGTCCCAACTGGAAGTGTGTCAACTTGTAAATCCCATGGGATTTTAAAGCCCACTTTAGTCGCAATGAATTCAAGTTTTTTTTGGGCTGAGTGACGATCAATTGCTGCCATCGCTAAAAAAACAGAACGCCACTTCGTGTCTTCCCCAAAATGTCCTACTGGGTGTTCTAAACCTAATATAACGTTATCCAGTGCCGTATGACGCCCCGACAGCATAAAATGCTGATGAACCATACCAACCCCGCAAGCCAAAGCTCCACGCGCATTGTGCCACGGGCGACGACTCCCTTTAAAAAGAATCTCTCCTGATGTTGGTGTCTCCAGTCCAAACAAAATCTTCATGGCCGTTGTCTTGCCAGCACCATTTTCACCAATGATCGCATGAATTTTTCCCGGCTCTATCTTGAAAGACAAGCCATCGTTTGCAGCCATCGACCCATAGAATTTACGAACTTCACAAAATTCTAGAAGTGGATTGGACTTTGAGCTTTCGACATTTACCATGTGGGATTATTTTTTTAACAGATAGTAGTCTGGAACTTTGATCTTTCCAGAATTAATTGCAGCCTTAATCGATTCAGCCTTATTATACATGTCTGGCGTGATTAATCTCTTGTTATTCTCGTCCATAGCAATATCGATGCCGCCCGTTCTAAAACCATGAAATACTGTCTGACCGCCAATCAGCTTGCCCTCTGTTGCGGAGCGAATGGATTCGAATACGGCTACGTCAACTGATTTAACCATACTTGTAAGAATATGCCCCGGCTTTACCCCGTTTTGATTGCTATCCACACCGATCGCTAAAAAATTTCTTTCCTCCGCCGCATCAAAGAGGCCTGATCCAGACGAGCCCGCTGCATGAAAGATGACATCCGCTCCTTGAGCGTTCTGCAGCAGTGCCAACTCTTTGGCTTTTGGGGGGTTATTGAAGGCATCTCCAGTCACACCAATATAGGCTGATTGAATCTTGGCTCTGGGGTTGATCAATTTAATTCCAGCCTCATACCCCACGGCGAACCTGCGAATGAGCGGAATGTCCATCCCTCCAATAAAACCGACACCGCCGGTTTTGGATGCCATGGCAGCAAGGGCGCCTACCAAGAATGATCCCTCGTGTTCAGCAAACATGACAGAGGTCACGTTTGGTTGTTTCACCTCACTGTCAATTAGGACAAATCTTCGATCAAGAAAGGCCGGTGCTACTCGTTTCACTGCGCCTGCATGACTAAAGCCAACTGCAATAACGAGATCAAATTTTCGTCCAGCAAGTGCTCTCATCATGCTCTCAGAGGCGGCTGAATCGCGTACTTCGACAGTCTTAACCACAACTCCAAGGGACTTTTCAGCCCGCTGGCCACCGCGATAAGCAGAGGCATTGAAACTTTGATCATCCTTTCCTGCCTTATCAAGAACAAGACCAACCTTAAAAGCAGCCGCATTCGTCTCCGCCGCAAATAGCCACAGCAGCAAGGCTAAACTGAATTTAAAAATTACAAACATGAATAGCCCACGACGTTTTGGCTTTCAAAGGCCACAGTTAACGCTCGACCGTGACCGCTTTGTCACTTTCTAACTGCATTCGCACTCCGATACCGGCGCTTGTGTGGGTCTTGGCCAGCGACGGCTGAATAGCGATGGTCGACAGTCCTCTGAAGCTATAAAGAAAGGGCTCGTTTGGTTTAACCGTTACGTACTTCACTCGATCTTGATTTTTATCAAAAATTGCGAGGTTAATGGAGGCTGGAAATGTCGAACCATCACCAACGGGGACGATGCGAATCGTTTGGGGCGAATCGGTGCTAGTGATCTTGATCCGGGATCCAAGCGGAGCGGTTGTCTTAGCGGTTGGAGGAACGGTAACCTCTGAACCGACAGGCATTTGCTCAACGGGAAACAATGCCCCAAAAGCAAGATCGTTTACCCCGAAGCCTCCAACCTGGCTGAAGATCAAAAACGCGGCAAATTTAAATACCCTCATCCTACGATCCCCCAAAAATCACATCTAGCCCACCTAGCTATTGTCCAACACCTGCCAGGCTTAATTCAAGCTCTTGCCGGCTGGAAGCATATTTAAGGGCATCTTGGCGGCTAATCAAGCCGCTTGTTACAAGGCTGGCGAGCGAGTCATCAAAAGTTTGCATGCCGTAGACGGCCCTACCATCCTTTATCATCTGTTTAATTTTATCAAAGTCACTGCCCTCTGTGATTAAGTCGCGGATCGCCCCAGTCACAAGCATAATTTCAACCGATGCAACCATGCCTCGCCCGTCGGATCGAGGGATGAGCCGTTGGCTCACAACCGCACGAAGGGCACGGGCGATGGCTCCACGAATTTTACTGTAGTCATCACGGGGAAACATGCCGATGAGTCGCCCCAAAGCCTCCGTCGCATCGGAGGTGTGGAGCGTGGATAACACCAGATGGCCGGTTTCAGCGGCCCGCAGAGCCGTTTCTGTGGTCGATTGATCTCGCATCTCACCAATCATGATCACATCAGGATTTTGACGCATTGCGGCACGCAAAGCCGACTCAAACGAATCCGTGTCAATCCCCACTTCCCGCTGTTCAATGACCGATAGCTCGTCGCGAAGGACGTATTCAATCGGATCCTCGATCGTGACAATATGGGCGGAACGCGTGCGATTGATCTTGTCCAGCATGGCTGCTAGGGTTGTACTTTTGCCGCTGCCGGTGACTCCGGTGATCAAGATCAAGCCACGCTGATCCTTGGTCAATTCACTAATCACAGTGGGAAGCTGCAGCTCCTCGAGGCTTCGAATATGCCCCAAGACAACCCTCGCTACCACCGTACAAAGACCGCGCTGCATGAAAGCATTGACTCTGAATCTGTGACCATCTGGCGTCTGGTAGGCGAAATCTCGTTCTTTCCGCAAATCCTGTTTATCTGCGGGTAGCAATTTGCGAAGCCAACCCATCATGAGTTCTGGTGATATAACGACACCGTTCTCCGGTGCAACAAGCTCTCCACGGAACCGAAATCTTGGTACCGTGCCCGTCTTCAAAACGACATCGGAGGCTCCCCCACGAACAGCTGCTGAAAGAATTTGGTCAAGTTGCATGTGCTCATCCTCAGCGTAACTTTAACAGCAATACCATAAGCGTTAGAGTTAGAGCCATCTGGATCAAACTAAAACGCACCAAGACCTGCGGTGTGCTCCAATTCATATTTTTTCGGACGTGATCGTGCAAAGGAAATCGGATATTTTTGAAAATGGAAATTTTAAAAAATCTTAGGAGGGCCACTTTAACAAGACCGGTACCGCCATTGACCAAAAGCACACCGGCAACGATTAAAGCCAGAAATGGATTCCCACACTTTAGGACAAGAATACCAAGTAAAAATCCAATTGCTCGAGACCCAGCATCACCCATCAACAAGGAACTTGGATGCGCATTATGCCAAAGGTAGCCACCCAGTGCTCCGGCGATTGATAACGCCAAAATGCCGTATATGGCGCCGTCCTGATAATGAGGGACCAAAAGATAGCTCGACATCTCAACATGGCCCAATACAAAATAGAGCAAACCACCCAAACTCAAGAATGCTATACCGCTTAAGGTGCCACTTAACCCATCAACGCCGTCGCTACAATTTGTCGCGTTGATTGCAACCCAGATCCAAACTACGGCCATCGGTATGGCAAGTGCTGGGGAAAGCACCAGTTTAACTTTTGTGAATGGTAGCCACACTTCCACCGGCGCGAGACCGCCGATTAGCAAAGCTGCACCGATGCCGATCAGTAGGTCAATCGCACCCTTTAAGTACTCGCCCCAAGCAGTTGAGGCCTTATCATCAAGAAAACCAAAAATACTCGCCACGAGGGTGAGGGAAAGAACGCCTAAAATTTCAAAAGAGAGTGGCAGAACGAATAATTGAACCGCTAAAAACAAAGGAATAAACACGATGCCGGCACCAGTCGGTTTGCCTTGTGACATCGCGGCTTCGACGGCGTGGGCCCTGCCCCTGTCTCTAGGGCAATACCGATTTGCAAGGGAGGGCAGAAGTCTCCAAGTCAATAGTCCGCATGCCACGAATCCGAGGCCGCCCAGAAAAAAATGCGATGACAGCAGCCTAAAGGGGCCCCACACCTGTTCTAAGACCGTCCCGAGCCAAAACAGCATAACCTGAGATCCCCCACAATAAGATGCTCATAACCGCCTAAAATTATACATTACATCTTGGGGAAAACAAAAAATATCAAACTGTTAAAATATTAAATCACCACCTCAGAAGGTGTAATTGAGGCCCAAGTTAATGGCTGTGATTGTTTTTTGGCTCCAGTTCTTTTTTAGCATTTTCAGTTTAAAGTTTGGATCCGATACATTCAGGGTCCGATCATTGTAATCGTATGAAACAGTGGCAGAGGCAAAACTGACTGGCGCATATTTGACCAAAATCAGAGCTTGCTTATTAACCCCAGCCGCAAAGACTTCGTCGGGCCCCTCCGTAATCGTGTCATCCTTCAAAATCGGCATTTGTGCAATTTGCGAAAGACTACCCGTTAAGGTAATCGTCAGGCCAACCCCCAAGCTGTAACCCAGCTCCCCCTTCATCGTTGCCTGGCTCAAAACCGTATTTTCCGCAGTTAAAGGCTCTCTCGATGAATCATTCTTAGCTGCGCTCAATTCCAATGAAAAGTCTCCTAGAGGGCGTGACCAGGACACTTCAATATTAGTTCCCCCCTTAATTCCTTTGTTCGACGGTTTATTCGCAGTTAGGGACGCGACTAATGACGTGGTGGATTCATCGCCGCTGAAGGAAATGGACAATGTTGACGTCGAAGTATCTGATTTACCGCTTGACCCTTTCGTTCTACTTGATGAGACCACATGTTCCAAACCAAAATCCAAAGGATCATAATCCCCACTTACTTTCCCACTGAATTGAGTGGTCGAGGTCGCGCTGTTCGAGGCCGACTTTACGCTTTTCTCAACCTGCAAAAATCCGGCCCTCACATCAATAGGCTCACTGACTGGCAATAAACCAACCAAGCTAATGTTTTGCTCAATAACATCACTTTTTGACTCTGAACGCGTTGTTACATTTTGCACGGTCGAGGGATTTTCAGCATCAGCAGTCAATTTTGATGTTGTTGTTCTCGCTTCAGGCATCGCCATGGAAGGGGTTAGTACCAGGTCCAGGCTCGGCTGTCCCCCGAATGACCTGGGCGTGCCGAGATATTTTAAGCCGAGATCAACAGCATATGTTGGGGTTTGTTCATCTTTTTGCGAAAGATCATAGCCGTTAAAGTCATCCCTTGTTGACTTGATGTTTAGGGAGAATCGTGGCGTTACCAAGAACATAATCCCCTGTTTTGGCGCTACGGACTTAGGCGATGGTGCTTTACCGGGTACACCTCCAGGTAAAATCGGAGCCGGCCCCTCTGTCTCTACAGGTGGGGGTAAATATGCGCCTTGGCTATAGCGGTAATACTGCGGTGTTTGAGCAAATTGCCCGCTTGATTCAGTAGCTTGCAGATCTTTGATGAAGGACAATAACTGTCGACGCTCAACTTTTAAACTTACCGGAATTTTTTTGGCTGACCTCAGCGCAACACTCGCTTTCTGGTAGAGTTTTAACTGCAAAAAAGATGAACCAAGATAGAACTTGGCCACATCACGGTACGGATGATTATCTGGAATAATCGGGAAAGACCTGATCACGTCGGCATATCGACCAGCGGCAAACATGGTCAGCAAATACTCAATAGCACCCTCTTTTGGAATTTCGTTAAGCGGTACCGTTTGAAATAACTTTGCTGCTCGAGCCACTCTCCCAAGCCGGTAATAACTTCGGGCCACTAAAACCGTTGGTAGCTTGCTTGCAGAGGTTCGTCTTTGCGCCGCGGCGGCATATTGGATAGCCTCAGTGTACCGACCCGCCGCAAAGTATTCTCGCGCCTTGTCATATAACCCTGACGCAGTTAATCGTTTTATTTTTTTACCTTCAGAGTTGGCTGTTCCCGGCGAGGTTTTAACCTCTATTCGCCCTGCAGGTTTCCGTTGCTTCT
>JBAXLR010000109.1:0-10101 GCA_037134655.1 bacterium | reverse complement strand
CAATGAACGCTTGTTTTTTAAGCCCTGGATTGGTCCAGATTCGTGCATCTAACCACCACTGCTCCACTACGTTGCGCTCAGGGTCATTAATCGACACATGTATTTCATTGGTCTTGGTGTGGTACACCGCATAACCTGAAACCTGTGCTTTTTGTTTGGTCAATGGATCGTAGTGCTGTAACCAAGAAAACAGGATATCTGCATCACGATCCATACCAGCCATGACCATCTCATTGACGATAGTGATCTGCTGATCAGATCGGGCTTTAAACTCCCAGTAGGTGTAGGTGAAAAAATCCACCAGATACTTTTGAAATGGATTTCTGAGCTCAATAGATCCGTTATAGATCGCACGGCGAAATAGCCCTTGCCCATAGGTACTGCCGAATTTCTCATTATTAAAACCACGAATGGCTATTTCTCTTTCTGTTGCTCGTGTGGTTGCTGCTGCTTGCGGTGTTGCTGCTTCTCTCGTTATTACTTCGTCTCTCATTATTTTCTCCTAGATAGTTTGTGCGGTTGCTGGTTACAAATCAGGTTGCTGTTGCAGAAGAAGAAAAAAACGTTACTGCTGTTGCTCAGTTAACAGTTGCAGATATCAAAAGAGATGTTGCTGGTCCTGAGTTGCTAATCATGGCTACTCATTTGCCACCAGCAACACTACTGAGCAACAGCTACTCGCTTACGCCAGCAACTGTTTTTTCTTCTTCTAGCAACAACCACTTCGCAACTAGAACAAAGCAACTCGCACAAATATTTATCTCGGAGAAAGGAAAACCCATTAAAAATCCGGGGAAAATTAGGCTGATTTCCGCTCTTTTGGACAAATTGATCCAAAAAACCGGTCGCCCAAACCAAAATTCAGTCATAAAGTAAGTGTGCTCTTAACCCAAATAAGGAGGATCAAATGAGCACACTAAGCAAACTAAAACTGATTGAAGCTCAAAAGCCCACTGCACTGCCCGCGATTGTGATTCGCAGAAATAAATTGAGCGACAAATTATGGGAGCAACTACAGCTCGCACGATCCAAAAAGTCCGGGGAGACATTTACGCCCTTAAGACGCAAGTCATTTCGTAATGCTGAAACTGGTGAGCGAACCAGCATAGAAACGCCCAAACGTATTCGTCCTTGGTGGTTTACAGAAAACTCCGGGAAACTGTGTTTTTCTGTTCGCTATGGCGCCAAAATTTTGGATATCGCCAAAGGCAAGAATGCCGTTGAAGTAGCCAATCTGGATGACCTGGTTACCGTAATCGAAACTGTGAAGTCAGCTGTTGAAGCTGGAGAGCTAGATGCCCAGATTGAACTGGCTAGTGGTAGCTTAAAAGCAGGATTTAAAAAGTAAGTATTTTAAGTGGGTTGGGCATTGAGTTAAATACTCAGTGCCCGATTATTGGAAATACTTATCTTGATCTAGACTGCAATTTTATTGAAGTAGTCCAATTCAATTAAAATAATCCGTCGATCCCGAAAAATGAATTTGTCAGCTCAAATCCTGAGCCACCCATCCCACACAATTTAGTGATGCCCAACGCCATAATTTTTGATATAGAAGCCACCGACAAAGACAACTCTGTCCTAATCGAAGCTGCTTGGGTAGCCTTTGATAGCATCAGCCCCTTTAGCCTAGGTGAGCAATTTCATCAGCGCTACAACCCCGGCAAACCCATCAGCCCATGCGCTTAGCAGTCACCTTGACAACCACGATTTCACGCGAGTCTTGCAAGTGCTTTAGGCGAAAGTCCACCGGGTGCATGCCAGCGACATGGGCTACCTCCTCAATAAAGCTCTCTTGCCCAACTCCCTATATGCAAAAGTATTGCCGCCCGCTGTGATGGTTTGCGTAGGTACGTTTTTCCATCAAATTCCCTCTTGATTAGATGTCGGTAAGTTTTTGGTTCCTGAGTGGTTAACGTATCAGCCGCGTTAGCTATGGTTGAAAAAAGAGCGATGGTCATGCTGAATCGGATCGCAGTAGTTTTTAAATATTTTTTAGTTTGTTCATCGTCATGATTAGTCTCCCGCGTGAATTTCTATCTATTTCGCATGAAAAACGCTGTGCATACAGAAAAAAATAGTAAGCAAAGGGATTTGATTTTCAACACTGTTGAGGATTGTTAAAATCAAAGTTATTGGTATCTATCGAATTGATTGGTTTAATAAGCTCGCCATATCGTAACCAGTAAGGGCAGACTCCACACATCTCGGCCAATATAACTAACTTATCCTCGGTCGGCATTGATTCGCCCATCAGCCATTTGTAAACAGCGATAGACGTTACTTGCCCTAAGCCATATCGCTTATTGAATAATGTGCGGAGCTCTCCAGCTTTGCGTGGATTGAAGCCCGCATTTTCCAGCGAGCGTACGAGCCGAATTCTGAATTCTTCTCTTTTCTTAAAATCTACGTGCTGTGGCATATCGGTTGGCAAGTAACGATAAGAAGCGGGTTAAAAATAGTTTTTGAGCTGTGAACGTTTACTCAGAGCCCGTAATTAACCAGTTACTCGAAACTCCTAAAAGTTTTGAGAGAGCGATCATTTTTTCTTCAGATGGAATCGATCGCGAAAGGGTAGTCGGTATAGCCCCTAGGGCCAGGCGTGTAGAACGTTGACATATCTAAATTGTTGGCTGCCGTTCCACTTCGCATACGAGCAACCCAATCAGGATTGGCGATAAATGGTCTGCCGAATGCAATGAGATCCGCACGACCCTCAGTCAGCGCAGCCTCAGCACTGGAGTGGTCAAACCCACCTGCAAGAATGAACGTACCTTTGAATGCAGAACGCAATGCTTGTTTGGTTGTTTCCGGAACGGGTGGTGTGCCCATTGCGGAATGATCTAGAACGTGGATGTAGGCCAACCTAAGTGAAGACAATTCATTCACTAGAGCGAGGTATTGCGCATCCACTTCAGAGAATGTGCCTGTACCGGCTAACACACCGTGTGGAGACAGACGAATGCCAACCTTATCTGCACCAATTGCTGCACTCGTGGCGCGCGCAACTTCTTGCGCAAAGCGGTTCCGCCCTTCAATGCTGCCGCCATAGCCATCTGTTCGCTTGTTGACGTTGGCATTCAAAAACTGCTCTATCAAATAACCGTTCGCAGCGTGCAATTCAACGCCATCAAAACCCGCTTCTATGGCCAGCTTGGCGGATTGCGCATATTCAGCAATGGTTTCAGTAATGTCTGCTTGTGTCATCGCCCTAGGCGTTGAATGCGGCTGCATACCTTGAGAGTCCGTGAACATCTCTCCAGGGCACAGCTCTGCAGAAGGACCCAGCACTTCGGCACCGGCCGGAAGATTAGCTAGGTTCGTTACTCGTCCAGTGTGCATTAGCTGAATAACGATTTTCCCGCCCTTAGAATGCACGGTATCGGTCACCTGCTTCCAGCCTGCGACTTGGGCGGCATTGAAAAGACCGGGGATGCGTGGGTATCCCAACCCGTTGGGCGATGGTGACGTGCCTTCAGTAATAATTAAGCCTGCGGTAGCACGTTGGCCATAATACTCGGCCATCAGCGCAGTAGGAATGTTGTCTTGTGAAGCTCGGCTCCGAGTGAGCGGCGACATAACGACGCGATTATTCAACTGCATGGAAGATGTCTTAAACGCTGTGAATAACATAGCTGTCTTTCTGTTTGATAGTGATGGTGGTTATGTAATCAATTGGTTTGAGGTAGATAGATAGGCTAAGGTGCCGCCGACCCGGCCCTGATCTGAACTGTTGTGTGTCCACGTCTGCCAGCACTTCATCGGCTCCTGCCTCCAACCCATCGAGTGCACGGTCAACGATTTCATCGGTGCTGCATTTCGGCACATCGAAACCACGCTTGAGATCAGTGTCTACGAAGCCCATGTGCAAGCCCAACACTTGCGTTTTTTGATTTGCCAGCTCGTAACGCAGCGCATTGGTGAGCGACCACGCGGCAGACTTGCTCGCCGAATTGGCAGCCGGCCCACACCGCAACCAAACTTCGGGCCTTTGAACTTGAGGGCGTCTGTCAGCGCATATAACAATGGTTCGTCTTTTTCCGTCTCGATGGTGCACACAGCGCCGTCAAAGATGAGTCTGTACGTGGGCATAGTTTCTCCAGTCCAAGTTTGCAAAATATGGCAGTGCATTGGACTTCTAAGGGCGCGATTAGGCGTGCGTCGCACGCTGGCCTACGAATTCAGACCTTTGGACCACGCGCCCAACCGAATGGCTGCACCGGTAAGAAGTCCCTGTGTTGTTAATCCAGCTGCAATGACCCAGAAATACTGTGCTGCGGTTACGTCAGGCTCGCGTGCAACGGCAACGCACCCCAGCACGATAACAATCACGCGTAACACGCTTGCTATCACCGGCCACAATACCCGCCCTGCGCCCTGTGAGGCAAAGTACAGGCAAAGGGACACGCCATAAAAGGCATAAAAAGGACCGACGATCTGCAGGTAGGTGTAGCAGGCAATGCGAACTGTCTCGACTTGGGTGAAGAGGTTGGCCCAGAGCCCTGGAAACAAAGCTACTGCCCCACCAACTAAGCCGCATAAGACTGCGCTGTAAGTAGCGGCAGCCCAACCCGCCATGTGTCCTCGTTCGATCGCGTTGGCACCGAAATGCACCCCTACCATTGCGGTAGCAGCGGAACCAAAACCAAAGATCATCGGTACCAACAGCAACTCGAGGCGCGCGCCAATACCATAGCCAGCTAGAACATCAATGCCGAGGTTAGCAACAAAACCGGTTATCACCATTACGTTGGCAGTGGTGCTGATTGGATTGACAGATGCAAGCGAACCAAGTTTAAGCAACTTTAAAATGGGTTCTACTTTCAAGCGCAGGCCGCTAATTCGCAGGCGAAGTTCGACGCATCGGTTAACCAAGAAATTCAAAAGCAGAAGAGCTGCAAACGCATTGCCAACCACAATGCCCGCAGCTGCGCCGGCGATACCCATGCTCGGAAGTGGTCCCAAACCGAACACCAGTCCATCCGCAGCAACTACCTGTAGCAATGAGCCTGCCAAAAGACATTTAGCTGCCACCGACATGTGCCCGGTTGCACGTACGATAGCCGCCAGCGCGTTGGTTAGCCAAAGACCGACACAGCCCGCGAAAAGCACATTTGAATAGGCCAAAGCCTGTTCAAGCACGGGACCGCGGCCGCCAAGCAGACTGTAGATTTCGCGTCCACCAACAAGGAATATTGCGGAGCACAAGCCAGCTAGCAACAACATCATCAGCACCGCCTGGAAGGCAAGTACCTCAGCACCTTCTCGATCGCCAGCACCTAACAGCCGCGCGACCGCTCCGGTGATCGTTCCGCCAAAAGAGCCCGCTGACAACATCATGACCAGCATCATCATCGGGAAGCCCAAAGCAAGCCCTGCCAAGGCTTCCGTGCCCAGTTGACCGACATACCAAGCCTCTGCAATTAAGGTGGCCATGGTCACTAACATGGCGATCATGTTGGGCGCAGCCAATCGGATAATCGTTGGTCCGATCGGCGCTGTCAGCAGCGGAGAAGTTGCTCCGGTCACCATGGTTCGACCTTTGATCGCAGATCGAGCTCGAAGGTCCAGGCCCGTGGCGGCTGCTGATGCAGGTACCAGTACGCATCGGCTAGACCTTCCAGATCAATTAGACGGTCTTCTCCGAACCTCTGAACCATTTCGGGCCGCCCCTTTCGCAACTTGTCGCCGTCGATCCCACCGTCGATGACGACATGCCCGACATGCAGGCCCTTGGGCCCAAGTTCCTTCGCCATCGCCTGCGCCAAGTTTCGTAGCGCGGCCTTGGCGGAGTTGAACGCAGCGAATCCCGCCCGTCCGCGCAGTGACGCGCTGGCGCCAGTGAACAGCAAGGTGCCCCCGCGGGGCAGCATGCGGCGTGCGGCCTCTCGGCCAAAGAGGAAGCCACCAAAACAGCACACTCTCCACGCGTGCTCAAAATAGCTGGCCTCCATTTCGGTGACCGACCCAGGCGTGTTGTTGCCGGCGTTGTAAACGGCCACATCCAGGCTGCCGTCAGCAGCACACACCCGGTCAAAGAGCGCCAGTACATCGGCTTCCTGGGTGGTGTCGGCCACGATCGCGGTGGCCGAGCCGCCCCTAGACTGAATCTGCTGAACAACCTGCTCCAGGCTTTGCACCGTTCGGCCAGCAACGAACACGTGGAAGCCCTCGCGTGCGAAGCGTGCGCTAATCGTGGCACCCAATCCCCTTTCAGGGCCCACACCGATAACCAACGCCTTTTTCAACTCAGGCACATCGGAATTGATGGTGGGGGTCTTCATTAAATATTTGCCATGCTGTTATGTTGATCCTTGAGGTGGGTTTGTGCCCAGCGGGCTAGCCCATCAAGGACAGGACGCAGGGCAGCGCCCTTTTCAGTGAGCTGGTAAGCGTTGTTGCGCGAAGTAGCTTCCGGGTTGGTTCGCTCGACCAGCTTCAAACAGGTGAGCAGGTTCAATCGCGAGGCGAGGATATTGGTCGCTATGTGTTCTGGAGATGTGAGAAACTCTGAGTATGTGCGATGCCCGTGAATTAACAGATCTCGAATAATTAACAAGGACCATTTATCGCCCAGCACGTCGAGTGCAGAACTAATCGGGCACGCGGAGCGCCAATCAATATCTGCGTCGTTTTTCATAACATGATCTTTCGGTATAGAATTTTTTCATGACCTTTCATCACCAAAAACTATTTTAAGCTCAGGAACTTAGAGATCTTCTTATCCCCTATTTTGAAGTTATCTAATGCCATCAACTTGCAAAAGTTTCCCACTTCCGGTCAGCTCATTGATACTTAGTCCCTTCAATGGCTTATATTTAGGCGAGTGTTGTAAGCTTGTGCCATCTACATGCCAGGGAAGTTGAGGATAGCGGATTATCTTCCATACCATTTCGCTGCCAGAAACTGTCGGCGCTGGCTTACCTGCAATTATTTGTGCACCCAGTTTCATGAGGCTCGCTATGGATGCCTGCTCATAGCGAACTGAAACTTCCTCCAAACTGTTTGATTTGACTTTAGCCATTAAGTAGGCTGGTTTTGTGGTTCCAAGATTCCTCGAACTTGAGCTGACGGACTGTTATTTGGCAATGGCCGCTGCCATCTCTCTGAAGGAGATGGCCATCGGAGTTGGCTTCCACTTCAAAACATCGAACGTGGCGCTGTTGTCATAGGATGCCTTTCTTCCAATGAACGGCAGCATGCCTTTTGCCTCTGGGTCAAATTTGCTGATCAATTTCAGAAGGAAGGTCGGCGCTTTCATCGAAGGAGCTTTGTTGTAACCAGCCTCTCTTAAAACTTGGGCTACAGTTGCCATCTCGATAGGCTCTGCAGTGCACGCAATGAAGCGTTTTCCGGCAGCACCTTTTGCAGTCATCGCAGCTACATGAAGCTTGGCCACATCCCGCACATCAACCATACCCATGGCCATGTCAGGGATCATGGGGATTTTTCCCGTGATCATTTTGTTCATCATGGTTACACTTTGACCGTCTAACTCTGCCCCCAAGGAAGGCCCAAAAACCGCCCCTGGATTGATAACGGCCATTTCCATATTCCCGCCCTTGGCAGCCTCCCAAGCTGCACGCTCTGCCAAGGTCTTACTTTTTGCGTAGGCTCCGATGTTCGCGTTGGTGTCGGACCAGTCGCTTGTTCCATATTGACCCGTCTCTTTTCCAGCGATGATTGCGAAGGTAGACGAAGTCAGTACAAGTCTTTTCACACCCGCAAATTGTGCTGCAGCAATGACCCTTTTAGTACCTTGGACAGCAGGCACAATTAGCTCGCTTTCATCTCTTAGCTCTTTAAGTACGAACGGCGACGCAACGTGAAGGACAAACGTAGATCCTTCCATAGCCTCTTTCCATCCTTTATCTAAAAGTAAGTCGGCTTCAACGAAACTCAGCATTTCGACAGGTGCGACACGGGCAATTGCAGTTCGCGTGTCATCAGCCTTTGAGCGCGACCGAATAGCCCCAACAACTTCATACCCTTGCCGCAATAGTTCGGCTGCACAGTGCTGGCCTATGTAGCCGGTGATACCGGTCACAAGTACTTTTTGCATAAATGGCACTCCGTTAATGTTACGTTTTTTGCTTGCATTTTGCAAGCTTAACACATTACTTGCAAAATGCAAGTAATTTAAGTAAACGGACATTCTGTTGGTCCAGAGCGGGATATAAATCACAAGGTCAAAAGTGGGGCTATGATTTAGTCAGCTGACCGCAAAGCTAAATATAGAATGTCGAGCAGCCGACCCGCTTTAAAGAAACAGTCAGCAAACACTCCTTTAGATAGTTATGTGTATAACGGGTGTGTAGTACGACAAATCAGCGATATTTTTGGTACCTGCATCATCAGATTTGGAAGAAATGGTGGTGAGAACTTTGAACCCTGCGAGTGACAGCTTTTGGTAGGCGCATGAAACCACGTAATCAATCTGTTGGACGCCTGAATTACCCATGTCGTAAAACTCACGACACTTTGTTTTACCTTTGACGGAGTTGTTTGCGAAGATAGCCCAGTTGTTAATGGAGATATCCAGCGCGACTATTATCGCCATCGGCAATGGCTACCGAGTTAGTGGCTGGTGCTGCCATAAGCGTGAAATTCAGCGTGTCTAGTTTGGCTATTATTTTTTTTTATGTGATGCATTAGTTCACAAAGCAATTTACATCAAATGAATAAAATTCTTATTGTGTCAAGTTTGATCGGACTTCAGGGCTGCACAGTATTCGCATTGGCGGATGCTGCCGGCTCTGCAGTGATTTACGCTGGCAAGACTGTAATCAACACAGTCGATGCAATAACTCCAGATGTTGTTAATAATAAAAAATGAAGTTCAACATGGAAGAACAATCAAGCCATATTCGATTATGAGAATGGATTTGGTGAAATGGGTAATTTTCCTTTGAAGAGACTTTGTACTTTGTTAGGGCACTGTACCACTCCATTACTCACGGAACATTGCCTGATAATGACTTAATGACTAAAGTAGCTGCTTGCCTGTTTTCCTTGGCGGCCTTTGAGGATTGTCCATGCTTTGGTTTTGGTCCAGTCGATTTTCCGCCATGAATTTTGCAGCGCCCATTTTTCATGGCGGGATTCCGCAAGCGGCACGAACTAGTTTGACTTCAGCGTCATATTTCGGTGAGCTGAAGGTGAGTTTTTCATCGGTAGTGAAGTCTTTGCTAATCGGTAGTGAATCAGAAAATTTCAATACGCGGAATTCGGCGATAGCCAACGATTGTTCTCCACAGTTGACAACATACTCACCCAATGCTTTTAACTCACCTAACTCAGGATATGAATTACTAGCGCCTGAGTCTTCCATTGAGAACAGCGCACGTACTTGTGTTAATGAGCGTTGGTAGTTTTTAGCATCTTGTGACTGCGTTCCGGCAACTACTGTAGTGATTATAATAAAGTCTACTTGTGCATCAGCTAATTTTGAATCAACTACCGCTGCCTGGGAGAGAGTTGTGCTGCAAAAAAAAAGGGTGGTTAAAAGATTGCGTAGCATAAAAAAGTCCTTGAATAAGATAATTGTAGAAGATAGGTAAATTTGATTCACCAAGTCATTAGTGGAAAGATGATTAGTTATTCGCTTTTGCACTGCGAGTTAACATTTCATCACCGCAAACCTTGCTAATGATGTTGATGTCGTGTTGGATAAGCCATATAAAAAAAGTCCGACCAGATTAAAATTGGTCGGACTAAACACCCTTTACTTTACTAAAGGATGGAGCCATCAATTTTTTAGTTTGAAAGTAAATTTCCCTTGCAGGGCACGTTCAAATGGTTACTAATTGACCTCATTAATGGAGAAGACACGCAGAATCAATAATATTTTTATCGTGTTGAATAACTGGTCCGTAAAAAGATAGTTCAGTGTAATTTTGATTATTTAAAATATGATATTTGGCATCTTCGGTTGGTACTTCTGCGAAACCTGCGAGTGCTAGTCTTTTATTGGCACAATTAACGACGTAATCAATTTGCTGTAATCCTAGTGCGCCCATATCGTGGAAATCTCGCAATCTGGTCATGCCATTGATTGGGTTGTTTTCTAAAATAATCCAGTTATTTTCTGCAACAGTGACT
>JBAXLR010000108.1:0-10128 GCA_037134655.1 bacterium | reverse complement strand
GGCCACCAGCTCGGGGTGGGACCTGGCCCGGGGGGGGGGCAAGGGCGGTTTGAGGATGCGTGAGGCTGCCAAGAAAGGTAGAAGCCAATCTGCAGCAGATGGCGGGCGAACCCGAAGTGCGGTCATGGGTGTACGCGGGCTAGATGATACGGGCGAGGTGGGTGTTGCTGCAAATCTACGTCCCAATCTTCATGCTGTTTACAGTATGGAGGACTTTGAATTGCCCAAAGACCGTATCAATCTTCAGGGTGACCAGGTGATGACGGAAGTAGAACGAAAAGTGAACGGATCAAAATAAAAAAATATTTTTGAACGAGGTATAGATCCATGGATGGACCTAAGTTGATAGCGTCAGCTCTTTTGACGTCGGTTGGTTTAACAGTCGCATGTTCAGCTTTGATGAAGAAAGAGGTGACTGATGAGCCATCCCTCTCGAAGTCTGAGCAACTGATCCTTGATGACTATAAGGCTGAAGTAGAAGTTGGTCGTAACATGGCTGGCAGGCTCTTCACGTTTTATGGTGAATACCAGAATGAGGGTTTAAAGTCCTACATAAACAGTGTCGGGCAATATGTGGCGCGCAATGGTGATTATCCGGACCGACGCTATATGTTTAGCGTCCTTGATTCTGACTCGGTCAATGCTTTTGCTTGCCCCGGCGGATATATACTCGTGACGCGAGGTCTTTTGGAAAGTGCCGCAAATGAAGCCGAAATTGCTGCCATACTTGGCCACGAAGCCGCCCATGTTGGCAAAAAGCATATGTTCAATTCCCTGCGGGCCATGAGTAAAGATCAAGTTGAAAAAGCAGAGTCGGAAGCCGCCGCCCGTAAACGACCCGACAAGTATTCAAGGGCAAGACTGAGACCTGTGGGCGACAATAGCGATAGCGGATCAGCGATCGCTAAATTTCTTACGACCGCCAGCGGCGCTGGTATTGGTATTTTACAGGCAGCTAAGCTGGGTATGGGATTACTCCTCGAGAAAGGTCTCGATAAAGATCTGGAATTTGAAGCTGACCGCGAGGGTGTCAAGTATGCGATCCGTGCGGGGTATGATCCCAAAGCCCTTGACCGTTTTCTGGAGCGATTGGCTGAAACAAAGAAGAAAAATAACGATAAAACTGTGATGGATGTAACCCATCCGACTATTCCAGATCGGCGCAAAGTGATTGCCGATACTTTAAATCGGCTGGGTGCGGATCAAATCATCGGCGCAGTTGGAAAAGATCGCTTTGAGGCTGCCAGGGCAAGTCTTGTTGTCAAAGGAAAGGACAAAGTAAAATGAAGATGACCCGTGATCATAGGCTCATTTATTTAATTAAGAAATCAATCCCGCTCTTGGCATTAGTTTCGTCTGCGGCTTCGGCGGATCAGATGCATTACCGCAATGTTATTACCGGGGAAAGAGCCCAAGGTCTAGGCGGAGCCTACACCGGAGTTGCTGACGACGCATCGGGAGTGTTTTATAATCCAGGTGGACTAGCATTCGCTCAATCTAACGATATCTCGGGTTCGGCGAATGCTTTCTACAGCAAGAAAGTCACCTTCAAAAAAGCGTTTTTAGGCGCTAGTGACTTCGTTGAGGAGAGTGGGGGAACGTTTGCGCCGTTTTTTGGGGTGATGCAAAAACTGGATAAGGTTTTGCCCGGTCTTGTGGGGGGATTTGCATACTATACGTTGGACACTGAGCTAAAAGATCAAGACGATCTAAAAACTAATCTTGGCGCTTTACAAAGATTCCATCGCGCTGCCAATATTCGCGCCGCTACCTTCGTTGCGACCGGAGCATTGGGATATCGGGTATCCCCGTCTCTAGGTTTAGGTTTGTCTTTAGGCTATTTGAAAGCAGATGAGTTATCCCAGGTGTCCCAAAACTATACGATTAAAAAAAACGCGCAATCTTCTGACTTGAGGGAAGTTTACATGGAAAGTCTTCGGGAGAGCCTGGTAGCACACGGAGTGCAAGTCGGCTTTGGGATTCAATGGTCTCCATCTGCTCAAGTTTCAATGGGCGCGATGGTGCGAAGCGGAAGTTATGCTTCGCAGAAGTACTCGCAAGTGAGAGACAAGCTGAAAATGTTGTTGGGTGATAAAACCGAATATGATGCTTCTCCCGTGATTATTTCTAGCGATAACCCACTTGGTTCTATGCCCCTAGAGATGCGTGCCGGAGTTGCCTGGTTTGCCTCGCCAAGATTACTTGTAACATCTGATGTTGATTGGCATGAAGAAGTGTCTGATATGAGTGTCGCTACTAAGAAACTTTATGGGCGCGAGAGTGTATTAAATTACGCGCTAGGCACGGAGTACTACCTGACTGCCTCCATTCCCTTTAGGTTTGGGCTATTCACGAACTATGATGCAACGCCCACGCCCAAGACGTCTAAAATAGGCCAGCCCGATCATATCGATTACATGGGGACAAGTATGTTTTTGGCATGGGCCCAGCCCAACAGCCAAATTTCTGCGGGTATAGTTGTGCAAAAAGGCACGGGTAAATCACAAAAAAATGCGACAGATTCGAGTTTGCAGGATATTGACGCCCTGGCCTATACGCTGGGTTTTTCCGCGACCCACAGCTTTTAGCCCCCGTTCCATAACGGTCAAAACATAAGCAATTGTGTTTGGGGTAGATTTGGTATAGATTCTTGGGAGAATTTGAGCACGAAGCGGGGCAAGAGAGCCCCGCCTGTTTTTTAGTAAAAAGACCTAATTAAACTAATGTAAGAAAGTTGTCGGCCATGGCAGAAGAGCTTATTCCTTTTACGAGAGACGGTTACCAGGTCCTGCAAGACGAGCTTCATCATTTGAAGCATATTGACCGCCCGAAGGTCATTCAGGATATTGCAGACGCGAGAGCCCACGGCGATTTAAGCGAGAACGCCGAGTATCACGCAGCACGGGAGCGCCAAGGATTCATCGAGGGGCGAATTGCCGAGCTTGAAGGAAGTCTAAGTCGCGCCAACATAATTGATTTTTCAGCGGATAATGAGGCTAGATCACAGGTACGTTTTGGTGCCTACGTCACGGTCCAGGACGAGAATACGGGTGATGTTAAGACTTACCGAGTTGTTGGTGATTTAGAAGCAGACATTACGAAAAATCGCATTTCATTGAGTTCCCCAATTGCCAGGGCACTTTTAGGCAAAAAAATCGATGATATGATCGAGGTTCATGCACCCAAAGGTGCCGTTGAATACGTAATAACGGAGATCAGGTACTAGGTCTCGGTTTCATTTAACAGAAATAAAGTTCTGTAATTATTAAGTATTTTTTGTTTTCCTAACATTCTCCCCGTTTTTTACCGACCTAATTACCAAAGGCCGGACAAGTTTAAGGAGTCATGTTATGGATATCAAAGGCATAACGCCTAGTACGCTTTTGCTAAGCGTAGCCCTCTCCTTGCCGATTTCACTTACCAGTTGTAACTCGAGTTTTAGTGATCCCCTTGCCCCGCGTCCCGTGGGAGAGAAGTTCTTTGTTCCAGCAGATCCACAAAGTCAGTTCCCGATGAATCTACACTCGGAGACGCTTGTGACTCGTGCAACTTTGATCAAACTGAGTGGGACTTCGGATGTAGCCAATTCTAGAAGTGGATTCGCGACTCTTAGCGCGAGCTCAGGTGTTAAATTCAAATCAATTGCTCTTCTAGGGAAACATGGTTTCAAGGATGTCTACGACGTTGATCGGATCAAAAAACTTAATGATACGCAGGAGTGCAGAGCCATTGCGAGTGATATCAGAGAAATCATTATGTCTTATCCTGACCTTCTCCTGATTTGTGGAATCGATTTTACGAATGATTTTAGGGCAGCTACAACTGTCTTTGTGACAACAGAAGATGGCAAACAGCATGAGTTCACCAGCTGGGGAAGTCATTTTTCAGACGGGGCTGGATACCGTGTCGTCATTCAGTCTCTATCCTTGTGAGGTAATGTCATGATCAAGCAAATTAAAAATAGTTTGGGCATGAAATACAGCAAAAGCGCAGTTGTCGTAGCTTCGATCTTTGGCTCCCTGGTTTTCCAGGCGTGTAACGAATCAAACTTCTCGGGCGGTGCTGCCAAGTCAGGCGCCCGCGGCGGCATCGGCACGTGCAAAAAACCTCCCTGCAACGTAGTGCCGCCTGGTCCAAGGCCTCCAGTGAGCCTTGACATGGAGTTTTCGGGCGATAAGAAAATTGAACCTATTCAGAACACAAAGATTTGGACTGCGACCAAAAACGGTTTCGTGAAACGCTTAACTATTGATGGAGACAAGATTACGGAGACCAAATTATGGCTTGGAGCAGGCGGAACGCTCGGTATGCGCACTTACGTCACCGAGGGAGGATTCATGGGTGCTCGGTCTCCCATGTTGTACTTTTTTGACCCTGAAAAAGCGACAATTGCAAAATCTAAAAATCTTAATGTTTCTTCGGAAACTAGGATTTGTATAGCTTCCTATATGAAAAACGGACAACGCTTCATGATTGCAGCCTGGGGCAGTGGCAATTTTCAGGAGTATGCTATGGACGATCAACCGCCATTTGCTCCTAAGTGGGAGCAAGCGCCCACCCGTCAGGGGCAGATCCAGATGGTAGGCACATGGGGCTACAGTTGTTTTATCGATCAACAACAAAAAATTTTCTACTCGCAAATGAGTCACATGGGCGCGATCGATCTGAACACCTATCAGGCTGCCAATATCGCGACTACAGCGCCCAATGCTAACTTTAGATCAACTACGCCAGGCGTTTCAACATATGCGATGGGGTCTGTTAAGACATCCTACGCCATGTCAGGTGACTCTTATGGTAACGTTTATAACGGTGCAGGCTACACATCAGCTTACGATAAAGCATCCGACTCCGTTTGGTTTAGTCATGGCGCACAGATCGTTGTCATCGATCGTAAGTGTCTCACCACTCAGAATCCATGCAATAACTTCACGAGTTATTCTCCAGGAGTCACAATCGGACCAATGAGCCCCCTAAAAGATGGCCGAATTGTGGGGCTTGTCCGAGGCACCGGTGGTATTTACTTAATGAAGCTTCGAGATAAAACTAATCTTAAAAGTGGTTTAGACGCCGTCAATATTGGAAGCGCCGGCGGTGATCCCTATATGTACACCGACTTCACAGGCGCAACCCTTTATATCAACGAGTCAGAGCAGACTTTCAAACCCGTTGAAATGGCTCAGTTTAGCGCATCTAAACCAATTAAGACGGCTGTTTTCAAATGGAAGCCGACCTCATCTTATGCCGCAGGAAATCTCAGTGTGGAATGGCGAAATATTAAGCTTGAAGCGCGATGTTATTCAAACGCCGCAAGCAAGCCTGCATTCGTGGAAATTGCCAAGGTGCATCCATCTGACAAGGGGACTGAGCTGAACGTGCCGAGCTGCAGCGAAGGCAAGTATGAGCACGTTGATGTGAAGTTGACCCAGCTTAACAATGATTCAAGCCTTGCAGGCATTGACACAATTTCGGTTGGCTTTAAGCAATAGGCTATTTGAATAAAAGTTTAAACAAGTTGATGACCCCGCGCGAAAACGGCGCGGGGTTTTGTTCTGCCGAGGTCTGCTACAAATTCCTCACAGGACGCCAGCGGCATCACTAGAATATCAGCGTCACGGCCAACGGTGAGGGCACCCTTTGAGTCCTCAAGGCGTAGTGACCTAGCCGGCACCCAAGTCACCGCAGCAATGGCTTCGGCCATGGTGAGTTTACAGTGTAGTGCTCCCATGGTGAGTATCAGACGTAAGTTATCAATGGGACAGCTTCCAGGGTTAAAATCCGTGGCTAGTCCCACGGGACAGCCAGCCTCTTTGAACGGTCGACTGTCAGTGTAAGGAATAGACGTATAGAGGGAAGTACCGGGTAAAAGCAATGCCACAACCCCAGCTTTTGCCATGGCCTGGATCCCATGCTTGTCAGCGTGCTGTAGGTGGTCTGCGCTCAGAGCACCAAATTTGGCTGCACACAAGGCCGCCTTGGAATTTGAGAACTCATCGGCATGGAGACGAATGTTAAGACCAAATCGTTTGGCTGCCGTCAGATAGTTCTCACAATCTGACGGTGTGAAATAACCGTTTTCCACGAATGCATCCACTGCATCAGCCAAATTTTCAGACTTTACGACCGGTAGAAGTTTTTCAGCGCACAAGTCGGCCCAGGCTTTGGCCGAGGGTTGATCTTTTGGCACGGCATGCAGGGCAAGGCACGTGGAACTGATGGTTTGCAGGGAGGTCTTTTTAATCTTTTGAATGATTCGCAGGTGCCTCAATTCCTCTTCGATGGATAGACCGTAGCCTGACTTCATCTCAACGGTTGTCACACCATGGGACGCTGACTTGTTGAGCCGATCTTGAACCAAATCTTCAAGTGCGTCGTCGCCAACTGAGGCAGTGCGCGTGACGCTGGACTGAATTCCGCCGCCTTTCTTGGCAATTTCTTCGTAGGTGGCTCCATCAAGACGCATGCAAAACTCATCGGCACGCACACCAGCAAATACAGGATGTGTATGAGCGTCAATTAATCCGGGGAGGGCCACACATCCTCTGCAATCAATTTGCTGATGGCCTGAGAATTCATTGGTAACTGGACCTGAGCCGATACCCGAGATTTTTCCATCACTGACTGCGATCCATGAGTTTTTTACACGGCCAAGATCTGTGGCTTTAATGCTAGTGAAGCGAAGCTCGTCACCTAGGGGCTTAAGCGTAACGGCTTCTGTGAGATTAGTAATGACAAAGTTTTTGTGGTTCATGCTTAAATCTCGATAAAAAGAGCTTACTCATCACCAACGAACTTGATGCTCCAGATGGTGCCGGCAGGAGAGTCACGTAATTCAATACCTTTAGCCGCCATCTGATCGCGCACGGCATCACCTTTTGCAAAGTCTTTAGCCGCTCGAGCATCTTGGCGCTGTGTGATCGCCCCTTTGATCTCACTTTCGGTGATGCCAAGGCTCGGAAGAATCTTTGTTTTAAGTGAATGTATTTCTGTTTCAGGAGAGGTTTTAAATAAACCCAAAACATCAGCCGTTTGTCGAATGGCGGATGAAATTGCTGCGACATCTTTTTGCTTTTGAGGGTTTTTCTTGCCTGCCATCAGTTCTCTAGCGCGCTTAAAAGCTAGATTGATGGCGCTGATCGCGGAGACCGTATTAAGGTCGTCAGCCATTGCAGCGTTGAATTCATCAATGAGTTTTGGGTCGGGCTCCGCCTTCAGGTCTCCAGAATATTCTGACATGGCAACCAAACCTTCATAATAATAAAGCAGACGCTTCATACAGGTTTGGAAAAAATGCTGCGAAAAATCAATATTCGAGGAGTAATGATTCATCAAAAATCCAAGTCTTAGGACCTCCGCTGGCCATTCACTCAAGAATTTCTTGATGGTGATGTGATTGCCCAAACTTTTGGACATCTTTTGTTGATCGATGGTCAAAAGTCCTGAGTGCATCCAGATGCTAGCATACTGGGCGCCATTGGCGGCCTCAGACTGAGCAATTTCATTTTCGTGGTGTGGGAATATAAGATCTCGCCCGCCACCGTGAATTTCAAACGATTTGCCCAGATGTTTGCACGACATGGCCGAGCATTCAATGTGCCAGCCTGGACGACCTAATCCCCAGGGACTTTGCCAAGAAGCGTCCGGGGTCGAGTCATTTTTCCACAGGGCAAAATCCAGCTCGTCTTCTTTTTCACCCGCCACGATATCGCGCGTGCCAGATTTCATCTCGTCTGGTTTGCGATTAGATAATTTGCCGTAATCAGATTTTTTGCGCACGCGGTAATAGACGTCGCCAGATTTAGTAGGATAAGCGTAACCGTTCGCGATTAATTGTTCGATCATGGCAATTATTTCAGGAATATTTTCGGAAACTTTTGGCTCAAAATCGGCGGGCGTTACGCCAATTGCAGCCATATCACGGATGCTGCCATCAATCATCTCGGCTGCGAGTTTCGCAGGACTTATGCCTTTTTCGCGGGCGCGATTAATAATCTTGTCATCCACGTCGGTGTAGTTGCGAACATACGTGACGTTATATCCACAATATTTCAGGTAGGACCGCAAAATATCAAAGTAAATGGCCTGCATGGCGTGGCCAATGTGACAGTCGTCATAAACTGTGACGCCGCAGGCGTAAATGCCAACGTGCTTTGAGTTGGGATTAAGGAGTGCCAGCGGCTCTTTGCGTCGGGTTAATGAGTTGGTGAGGACGATATTACGCATAATTATTTCTCAATTCCGCTGATAACTGGGCGGCTTTTAGATTCCAATGTTTCAAAAACAAGGCGCTCAACGCCCCCAAGACCTTAATATGCAACCCACTGATCATGCAAGGAAAAACTAGGAAATTTGGCCCTTTAGGGTGTTACTCGTTTTGACACCCTGTCTAAAGTTTTGACGTAAACCGCCGAACCCACTGACATAAGGCATCACACTAGGGGCGCGACGTGGCAGCAGACTCAACAAAAGGAATCAATCTCGAGGACCTCTGGTTCTATTTTGATTCGATTGAAAGAGACTGCATGGATCTTGGCATGCTGGATCAAAAATCGTCGCAAGTTTTGGCTCTTAAAGGCAAGCTTCTACGTCTTCCTAAGGCTGAATTTGACGCGGCGATCAAGACAATCGAGCGGTTAGTTGATACAAATGGTCAGCTCAATTCAGAGAGAAAAGCCGCTGATGTGCAGCGCAATAAAGCAAGTATCGAGTTGTTTGAGAAGACAGCTTCTGCCGGAGATATAAAGGCTTCTGTTGACGCGGTCGCGCGGGTGACCTAAGTTAAAGGGAGATCCAGCAGTCTCCCTGATGAGGTACAACGTGAAGCACGGTCATCAAGAGCCACAAATTCGTATTCGTCCATTGTCTGAAGGCATTGGGCTTGGCAATTTACGCTCCGTAACGCCTCGAGTCAGACCGTCAAACGAATCATCCGCTTCTACCTTCTCAGCCACACGTCAGGATGTATCCGTGGCGAGGCAGGCGCAGAGTGCTTATGCTCCTCACAGCGTTGCAACTCAATTACGCCATCGTCAAACGACGCGCTGGTATGTGGGCTTTTGGCGATTTTTTGCCGGCGTTGGCGCAGATATTTTTGTTGGTTCGACGTCCGTCTTCATCCTCGCGTGGGCCGGAGTTTTAGCTTGGAACGCAGGATCATCTGGCGAATTTAATCCGCTTTCGGCCTTAATTACCATCACGGATGTGTTGGAAAGATTCTCAGCCCTGCGTGTGGGTCTATTTGCTGTATCCGTTGCCATAGTTTGGCGAACGGCGAAAACATTACTTCAGCCGCAAGCGACTGTTTAATTTTGTTTTGTATTGTTTTTTGGGAAGAAGATCTTTGTTACAAAAAAATATTCAGCTCGCGATGATTTTTATCATCGCGATTTTTTTATCCAAAAACAGTTGCGAAATTTCGTCCATGCTTTCGGACAGGTATTTTTAATTTCGCCAATTTCCGCTGTGTTACGAGGTTTATTGGTGAAGTCTTTGTTTTTTAAAATTTGGTAAACGCCTTAGATGAGCGGCAAAAAATATTTATAAGCGTAGTGAATATGGCGAGTTGGGACGGCCAGAGGTGGCTTCGGCTAGAAACCTAGTGGCACAATGGTTTTACTGGGTCAAAGGCCGTGAAACCCGCGTCAAATCGTTTATGGGTAGTATTTGCCGGGCAGTTTCTTGACATAAAAACCAGCAGCCGGATATAGTTAAAGTATACCAACGAGTTCAAAATATTATCTCAGATCCGAGCCCCGGACTCTTAAAAACAGGTGTCCGGTGCGTCCGTGTCGTAACGTTAGGGGGAGAGGCCATGAAACGCTCTGAAACGGTTAAATTCCCGAATTCCATCCAGTTGTTCAAGTTTTGCCAGAAGGTGCTAATGCACCAGCGCGGCAACAAGAAAGTGAACGATCAGGAAATCGGAAACATTCTTGAATTTAATCCTTCGGATTGTAGCCATTGGAAGCGCGGCGAAAAAAGCGTTCGCAGTGTATTCTCCCTTGCTCGCCTGGCAGATACCCTAAAGGTTGAAGCGGCGCTAATCCATGATCTTGCATCGGGTGCGGCTGGGTTAGATGAAGCTTTCTTTGAGTACAACGAAAGCAGCAACTTCCGTACGATTATTGG
>JBAXLR010000107.1:0-10187 GCA_037134655.1 bacterium | reverse complement strand
AGTTGGTGTTTTGTGCCTATGCTCTTCGAGCCACCCCACCCATGACATCCCACGGCATGGCTGTGTCAAGAATAGCGTCGACCCGCGAGCTGCCGTCAAGCAACATCCCAAAGCCGCCATTGATAGATTTTCCAATGCCAACTCCTCCGCCATTGTGAAGGGCGCAGAGCGTCATGCCGCGAGCAGCATTGCCCGCAAAAATATTAGTGGCCATATCGGCCATAATGTTAGAGCCATCCTTGATATTGCTGGTTTCTCGAAAAGGTGAATCAGTGCCTCCCGTATCGTGGTGGTCGCGACCGAGCATAACCGGACCGATCTCACCTTTACGGACCATATCGTTTATTTTTAGCGCTATAGCACGCCTTCCCTTAGCGTCTTGATAAAGAATTCGCGCCTTTGTACCAACGACTAGTTTGTTTTTTTCGGCATCTAGAACCCATTGCAAATTATCTTCGTCTTGGTAGCGAAGTCTTTCGCGTAAATTTTTTATGACCCCAGCGGCAGCTAAATCCGTTTTTTTGAGGTCTTCATCTTTGCCGGATAGGCAGACCCATCGGAATGGACCATACCCGTAATCAAATAACTCAGGGCCCAAAATATCTTCAACATAGCTCGGCCAGATGAAGCCGTTCCTGGTATCGAGCTTATTTTTTGCGATCTCCTTGACTCCTGTGTCAAATACGCTTTTCATAAATGCGTTACCATAATCAAAAAAGTAGGTGCCGCGCTCTGACAGTGTTTTTATCATCGAATAGTGTTGCTGAAGAGTTTTATCAACTTGTCGACGGAATTCTGTGGGATTATTCGCGAGCATTTCCGTGCGCTCTTGAAAACTCATTCCCTGAGGGCAATAACCGCCCTCATAAACTGCGTGACAGCTAGTTTGATCACTGAGCATATCGATTTTTAAATTATTTATGACGGCGTGTTGAAGCAGATCAACGATATTACCATGGAAGGCGACAGCCCTGCCGGCACCAGTTTTGACTGCGGATAGCGCTAAATCGAAAGCCTCTGAGGGAGTCGAAGCTACGGCGTCAACCCAGCCCTGGCTGTAGCGAGTTTCGATTCGTGATCTGTCGACTTCGGCGATAATTCCAGCGCAACCCGCGATTGATACGGCCTTGCCCTGAGCGCCACTCATTCCACCAAGACCACTTGACACGAAAAGTTTTCCAGCCAGATTATGACCTGATTTTACGCCCAGCTTTAGTCGACCAGCCAACATTAAAGTGTTATATGTGCCGTGTACAATGCCTTGGGGTCCTATGTACATCCAACCGCCGGCGGTCATCTGACCATAGTTTGCAACGCCAATGGCTGCTGCTCGATGCCAGTCATTTGGATTGTCGAATAGACCGATCATCAACGCATTGGTTGTAATTACGCGCGGTGCTGCTGCGTGCGATTTAAAGAGTCCAACTGGGTGCCCTGAGTAGAGTACGAGTGTCGTATCATCAGTGAGCTCCTCAAGATATTTTTTAATGAGACGATATTGCATCCAATTCTGACAAACTTGCCCCGTTTCGCCGTAGGTTACCAACTCATAGGGATACAGTGCGATGTCGAAATCTAGATTATTGTCGATCATGACCTGAAGGGCCTTGCCGGCAAGACACTTGCCCTTATACTCCGAAACCGGCAAACCGCAGATTTTCCCATGAGGGCGGAATCGATAGCCATAAATACGTCCTCGGGACTTCAGCTCATTGAGGAATTCCGGAGCTATCTCTGCATGAAATTTGGGGTGCACATAGCGCAAGGCATTTGCAAGTGCGAGCTTTGTGTCTTGCGTATCAAGATTAAAACCGCGTGATGGCGCACGACGATATTTTGGATCAAATGAGGCGGGTGGTGGCAGTTCCTTGTCCAAAACAGAAGTGCTAATACGGCTGGCTTGCTTAATATTTTCCAAATTGGTCATGTTTCATCCTCAATGTCGTCTAGAGATTTTTGGTTAGTGAGCTTAGTTTGCTGCAACGTTATGGGTGTGCACTTTGCGTTAATTTCAAGTAGTTCGCTGCGAGGATCGCTTTTCACGACAAGTCCACTACCTGCGGCATAAGTGGCGCTTCTAAGCCCGTTGTCGCTCAAGAGCGTTCTTATCAGGATGTTTGATTGCAATGAACCATCGTGATTAATTCGTAAAAAGTTCCCCATGAAATAGCCTCTTTGTCGGCCTTCTTCGAGATTAATGCGACGCATGGCGGCTATTTTGGGTGCACCGGTTATGGAGCCACCTGGACACACGGCGCTCAGAATCGATTTCAAGGTTTGAGAAGTCTTTAAACGTCCGGTGACATGTCCTTCGAGGTGCCAGACTTGAGTAAATTTTCGCAAAGCTGATGTTTCGATGACCTTAACGGAATCAGATTCGCAAATTTTTGCAAAGTCGTTCCGCATTAGATCGATAATCATGTGTAACTCTGCTAGGTCTTTGGTGCTCGTTGCGAGCTTTTCACCCTGTTGCGTATCAGAGTCAGGGTCGACGAAATTGCGCGGCATGGTCCCTTTGATGGGCCATGTTGAAATCTCTGCACAAGCTCCGTTTTGCTTGATTTCGATGAATCTTTCCGGGCTGAATGATGAAATAATCCTGTTGCCCATGGCGATCAGAACGCCATGTGGACCCGCATTCGCATGCATTAAAGCACAGATGTTCTGCCAGTTTGATGGAGAGCTCGCGTGGAAATAACGTAAGAGATTGACCTGGTAGAAATCCCCGGCAGAAATCGCCCGAATCAAGTTTTGAACCGTATCGAGGTACGTCTCGTCGCTAGTGGTTGGAGTTAGGCGAACTGGTTGGGGCTCGTCAAGATTTAATTCTCGGGCGCTTTTGAGAATCTCTTTGACCCTCTGCTCGTCCAAGTGGAATCTGGCTGTTTTTGCGCTCGACTTTGCGCGGTACTTAGGCTCATCTCCGCCGATTTGCCACATGAGGCCTGCGTGGATTTCCCAAGCCAGTGCACGATCAGAATTATTGGTTTGAGATGCAATCTCGCTATAGGTTTCGTAAGGTAATATGGCCAGCCAGCGCGGCAGATCGGGTGTTCCTAAGCCGGTTTCATTTCCGTCAGTCCAATGATCGATTCTGACGTCAGCTAATTTGGTGAAGTCGACTGGCGTGAATGATGTGGCAATAAATATTTGGTCACCACCTACCATACTTAGTAGCAGAGGGCTTTCATGGTGCGGCCAGACCGCTGCGACATGAAACGGGCTAGAGGCGGCCTTTGATGCCTTTGTCGCCGCAGGTTTGGATTTCGAGGGTTTCTTTGTGTTCATGGATCGGGCTGGTGCTCTCTTGCTTGCCAGAACTGCATCTGTCGTGACGTAGAGGCAAACATACTCCCTAAGTAGCCGATGTCAAAGAGAAATATCTATTTCGTATGGGTCTTTCGGAATCACCCAGTGCCGATGTTAAAAAAACCTACAAACTGTCCAAAACCGAGACACATTCAGGGTTTCGAAAGTTCAATTAACTCGCTGAAATATTTGTTTTTTCTGCAGCCTTGAGCCTGGAACAGCAATTGCTCTGAAGGAGTTCACGGCGCTGCGGACGTTTCCGGGCGTTGGTTGGTTTTTTCTCTTATGGTTGTTGCTGTCGTTAGTTGTTGCCATTGTTGTAGCTGCTGTTGTTGGAGGTTTTATGCTGCAAGGGATTTGGAGAAGTTTTTTTACAATTGGTTCTTTGTTATTGATTTCCTCGTGCGGAGTTAACCCTGATAGTCGCACAGGTGGGGCGAGCGGATCGGCTCCGAAATACCTGATAGCCAGGGCTGATGTTAAAGATAAGACTAGTTCGTCGACGAACGTTGAATTCGTGTCTGTAAATTCACATGAAAACATATCGAGTGCCGCTGATGCGGAGCAAGCGTATTTAGCCGGTGAACCAATCGTTAGAGACGAATCCGGTCGCATGCGCCTTTCGTCTACCGCTGACGTAGAATTTTCGTTGGGATCTCCCGCCCAGATGCCCTCACAAATGCCGACACAGATGGGTACGACTCACATCAACAAGAATTGTTACGGAGCAGATTGCGGACCAACTCAGATGCAGACTGTTAATAGCTGCGAATGCTCATACGGAAATGGCGTTGTTCGTTCCAACCAAAACGGCGTATTATTTCCGCGCTTGAGATCTTTCTTTCAGAGGTTGAACCCCTCTGCCAAAGTTGGTAACGATGAGGTCGGATACAATTATGGTAATCAGTACTCTCAAGGCCAATATCAATACACGGTTTATAAACAAAATCAGCCTGCACCGGTGAATCCGGGATCTTCGCAGCAGCCGGGCACTCAATACCAGATGCCGTATGGTCCGCAAAATCCATCAAACCCACAGATGCCGCCCCGGGCGCAGGGTCCAAATGGTCAAGAGCCTATGCCTGGTGCGCTGACGGGCCTGTAAATCATCGATGATCTCAAAACGAGACTAGCCCTTTTATTTCGATCGAACCGCGGCCCTATTGCTTTAAAAGTGATGGGGCCCTTACATTTGGCGGTTCTCAAAAAATAGCCAAATATATTGATATTATCAGGGGTTTTACTCCGCTCATTTTTTCGGTCTAGGGCGTATCACAGTTTTTTAACGGCGGATTTCTTGATTTGAGAGACTTCTACCTCGTATAATAAATGTACAGTCGTAAGCGCATTCAGCAGCAGCTTCAACTATATGTCTAGGAGAGTAGAGGTATGAACTCGGCGCCAAATCAACCGAATAGCACTTTCAATTCGCAGCCAGCGTCTGGTACGCAGAGCAATCCGTTTACCGCGGACTTGAAGGGAGAGTTCACCAGTAATTTTGGAACCAACACCAATGCGGTGTCGCAAATCTTTAAAGATGGCAGTTTCGGTAGTTCTAACCGTAATCGCTACATCCTTGCTGGAGTCGGCGTTGTCGCTCTGCTTTTGATCGGCTGGCTGTTGCTTAGCGGCGATGGCGAAGAGGGAGCAGAAGTTGCTGAGGACGATGTTGCTGGTGAAGTGGCGCCTGGTGATGAGACTCCTGCTGCCACGGATGCTGCCCCGACTGCTGAAGCGCCTGCGACAGAAGCTCCTGCGGCTGTCCCATCTGCTGAGGCTCCTGCTCCTGCTGCAACAGGCTCAATTTCCCTGGCCTCTCCTGAAAATGGCGCGTCCCTTTCCTACGACGAAACTCAAGGTGCTGCCATGTTCAGCTGGAATGGTGGTCCGGGCACAGTTGTGTTTTCCCGTCACAGCAGTATGCAGCCTGAAGTCATGCGCGTAAAAGTTTCTGGCGCAAGTTATGCTTTCCACCATCCATGGCCAGGCCAATGGTTCTGGAAAGTTGAGTCTGAAGGTGGAGCGAGTGATGTGCGTTCCTTCTCGGTCGCAGCTCCCATCCGTCGCAACATCGCACTATCTGCTCCTGCGGCTGGCGCTGCGCTGGCTGGAAGTGGTGGAGTCGTGGCATGGACCGGCGATAAAGGCGTCGCTTATTACCGCGTCGAACTGAATCAAAGTGATGATTGGTCGAACCCAATGTTTAAATTCTCTAGCTCTGGTTCTCAGGTTCAGCTCAACGGCGTCAGCGCTGGTCAATACCAACTCCGCCTGGGCGCGTTTTCTGAGGTCTCAGGACGCTGGGAATTCACTCAGCCAATCGCGGTTACGATTCAGTAATCCAGACGATCGAATCGAGACATCAACCACCGGGTCAAAACCCGGTGGTTTTTTTATCTTAGCGGATTTATCATATCCGTCTCATGTCTAAAACAATTCAGCGACAGCACTACCGTAGACTCCGCGACTCGATCCCAGCTGATCTTGCCAAACTGTGGTCTCGGCAAATCGTCAATGAACTACTACAAAACCTGCGTTATCGATCACTGGATGGGACGATTTACCTCTATCACCCACTCCAAGGTGAGCCAGATGTTTTGTCGAGTCTCTGTCAATCAAGATTGCACATAGCCCTGCCAAGGATGCAATTTGGTGCAAATATGACATTTCATCTTTGGTCTCCCGGCGATGAATTAATTGAAAGCTCATTAGGCATCATGGAACCGGCCGCCACTGCTCTCGAAATGATCCCAAAGCCCGGGGATGTGGCTGTGGTGCCCTCTATTGCGATTGATCAAAATGGGGGGCGCCTGGGTTTTGGTGGTGGATATTATGATCGCTGGCTTTGCCGTCATCGTCAGGGCTTGAGCTTGATTGTCGGCGTTGTATTTCCGCCTTGTTTCTGTTCTGGTTCGCTCAAGACTGAACCCCACGATATCGCAGTTGATTTGTGTCTAACGGGTGAGCAAACTGTCAACTTTTGCGACACCCATAATTAATAAAATCCAATAAAAACATACGGTTAAGTAGTCCAACAGCTGGCTGCCCAATTGCAACCATGGTCACATCCTTGCCGGATTTTAGGCGAGGACTTGGCTGATGCTGTGGGCATTCCTAATCTGCCGCTGACGAGGAGCTGGAACCGATGCAAAGAGAACTTAACAATGCCGCAATGTATGAGAATTTGTTCGAAACAACTGTACCCCCGTTACCTCTCCCGATGGTTTGGAAGGTAATCTATTCCGAGGCTATTCGTGGTAATCACATTTTATTCGATCAAGAAGATCTTTCCGAGATCGAAACTTTTTATCACTCGGCAGATTTTAAGCTAAAGGCAGAAAATAACGGCCCCATGGCTAAATTTGCTGTGAAATTTTTCTCTAGCAGTGATTTCCAGGAGATGAGGCGATTGATTAAGACACTTCCCATTGATCAAAAAGTCGTAGCGCTAATATTGTACCGTCGTTCCATAAGTGTCTGGCAGGACTGGCTGAAGCGTAATTTGCATTAAATTATCCTGTGTTATAATCCTCGCTAAATGCTGATGGAGGCTTCTCATGAAACTTAAGTCTTTGGTTCTCTTTATTGGCGTAACCGCGCTTTTTTCATCTTGTCGGGCCACTGAGCCAGTAACTCATTTAACATCGTTGGACGATCAAAAAAAACGGAGCCCGTCGCGTTCTGACGCCGAGGTTGCTGACCATAAGCAGCATGAAAAATCACCTGGGCTTTATTCTGGATGTTTCAGAATTACAAAAGCAGATACTAATATTACTGAGCAAGATATGGCCCAGGTTGCTAAAGACACCTACAGGATCTGCATTTCCGAGCTAATCGCAGGTGATAGTCGAGACAAGATTATTGTTGATCTGAAAGCTTCGTCTGACAAGACGCTTCGATCCTTTCGGTTCAAAGAGGCGATGGCGGCGCGTTGTCCTGGCTGTTATATTTTTACGGAATCAAAAGATGGCAGTGCAACGTTTTCTGAGACTGCCGTTACAACGGTAGCTCGCCTGAGCATTAACCTCAAGGAATACGACGGTGAGCTCAAGTTCATGATGCTTCGTGAGCTAAGGGACGTCGAAACGACAAAATCAGATAACTAATAGATCCTCTATGTTCATTCCACTAGGCTAAGTCAGCTCTAGTCACTGATATTGAGAGCTCGCCTTGAGATGCTTCTCCAGGTTTTACATCCACTGTAACCGTTGATCCCTCACGGATACCACCTGCAAGCAGTGCGCGGCCAATTTTTGTTTCTAGGTCGCGCTGCAGGTATCTCTTTAGCGGGCGTGCACCATACACGGGATCATAGGCTGACTTGGCGATATGCCCAATGGCATTGTCGCTGATATTCAGATTGATATGACGATCAATTAGCCGTTTTGCTAGAGATAATGTTAATAGCTTCACGATCTTCTTCACTTCGTCAATTTTAAGTGGTTTGAACAGCACGATATCATCGATGCGATTCAAGAGTTCTGGCCTAAAATGGTTGCGTAGCGCTTCCATCACATTTTTTCGTGCCGACTCTGTTAAATCGCCTTGAGCATCGACCCCCTCAAGCAAGTAGTGCGCGCCGATGTTGCTGGTCATAATCACGACGGTGTCTTTAAAATTTACGACCCGCCCCTGATTGTCAGTCAGTCGACCATCGTCTAGTAACTGCAGAAGAATATTGAATACATCAGGATGTGCTTTTTCAATCTCGTCAAACAATAGCACACTGTAAGGCCTGCGGCGCACGGCTTCTGTGAGTTGACCCCCCTCATCATAACCGACGTATCCAGGGGGAGCTCCGATCATTCTACTGACGGAGTGTTTTTCCATGTATTCAGACATATCGATGCGGATTAGGTTATCTTCACTGTCAAAGAGGTTTTCCGCCAAAGTTTTAGCAAGTTCAGTCTTGCCCACACCTGTTGGCCCCAAAAACATGAAGCTACCGATCGGTCTTTTGGGATCTTTGATTCCCGCGCGAGCTCTGATAACTGCGTCCGCGACTAATTGCACCGCTTCGTCTTGCCCGATTACGCGTTCATGTAAGATTTGGTCAAGTTTTAGTAATTTCTCCCGCTCACCCTCGACTAGTTTTCTAACAGGAATACCGGTCCATTTTGCCACAATTTCAGCGATTTCATCGTCGGTGACTTCTTCCCTTAAGAGTCGCGATCCAGCGCCAGAGCTTTTGGAGAGTTTCGTTTCCTCCTCCTGCAGGCGTTGCATGAGAGATGGGAGTTTTCCGTGTTTGAGCTC
The DNA here is from genome assembly GCA_037134655.1 of bacterium. Taxonomy (GTDB): domain Bacteria; phylum Bdellovibrionota_B; class Oligoflexia; order Oligoflexales; family RGVZ01; genus CAMDKS01. The sequence goes on along the minus strand of JBAXLR010000107.1, from coordinate 1,622 downwards.
TGCCACTTTATTTAAATCATAGGCTCTCTCGGCGCGATCGATCTCTTGTCTGACCTGTTCGATCTCAGAACGAAGACCCGTTAGACCCTGGAGTTTAGTTTTTTCGGCATCGTATTGTGCCCTGAGCGTATGAAGTTTTTCCTTTTCATGTTGGAGCTCCTTTTGGAGGGATTGCAGGCGTTCCAAGCTTGCTTTGTCTTTTTCTTTTTTTAGAGCAGCCTCTTCAATTTCAAGCTGCATAACACGCCGCTGCGCTTGGTCGACTTCAGTCGGTAGGGAGTCCATCTCGGTTCTGATCATAGCGCTGGCTTCGTCAACCAGGTCAATAGCCTTATCCGGCAAGAATCTCTCTGTAATATAACGATGAGATAGTGTTGCGGCGCTCACCAAGGCGTGATCGTGGATCTTGACGCCGTGATGAACTTCAAAGCGTTCTTTTAGACCACGGAGGATTGAGATGGTGTCTTCCACCGAAGGCTGTTCAACGTAGACAGGCTGAAAACGTCTTTCGAGGGCTGGGTCTTTCTCGATATGTTGGCGGTATTCGTCCAGCGTTGTAGCGCCGATACAATTAAGTTCGCCGCGTGCCAGCATGGGCTTAAGCATGTTGCCAGCGTCCATGGCACCCTCAGATTTTCCAGCGCCAACGATTGTGTGTAATTCATCGATGAACAAAATAATGCGGCCATTGCTACTTTTAATCTCGTTCAATACCGCCTTAAGGCGTTCCTCAAACTCGCCTCGATATTTTGCCCCTGCGATCAGACTACCCATATCAAGCGAGAAAATTGTACGTTCTCTAAGACCATCTGGTACGTCGCCGCGAACTATTCGATGGGCAAGTCCCTCGGCAATAGCTGTCTTACCTACGCCGGGCTCGCCAATCAAAACGGGGTTGTTTTTGGTTTTTCGCGAAAGGATTCGTATGACGCGTCTAATCTCTTCGTCTCGTCCAATTACTGGATCTAGCTTGCCATCACGTGCTGCTGTAACGAGGTCCCGCCCGTAACGGGCTAGAGCCTCATAACTACCCTCCGGTGTAGCGCTGGTGACGCGCTGGCTTCCTCGCACGCTGGTCAGTGCTTGCAAAAAATTTTGACGATTTAGGCCAACGGTTGCAAATATTTTTGCGAGAGAAGTGTTGGGAGAATTTTTTACGAGTTCTAGGAAGATGTGCTCAACGGATACGTACTCGTCTTTCAAACGTTCCGCCTCTTTCTCAGAGTCTATCAAAACCCTTGAAAGCCGCTGGCTAAGAAAAATCCTTGTGGGATCATAGCCAGGGCCACCAAGGCGGGTTTTCCGAGTTAACTCGGACTGTATTTGAGACGCCAGATCTTCTGGGTTTATATCCATCTTTGTCAAAAGTCGGGGCACTAGCCCATCAGGCTGCTCGGCGAGTGCTGCCGCCATATGCTCCACGTCAACGTCAGAATGACCAAGCGAAATGGCTTTCTTTTGTGCGGCACTGACAGCTTCCTGAGATTTCTGAGTAAATTTAGCTAGATCCATGCTTACCTCCAAGCTGAGGGCGAATCCTTATGCATAAGATTCTTGAACCCGCCCTGCAGATGGAACTTGGGGCTTGTTTTGTGCTTGTCAAGGGGGCAGGAATGGGTGTT
>JBAXLR010000106.1:0-10217 GCA_037134655.1 bacterium | reverse complement strand
TCGACTTCGTAAAAATGGTGGATTAATATGGTTTGATCCAAGATTGCAAGTTACGTACCGACCACGAAGGACTTTTAAGAAATTAGCTAGAGCTCCCTGTGGTTCAAACCAAGGTTTAATCAGGCTAAATTCTTTTTCCTTACTGGCGGTCCCAAATTTTAGGTAAACGAACGCACCGACGGCGATTACAGCTGCGCCACCAACGATGAGTCCCCAGCGATTAGTGAATGGTTTGGACATGTCACACCCCATTATTTACTCTGTAAATTTAATGCCTTATTATAGCATAGAGGGCCTAAATGGGGACACCCGACTGATTGAGTATTGATTAATCAGCTCCAAAGACATTTGAGTAAGTTGCTCAATTTTTTATTTTCTTAAAATAAACTTCATTGTAGCGTTTGCGCCATGCCGCGCTCAGCACGTATTGTCATTCCTGGCTTGCCGCACCATGTCACACAGCGTGGCAATAGGCGACAACAAGTATTTTTCTGCGATGAAGACTACAGATCATATTTAAGATTTATGGTTAGTAGTTTGGAAGTCTTCAGCGTTGGGTTACTGTCCTATTGCCTGATGCCGAATCATGTTCATTTATTGGTGGTTCCTCCGTCGGAAAGTTCCTTGCGAGAATCTGTTGGTAACGCGCATCAAAGTTACACTAGATTTATAAATAATCGCCAAAGCTGGCAGGGGCATCTTTGGCAAGGTAGGTTTTTTTCGTGTGCTGTCGAACCGAGCGGTACCCCATTTGTCGCCCGGTATATAGAGCTTAACCCGGTTAGAGCCGGGATGGTGGATGACCCAAGATCCTACCCATGGAGTAGCGCGAGTCAGGCCTGCCAAGGTGGTAGTGATGGTCGAAGTGGATTTGCAGATATCTTTGCGCCATCGGAGAGTTGGTCAGCATTTTTGCGAGAGGGTATCGAGAATCAGTCGCGTGATCTTGGTAAAAAGCTACAAATCTCCACAAGAACTGGACGACCACTCGGTTCAAGCGAGTTCATTCGAGAAATGGAGTTGGAGACTGGCCTAGTTTTGGAGAGAAAAACACCTGGAAGAAAAACCAACAACCACCCGGCACTCTAACATCTGCCCAATCAATACTCAATCAGTCGGGTGTCCCCAATTAGTTTTTCGACAAAGCCAGGCTCTTGGCTGTCGTACCAGCCACGAATTTGCCCCATCTTATCTATTAATACAATCCGGGCAGAGTGCGCGTCGGGAACTTCGCCGACGGGAAGTTTCAAAACGTCTTGTCCAAATTGCTGCAAAGTTTTTTCTTCGCCGCGAGCCATGGTCCAGCGACTGCCGTCAGCTTTGAATTTTTCTGCATAAGCTTTCAGGACTTGAACCGTGTCAGTTTCAGGATCCGTCGTGAGTGACAACGCCTTAAGGCGCGGATACTTTGCCATAACGGAAGCTATTTGTGAGGTCATCAAAGGGCATGGTCCGTGACAAGAAGTGAAAAAGAAATTCACGAGCCATGTGTTACCGAGCATAGAGTTCGTTTGGAAGGTTTGCCCGTCTTGCCCCGTAAATCCATAGTTGCCAGTCATTTCCCCGTAGACGGGTACGCTGACGCTTCGCGCGCCGCGTAAGTCTTTTTTGGTGATGTAAAAACTAATCCCAGCAAATAAACCCGCTGATGCCACCAAGGCCCAAAGCATGACGATGGGTCTTTTGTCTGGATGCATCTAGTCTCGCTCCCGTTTGACTGAACGCAAATTTTGTTTAAGGACTTTTTTCCTGATTCGAATATTTTCAGGAGTTACCTCAATCCATTCATCGTCTTCAATCCATTCGATGTATTGCTCAAGACTCATTTTGCGCAATGTTCGCAAGGTCACAAGGATCTCGGCACCAGACGCGCGGACGTTCGTGAGTTTCTTCTCCCTGCAACAGTTCACGTTGAGGTCGTTTTCCTTGGCATGTTCACCAATCAGCATACCTTCGTAAACTTTCACGCCGGGCCCAACAAATAATGTTCCTCGTTCCTCGATACTGAATAGAGCGTACTCTACGGTTTCCCCGTCGCGGTCTGAGATCAAAGCACCATTGATGCGGTGAATAATGTCGCCGCGGTGTTCTTTGTAGCCAAGTAACTGGGAGCTGAAGAGACCCTCGCCGCGGGTCGCGGTCAGGTATTTACTCCGCATGCCAAGTAGCCCGCGTGTTGGGACTTCGATTTCTAGACGCACGCGGGACGTTCCGCCGGTGGACGCGATGGATTGGTTTTCGTATTTTTGCAAAATTCCGCGACGTTCCTGGAAGAGCCTTGTTACATCGGAAGAATAGGTTTCTGGTAAGTCAAGAACCGCAAGTTCAATCGGCTCGAGGCGGTTACCGTTGGCGTCAGTTTTATACAACACGGCTGGACGAGCGACCATAAACTCGCTGCCTTCCCTGCGCATCTGTTCGATGAGAACAGCAAATTGCAATTCACCTCGACCCAGGACCCGGAACTGTTCGGGCTGGTCGGTTTCCTCAAAACGCAAGGCCACGTTCATTCGTGTTTCCTTGACGAGGCGATCACGAAGTTTACGGGACTGAATGGCGTCCCCTTCTTGGCCGGATAGGGGCGAAGTATTAATAGAGAAGATCATGGCCAGGGTCGGCGGCTCGACGGCGACTCGCGGAATGATCGGGACTTCTTTCGTGGACGTTATAGTGTCGCCAATTTGATAGTTGGGGCAACCTGCTACGAGGCCGATGTCGCCCGCCTGTAGTTCGTCAACTTCGACTTGTTTTAGCCCATCATAGGTATAGATCTTTGTCGCCACAAAGTTTTCGTCCAATGGCTGATCGGCCTCATTGACGCCGCGGCGAACGGAGGGCTGATTCTTGCGAACAGTGCCGGAAAACACTCGACCAACACCCAACTGACCAACGAAATCATTGTAACTAAGGTTGGATACAAGCATCCGAAACGGCGCTTCGAGGTCTACTTTAGGCGGCTCGACAGTACTTAAGATCGTATCAAACATGGGCTTGAGCGACCCTTTGCGTTCACCGCTGATAAGCGACGGAATTTCATCCATCTCAGTGGTACACCAACCCTGACGAGCACAAGCGTAGATAATCGGAAAGTCGGCTTGTTCATCTGAGGCGCCAAGGTCCACGAACAAATCAAACGTTTGGTTTAGTACTTCCTTGATACGTTCGCCGCCCTCACACTCAGGACGGTCAACTTTGTTGATGACGAGGATGATGCGTAGGTTTTGTTGTAGTGCTTTTTGGAGAACAAATCTGGTTTGTGGCAGTGGACCTTCGGCGCCGTCTACTAATAGAATTGCGCCATTGACCATGCCCATGATTCGCTCTACTTCACCGCCGAAGTCGGCGTGGCCTGGGGTGTCGACAATGTTGATTTTCTTTTCGCCATACTTGACGGCCGTATTCTTGGCCATGATGGTAATACCGCGTTCTCTTTCCAAGTCCATGGAGTCCATGACCCGTTCTTCCACTTCCTGGTTATCCCGGAAAGTGCCGCCCTGGCGCAGAAGGTGATCCACGAGAGTGGTTTTGCCGTGGTCAACGTGGGCAATTATGCAAATGTTTCTGAGATGTTCTGCGGTTTGGAGTGCCACTGGTGAAAGTTTCCTTTGCGCGTCGGTCGGTTGAAGGTGGGGAATAAGCCCATGTATAAAAAACAATCAATTTTTGGAGGGGCGAGGATAGACGAAATTGAGTAGAATTTCCACCTGTTCTGGGCCAAAAAAAGACAAGGAATTCCCTGATGTTTTCTTTACTGACTTATCTTCGCGCCATGCAACCCAAGCCAGGGCTAAAACCTGGTGAAACCATACCCCGGATTGAAACCATCCATAAGGCAGAAAAACCTAATCGAAGCCTTTATCACGGCCTTCGAGCGGCATGGAAACTTCAAGATTACGGTGTGTTGCCGCCAGTTTTCCCGGCCGTGGCTACGTTCATGACGCACCTGAGGCATCTATCAAACTCAAAATTCCCCTTCCAGGCCATGGGCACCGTCCATATTCGGACGGTTATTGAACAGAAAAAAGCGGTTAAGCTTGATGAGTCCGTTGGTTACCGTTGTTGGGTGGAAGGTCATCGTGACGTGGACCGAGGTGTTGAGTTTGACATGGTCACGGAGGCCATTGTGGGTGGTGAGGTTGTCTCAACTACGACCATGACCATGTTTCGGCGAAGCTCAGTTCGCAGGCGTGACGGAGTCAGGCCGCCGACTCCAGTCCATAATCATGTGGGGGCTCAGGAGGCTTCCTGGGATTTATTACCCTCGACGGCGAGAAGCTACGCACGCCTGTCCGGAGACATGAATCCCATACATCTCAGTGGCGTTACGGCTAAGCTCCTAGGCTTTAAAGGTATGATACTGCACGGTATGTGGACGGTCGGGCGAGCTTGTTCCATGCATCCCGTGCAGATGATGGCTGAAAATATTAAATTTGAATCTGAGTTTAAACTTCCCGTCTTTTTGCCATCCACGGTGCGGTATCGTTGGTGGGAGGAAGATGGCTTATTGCAAATGCGAGTTTTGGAAAAAAACGGGTTAAAGCCACATATGGTTGGTCGCTTAACGGGCATTCGTTCGTCTTGATGCGAACAACTATATTAGGAGTGATGCATGTCTGATTTTTTCTTGTCACTAAGCCGCAGTCAGTTTGCCCGAACAGTCGTCAGACAGACTGGAATCCCAATTCCACTGCCGCAGAATCTTAGGCGTCAGCGCGCTCCTTGGTCGCACGCTACCCTCAGCGGCAAAAAAATTACTCTTGGTGGACCAAGTTTCAATTTGCTTAAATCCCAAGGCGATAGCTCTTCCAGTGTTGAGGGTGATCTGGCAGCAATCATTTTGGGTGCCGGTGCGACCATCGTCAGTGATAGTGCCAGCATTGATGGCGTGCTGTTTGATGCCACAGAACTTTCATCGCCTGCTGATCTCAAAGCACTTTATGACTACTTTCATCCGATCATCGGTAAATTAAATCCGTGCGCGCACTTGTTACTAGTTGGCAGACATCGCCCTAACTTTCCAGTGGCAGCTGCCTCGCAAGAAGCACTTTATGGTTTAGTCAGACGCCTGGCAAAGGAACTTGGAAGGCGCGCTATCACGGAGAATTTATTTGTTTTGCCCCCAGGAGAAAGTTTGACCCATCACCCTGATATCAGTGGCGTTGTGCGGTACTCTTTAAGTGATCACTCAAGCTTTGTCACAGGTCAGGTGCTCTTTGTGAGTGAGCCAGCTCCGGGCGCTGCAGTTTTGAAGCAACATAAGTTTGAAAATCTTTTGGAAGATAGAACAATCCTTGTAACAGGTGCGGCCCAAGGTATAGGAGCGGCTATTTCAAGAAGAATCGCCAGCGAGGGAGCTAAAGTTATTTTGCTGGATCGTCCCCAGGAACTTACGGCCCTAGAGGGATTGGCGCGCGAGATTCACGGCATGCCTCTACCCATCGATTTATTACAGGCAGGAGCCGTCGCGACGACTGTAAAGAAATTGCGAGAGATGGCACCCATTCACGGCGTTGTTCATAACGCTGGAATCACTAAAGACAAGACCCTTTTCAAAATGAGTGTCTCAAAGTGGGAAGCCGTCATTAAACTTAATTTTGAAATTCCCATGACCATGACTGACATGATGATGGGTCCAGATCATGATTTTGTTTGCGCGAAAGATGCATCGTTTGTGTTTTTATCAAGTATTAGTGGCCTTGCGGGTAATCCAGGACAGACCAACTATTCTGCGTCGAAAGCCGGTCTGATCGGCTATGCCGAATCGATGGCAGACAGTGGTGTTCAGGCTTTAAGTGGTTTTTTAAACCAAGGGCGCCGCGAACGCTACAACTGTGTGGCCCCTGGCTTTATTGAAACCCGCATGACTGAGGCTTTGCCGCTTGCCGTGCGTGAAGTGGCGCGGCGATTTAATTCTTTGAAGCAGGCCGGTCAGGCTGATGATGTGGCGCAGGGTGTAGCTTTCTTGCTATCGGATGCCTCGTCGTGCATCAATGGGCAAACCATCAGGGTCTGCGGTCAGAACTTTCTAGGACGCTAAGATATGACCTCAGATGATCGAGATGTCGCGGTTGTAATTGGCGCAAGCAACGTGTCACGAGGCCTTGGACAGTTGGTCGAAGTTTTAGCCACGAGACACCAAAGACCCCTTGATTTATTTGTTACGGCTGGTCACGGCAGATCATACGGGGTTACTAGTTTAATTGGCGTAAGAAGTTTACCGTCCATCATTGCGTGCGGACTTTGGCGTGAGCTTGATTCGCAACGCGCCGCTAATCCTAACTCAAGACTGTCGGCCATGATCACAGATGTTGGTAATGATCTGATCTATGGCTTTCCACCCGAGACAGTGGCGGAATGGGTGAAAGAAGTGGCAAGACGCCTAGCCGCTCGTAACGCAAAACTAGCGATCGTAAGACTTCCCCTCGCCAGTGTCACGAGGGCCAGTGAGCTCAGATATCTTGCCATGAGGGCAGCGTTTTCGCCTTGGCTCAAACTAAATTTTGCCCAAATGAAAGAAGCAGCTAGCGTGCTTGACCAAAACTTGCAGGATATCGCCCGCGAGTTTGGGGCTGACATCATCGACCAGCCAGGTCATTGGTACGGACTTGACGTGATTCATATCCGGTCACGGAAAATTCATGAACTTTGGAACGCAGCCTGCGAGGCTTGGGAGATTGAGCCTGCGATTGGGGCATCACCCAGGCCGCTCAAATTTGGCGAGTGGATTGACCTACACCTTAAAGCCGCAGAGAAAAGATCCTTATTCGGGGTTCGTATGGAAACAGCGCAACCTTGTTATCACTGCCAATGGTCAGACCAAAAAGACGTCCGAATTTGGATGCACTGAAAAAATTTTTATTTTGCGCAATCCCAGATAAAACAATTGCTCTTATGACGGGTTATGAATGTTTCGCGTGACGAAATGTCATGTCGTCACGTCTCATAATGACCTTTAAGAGGAGTCTTTCGATGTGTTTAAAACCTGGTAACAAAGAACATTTTTCTACAAGAAAAGCTATTTACTCAACTGTCGCGGGAACGTTATTCATTGCTTTAAGTGGTTGTGGCTCTGGCACAGATCGTAGCGCGGCAGGAAAGTCCAGTTTATATGCTCGCATGGGAGTCAATGATCTTGCGTCAGATCCGAGAGCTGCTGCGGCCGTAGCGGCGCAAACCGAAACCGAGAATGGTCGAGCTCCAGGAGCCTGCGTTGAGATCTTGTTCAACCAGCCTCAAGACGTATTTGTTAATGTTTCATCAGAAAGTGAACTCCATAAAATGCAGGCCGTGATTTGTTCCCTCGATGAGGCACATATGACACACATGCTCAAAGAGTCTCACAGGCGCAAAGGGGCCAGAACTGATGGTTTTGGACTACTTTTTGATGTTTTGACAGAAGTGGGAAGAAATAAACTTGATCTCAACTACAATCACACGGATACGCAAAGCTACGACGATCAACTCGCAATCTTTGATGCGAGGCAAATCCGTCATGCTTTTTGTAATAATGAAAGTGCTGAGAGTTTTAGCACGCGTGCGGTGGAGTCTTTTAAAAGTGTGGCCTCAGAAGTGACGCTTGATAAGTACAATGCTTGTGTTCGAGCGAGATCTTACGGACTACGCTGTGATGCGGTAGCAAAAAATGACCTCGTATCGGCATTGATCCGTTGGGAGCCGACAGAATTAGTGCGTTCCTACTTGCCGCGCGTTGCACTTGACTGGTCAGGCCTTGTGAACTTGTCGGCGAAAGATTCTTTGCCAAAGGTTATTGGTCTCGGATCAGGGATCAGTCTTTCTTTGGTGAAAAACAATAAAAACACCGAGAGCGTATTGGGAGTCACGGCATCGGATGCTAGTGGTCAATTCAGCTTTGCTTGTAACATGGTCGTGCCATTACGTTCTAGTGACTCAAGCCTTCGTGCATTGAAGCGAGATCCATCGTGTGGGGTTGAATTATTTAGAGAGCAGGCAGCACCAGAGTGCGGAGTGGAAAGCTATCAGTTGGCCCGTAGTGAAGCCTGCGGTATTGAGCTTCATAAAGAACAAAGATCCCTTGCCTGCGGTATTGAGCGTTACAACGCAAGACATGACTGCGATATCTGTGGTCAAGCGGGACCTTTTGGCGGATGCAGGCAGTGCGAACATCCCATGTTCGGCGTGGCGGCATACCGTAGTTGCAGGCATGTAGATCATGGGGCTGAGTTATATGCTGAGTGCCGTCATGAGCGGCACGGCGTGGCGCAATATCGGACCTGCAGGCGCCAGGAGTTTGGAGTTGAACGTTACAAGGAATGTCCCGTGGCCCAGGCGGTTGAAGGTCAGCTACTTTGACGGTTTTCCCAAGAGCTCAAACATTTTGTGTTTGTAGGCTTCAACACCCGGCTGATTAAAGGGATTCACCTTTATCATGAGGCCGCCCACGGCACAGGCGGTCTCAAAGCTGGCAAACAACGCCCCGAGTGTCTCAGGGCATAAGTCTGGTAGCTTGATTTCCAGACAGGGAACGCCTCCGGAACTATGAGCTAGGCGCGTGGCTTTCATGGCAGTCTGATTGATCATGTCAACAGGCTTACCTTCCAGGTACCCAAGCTCATCAAGATTGGACTGTGCTTTCGGCACGAGTATTGTCTGATGTGTCCTAGCGGTAGAAACTTTTCTGGGTTGATCCACAGATAGAAACGTTTCCATCATGGATCTAACACCTTCTTGCATATATTGCCCCATGGAATGTAGATCCATGGTGCATTCAAGACTCGCCGGAAATAAGCCTTTACCCTCTTTACCATCACTTTCGCCAAAAAGTTGCTTCCACCACTCGGCGAGATTTCGCATTTTGGGCTCTGGATACGAGAGAACTTCTATTTTTTTGCCATTTTCCCAAGCGGCCGTTCGGCACTGGGCATACTGCAATGCTAAAAGTCCCTCGGCACTTGGTGTGTGCTTTGCGAGATCTTTAAACACTCGGTCAGCTCCACGCAATAAAGACTCAATGTCAATACCATGCAGGGCCAGAGGCACAAGTCCCACCGCAGTTAAAATGCTATAGCGACCACCGACGTTGTCTGGGACTTCAAATGTTTTGTAGCCACAATCCGTGGCGAGCCGGCGCAAGGCCCCTTTATTCGCATCAGTCGTGGCGATGATGCGCCTAGCGACCTCTTTTGGGTAGTGTTTTTCAATGAAGCTGCGGATGACGCGAAACGCCACGCCTGGTTCAGTGGTGGTACCTGATTTGGAAATCACGTTGACCAAAGGTTTTCTTTCAGCCATCAGCTCTAGTAGTTCGCCCAAACTGGTTTCTGACATGTTGTGACCAGCGAATACGATCATGGGTTTACCCGTGCTGGTTTCTTTACTTCGAACGCTGCCAGCAAACGTATGCGTGGTCATATCAGACACAGCCCTTGTACCAAGGTAGGAACCACCAATGCCGATGACAACGACCAGGTCAAATTCGACGTCAAGTTGCTCGCGCCAAGCCTTGATCTCTTTAGCCAGTGAAAAACCATGCAAGGAGGGCCAGTCAAACCAGCCAACAAATTCTGCACCAGGGCAGGTTTGGTTTTTAAGCGAGGCCAGGGCTTTCACAGCCTCAGGTGCTAGGCGCTCGGCTGCGGCATTTAATTCTTGGCCAAATGACTGACGATCAAGTGAGAGCATGACCTAGGGTCTCCTCCGCCGGGGAAATACTTGCGGTTGAGCCTTATGATACCGGAAAAAAACTGAACATGTCTTTTATTTTTCTTCACTTTAAGTGCTTTAAGACGAAGCAGCCTCTAGGTCATGAACAAGCCTGAAGGCGAGTTCCGATCCAAAGCTGAACGTCCGAACTATCAACTGAAATGACAACGCTAGATCCAGGTTTTTTCCGTTGACCCCGCACTGCGGCCCTGAATTCCATATCAATGGCGGCGGGAGCTTTTTTGGTGAACCGGCATTGATAAGCTATGGCGGCTGGACGAGCCTCGTATTGACCGCTCAAGCTCAACAGTGGCTCGTTCATTTCGTCCCTTGGCGCAAATTTTAAGCTTTGCTCAATGACCCTACCCTCGACGCCCAGACCAGGAAACGCCGGTGTTGGGCCGCCCGTTGGTTTTTCTGGGGACTGTAATGCCAGCATGGTGTGGATAGCGCCTCGAGCGCCCACGCTCTTAACAACTCCTGCTTGGGTGTCCTGACTGATCCCTGCCAAGTAAAAGCCTTTCGGAATGATGACT
>JBAXLR010000105.1:0-10283 GCA_037134655.1 bacterium | reverse complement strand
CTTTCAAACGATCCCTTAGAATATTCAAAGCATCCGGCCCGCAGTAACGCAATTGTCCAATCGCTCGGATCACGCGACTACTAAGCTCCGGATGCTCCATTGACTCCAGCACTCGAATCAGCTGTTTGCCAATCAGCTCCTTCGTTTCACTCCCCATACCGCTCATTAGATGCTGGGCTATAAGGCTATTCAGAGCGTTTTGACGATTCGCCATTGTCGATCCCGATTCAGCTACAATACCGACTAAATCGGACCACGCCTTATCCAGTCTCACGCAGGCGGTAAATCGTATGAAAAAATCGTCACTAATTTTGCGAAGGGCTGCGATCATCACATTAGATGGTTGATGTAAGCTATGCAAACGCCCTAAAGCCGCAAATACACCATGAGGTAAGTCCACACCCTGATCAGACAAAAATCGCAGATCTTCATGCAATTTTTTTGGATCGAATAGAAATGTTCTTTCGAGTGTTTTTAGAACTGCATCACCTTCTGAAGCCAGAATCTGCAGAGCCTCTCGTGCTGACTCATGACTAAAACCACCTAGTACGATCCATGCTTGCTTTAGCGCAGTTGGTGACTTTGCGACAAGAATCCCTTGCACGGCGTCTTCAACCGTATAAGTCGCCGACAAACGCAAATGATCCAACGTGGCCAGTTTTAACTGGTGGGCAAATGATCGATAGCGTGTGTCGAGATGCTCCAACATTTCCAAGGAAGACCGATCGCCAATTCGCCCCAGCGCCATCATGGCAGTGTTGAAAAGTGGACCAGCTTGCTTTGATCGCACCATATTCGAGATGGGCCCCAAAAACCGACGATATCCACGCAAACCTGCGGCAATGACCGCATTCTGTCGAACGGCGGGCGGCAAATCGGCTGTTTTATCGTCTAAAATCGTAGCAATTTCCGGTTCACACGGGAAAAAATTCTGGTTCGCAAGGGCCGTTAAAGCTTCCCGCGTTAAAGGGTGATTTGGTGTTCGTAGAAGTGACGCCAAAAACTCGCCGCCAACGGGATGGTCCAGAGCCCCAAGGGACAACACGGCTTCCGAGGCTAAGCCAAAGTCATTTTGATCAGATGCAAGACGACACAAAAATTCAAGAGACCGCTCATGCCGGACTCGCCCTAGGGCTTGAATGATCGCTGTCTTTGTATCTCGCCATACGGACCGCTCAAAAGTTTCGATCAAAATACGCGCCGAATTCATGCCGCCCTTAGCAGCAAGATCCATAATTGCACGATGACGCGCACTTTCATCCTCCGTGGACTCAATGACCTGAATAAGCTTTAGAGTTTCTGGGTCTAGCTGAAAACGCTTGCTCTTCATGCGCGTAGGCTCCGCCAACATAGCTGTCTTTCGATGCTAGCATGAAGGACGTAGCTGCGCAGATTATGCCTTGGTTATGGTAAGTAATAGCTCGCGAGGATGGTTGATTGTTCGAACAGGATAACCTTCGATCGGCGCTGCATTAAACCCCCAACTGCACCACACCGCCTCGCATCCAGCAGCTTTGGCAGCCAGAATATCCTGGCTCCCATCCCCCACCATGACGATCGGATGACTTGCAGATAGGCCAGCTTGCTGGCGCGCTAGAAATAATGGCAAGTGCGACGGTTTGGCCTCCGCAGCTGAATCACCGCCCAACCAAGTTTTAAAAAAGGACTCCCACTTAAAATGCCGCACCAGCATGTCCACAAGCTTGGCAGGCTTGTTACTGACTATGGCCATGGGGACATCTCTGCTCGTTAATTCATGAAGTAAGGGTAAAATGCCATCATAGGGAACTGTTTCGCCGATGACATTTGCTTCGTAGTAACGCAAAAAAATTCGCCGAGCTGCGCCGAATCGTCCATCCGTCTGCGGATAGGTGACACGACTTACAAATAGATCCACACCATCACCCACCGCCATGATCACTTCTTCAAGTGTCATGGCTGGCAACCCCAACTCGTGCCGCGCAGCATTGGCAGCTCGCGCAATGTCACGACGCGTATCAAGTAGCGTGCCATCCATATCAAACAACACAAAAGGTATCGATGTCATGCGGATTATCGACCAAACTTCATGACAGCTTCAACCATGGTCCTCAGACCATAGGCACAACCACCACTGCCTGGGAACCCAGTGGCCTTGCAATTCCAGCCTGTACCAGCGATGTCTAAATGCGCCCATTTTGTATTACCAACAAACTCTTTTATGAACATAGCTCCCATTATGGTTCCAGCTTTAACCGAGGCTTTGGCAATATTATTTAAATCGGCTGTCGTGCCCTTGGTCTCCCCCTCAAGTTCAGGCCAAAGGGGTAAACGCCAAAGGGGCTCTCCAACATCACGACTGGCTGCCAGCATATGCTCTGCGGTTGAATCATCATTTGCCATAAGGCCAGCACCAACCGTTCCAAGAGCAATCAACACCGCACCCGTGAGTGTCGCGATGTCGACCATCATCTCGGGCTTGTAAGTCACGTTTGCATAATGGACCAGATCTGCCAAAACGAGTCGACCCTCCGCGTCAGTATTCTGAACTTCAATGGTCTTTCCGTTCATAGCAACGACAACATCGCCAGGCTTTGTGGCCGCAGCGCTCAGCAAATTCTCCGTCGCCCCGATAATACAAACCGTTTTTACCGGCGGCTTGACCTGGGAGAGGTACAAAGCCGTTCCAAGCACGGCGGCACCGCCTGACATGTCGTATTTCATTTCTTCCATTCCGGCACCCGGTTTTAAAGACACCCCACCAGCGTCAAACGTTAGCCCTTTTCCAATGAGAGCGACAGTCCGCGAATTGTCAGTCCCATCTATTTCAATCACAATCATGCGTGGTTCATTTATGGAGCCAGCGTTGACACTCAAAAATGATCCCATACCCAAGTTTTCGAGTGATGCTTTGTCATGAATTGAAACTTTGGCGCCGTGCTCCTTACAGATATCCTCCGCAATAGCAGCAAATCTAATGGGATCAAACCAGTTGGCTGGAGCATCCTGCATAAATCGAGTCAGCGCCGTGGACTTACTCATTGCGCGAACGTGACGCTCTGTCTCCGCATCCAGGCTACCACCCAAAAAAGCCACTTGCGAAGGTAGAACCGATTTGTTTGCATCTTTTTTCACACCCTTGAAAGAACCCTGCGCATAAAGACCTTGCGAAAGACCATCAAACACACTCTTGGAACATAAACCTTCGGCCTTGCAGATAACAAGTTTTGAACTCTTTAAACCTTTGATCGCCGCTGCGGCATCAAGGCCTAAAGCCCTGCTTTTTTGCGCCTTAGTCGTCTTGACTTTTGTCGGAGCAATGAGCAAAAATGGCACTCCGTCAACAACGGTGAGTAGACTTCCACTGCCCTTCCAGCCAACAACAGCGGCGGCGCTGCAGATTTTCTTCTGTAATTCGGTTGATAATGCTGGCGAGTTCAAGTTGATGGAATCATCACCTTCTTTTGCGTCCGCTAATGCTACGACGTGAGTTGCGCCGGTCACCGGCTCCTTGACCACTTCAAACTTAACTTTGGACGACCACTCGTAAGTCTCTGGCAGCAGATTTTTCCAGTTTTCTTTGTTAAATCCTGTTTTCATTTTACCTGTGACTCCTTCGTCTGGATGGCTCATGAGCTGCCATTGCATCCTGTGACAGCTATCTTTAAGTAATTGACCTATTTTGATCGCACAACAAGTAGCCACTAATTTATGCACGATCACAGTTCCTAGCAAGGCAAAAGTCACTGTTTTTTTAATAGAAATGTCTGATTGACAAGTGCCCCTCATCCACTAAATTAGGGACGAGAAAAATTGCCCTGGAATTGCCCTTGGCTACCTGCACAAACTCTGTTGAAGGACCAAAAAATGACCACCATTAGCTTCGTTCATGCTCGAGAAATCCTGGATAGCCGCGGCAATCCAACTGTAGAAGTCGAAATTGGAACAGAAAGTGGCTACTTTGGACGGGCTGCCGTTCCTTCTGGAGCATCAACTGGTGAATACGAAGCTTGTGAGCTGCGCGATGGCGACAAATCCAGATATCTTGGCAAAGGCACCATGAAGGCCGTGCGCAATGTGCGCGAGACTATCACACCAAGGTTGCTTGGCATGGACATCCATGATCAGGCTGCCATCGACCAAATGATGATTGAACTTGATGGTACCGATAACAAATCAAATCTCGGAGCAAATGCGATTTTAGGCGTCTCTTTGGCCTGCGCACGCGCAGGAGCTGAAGCTGCCGCTTTACCGTTGTATCGCTATATCGGCGGATCTCGTGCCCTCACCTTACCTGTACCACTCATGAACATCATCAACGGCGGAGCGCACGCTGACAACAATGTGGATTTTCAAGAGTTCATGATCGTGCCCTGGGGGGCTCCTTCTTTCCGAGAAGGCTTGCGCTACGGTGCGGAGGTTTTCCACGCGCTCAAAAAAGTCCTCCATGGCCGAAAGCTAAACACTGCCGTTGGTGACGAGGGCGGATTCGCTCCTGATTTGAAAAGTAACGCCGAAGCTCTCGATATTATTTTGACAGCCATTGAAAAGGCCGGCTTTAAACCAGGAAAAGATATCGCCTTGGCACTCGATGTTGCTGCCTCCAGCTTCTGCAAAGACAAAAAATATGTTTTAGACGGAGAAGGTAAAACCCTCGATTCCGGCGGCATGGTCGATTTTCTCTGTAAACTTGCTAAGGATTACCCGATTATTTCAATTGAAGACGGCCTTGATGAACACGATTGGGATGGTTTTGTCGCACTGACAAATAAGATTGGCGACCGAGTACAGATCGTGGGCGATGATTTGTTTGTAACCAACGTGAAAAGATTGCGTGACGGGATTAGCAAGAAAGCAGCTAATTCGATTTTGATTAAAGTAAATCAAATCGGCACGCTAACTGAAACTCTAGAAACAATTGAAATGGCGAAGACGCACGGGTTTACATCGATTGCATCCCACCGGTCAGGCGAAACCGAAGATACAACAATTGCTGATTTAGCGGTCGCAACTAACTGTGGAATGATCAAAACAGGCTCAGCCAGTCGAACGGACCGAATCTGCAAGTACAACCAGCTCCTGAGGATCGAAGAAGAGCTGGGATCTCTCGCGAGATACGGCTGGCCGCGCGGTCTTTCCGTCTGAGGGACTCTTAAAAACCACAAACACGGCCCCCTATTGATGAGAGCTTGAGGCACGCCTAAGCAACCGTCATGTCAGGAAAATTCCTTTAACTTTCAGAGCCTTATGACGCTTCGTCTTAAGAAATCCCAGCTATTTGCCGATAAACTCCCAGTACAGTAGGCGTGGCCGTTAGGAGTTCTCATGTCCAGATCAGTGTCGTTAGGCAGCTTAAAAGTAGAGATAACTGAGTCCAAGGACGCGGTCCTTTACAAGTTTGTCGGCGATGTGGACGACGCTTTCAAACACAGTGATGTGCCGCGCATCAAAGCAGCTTCGATTGTCATGGATCTTGAAGGCATCACCAATTTCAACTCGTGTGGCGTACGCGAATGGGTCTTTCTTATTCGGGACTTTGGAGAATTTGGTCGACTTGATTTCACTAAGTGCTCAATCGCCATGGTTGATCAGCTAAACATGGTCCCAGAATCACTCGGCAAAGGCAGCGTCTCAACTTTTTATGCACCTTATGTATGTCAGCAGCATGGCGACGTTGAGCAATTGATCGATGTGTTAAAGGATGGATCAAGCCTTTTATCCCATGAGGCTCCGACAAGAAACTGCGGCAAATGCCAGCAACCACTCATATTTGATGCAATGGCTGACAGTTACTTTTTATTTCTAAGTCCCCCGAAACCCAAGGTCAGCAAAGCCTCCTAGGTTATGCGTACCAGACAAAAAAACGGAGGGCGCCCCATGGGGTCGCCCTCTTAATTTAACCAAACCTTAGAAGAATTTAAAATTAACGACGCAAGTTAACGACTTCCTCGATCATGGAATCTGCCGTCGTAATCGATCGACTGTTCGCCTGGAATCCACGCTGAGTCATGATCATGTTAACGAACTCCTGCGCCAAGTCGACGTTTGATTCCTCGAGCGTCGAGGAAACAATGGATCCACGTAATCCGCTAAGCGCCATGCCTAGTTTTGCAGGACCAGAGTCACGGGTCTCGTAGAACTTGTTACCACCAGCCTTGCTGAGTCCATCGATATTCTCAAAGCTTGCCAGAGCCAAAGACCCAAGGGTTCGCTGAATACCGTTTGTGAACAGACCACGAATGGTTCCATCCAATTCAATTTTAAGATTTTTGATGTTACCGGTCTCATAACCATTTTGGCTGTGGTAGTTCGTTACACTCTTAGCCGAGATACATCGGGTGGCATTTGTACCATTCCCCTTCTCGATACCAAGATTTTTCCCGAAATCAAACTCGATAGCTTGCTCTGGTTCAGCGCCATCTGCAAAATTGACTGTCCCACCATCATTAATCTCTTCAATCAAATTACCTTTGCTATCAAATTTGATAGAGCCCGTGGGACCGACTACCAATTCCTGGTCTGGAGATGACCCGTCGACGTCTTTGCCTGAGAAACAAGCATTCCATTTCCATTCCATTCCGTCACTGGTCTCGACTCGGTTATAAAACACCGTCATGGGATGACCGCGACCGTGGGAGTCGAAAACTGTGATGGTATGGTTAAACTGAGATGTAGCCTCAGGGCTATTGACATCAAACTCAACCTCGGTTGGCTTAATACGGGCGTCTAAGTTCAAGTCAAGAGTGACTTTGTCGGTCTTTCTAGGAGCAATCGCATTGGTATCAACACGAATCTCTTCCAAGCGAGAGCCAAGACTTCCGTCATTTTTTGCCATGTACCCCATCACGCGACCACCAGACGGTTCTGCCAAGAAACCATCCTTGTCGAACACGAAGGAGCCAACCCGAGTATAAAAGTTACCCGCAGAATCAGCTGCCTCGGAGTTCATGTTTTTTACAACGAAGAATCCTTCGCCCTGAATAGCTAAGTCGGTTAGGTTATCCGTTACGGACAAACCACCTTGGGTATGGATGGTGCGGATAGACCTCAGCAAGGCACCACGACCAAGCTGGCCTGTACCACTACCAGTAGACCTGTCAGCTGAGAGCATGTCCTCAAACTCCACGCGGTCTTTCTTGAAGCCCTTGGCGTTGGCGTTGGCGATGTTGTTGGCAACCACCGTCATACCGTCAGCCATAACTGACATCCCGGTTACGCCCGTATACAGCGCTTGTGAAATAGGCATGATTTCCTCCTACGGTTCAACGAATCGATTTAAAAACCCGGACTCGTATTTTTGATACTAACAAGCCTTGTTTACGCCGTGGGAAAGGTTGCAACTTTTCAAGATTGTCTGATTTTCAAGGTAAAAAATACCGGACCGACCACGAATGGTCGGCCTTTTTTTCCTAGTTGGTGGGAAACTAACGCCAAATCTTGGGTTTTCAACAAATTGATAGCGAATTACGCTACGACTTTGAGGTTACCCCTGGACTGGTCTTTATCATTGGATCGGCTTTTTTCAGGAGCTTCTTCACCAGATGCTGCCATCTGTTCTTGATATTTCTTGAATTCTTCAGGCTGCAATGAAGGCGAAGGCACACCATCAGCACGTGGATTTTCAATCACATCTTTCCATGCTGTATAAAGTGTGTTCAGCAACTTCTCTACCTCATCCAAACACTCAACTTTGTTGTGCACATTAGCTTCTATTAATTTATCAATCATAAAGATGTAGAGATTTTCCAGATCCTGAGCGAGCTGGCCACCAATTTTAAAATCAAGCGTCGCCATCAGCTCACTAAGAATTGCTGTGGCTTTACTAATTGCTTTGCCTTTTTCCGCGATTTTTTTGTCGTTCATCGCAACACGAGCTTGCTTTGTAAATCGGATAGCGCCTTCGTAGAGCATCAGAAGAATTTTTTCACGACTAGCGGTTACAACTTGTGTTCTTTGGTACTGCTTATAGGGATTCGTCATGACCGCCACCTCTTCTTCTTTCCGTCTCTATCCTAAGACGTTTATCCACCTCCGCCCGTCGGAGTTGGAGCGCCCATTCGCGCCGCAAGAATCCCACCTTGGGATTGCAAGTTTGCAATCTGGCTATCTAGTGAAGCGAATCGACGTCTAATCGATTCTCCCTTACTCTCCGCCAGCTGCTCCCGCTTAGATATCTCTTCGTCTTGTGACTTGATGATGTTCTCAAGCGCCCTAATTCGGCTCTTTACCGCACCACTTGAGGGATCTCGAAGTTGCTTTAGCTTATCTGCCATTGCCTCTGCGACGCCCTGCGAGTCACGTCCACGAATAAATAATCGAGCGACGCCATCATAATCTTCGGTCAATGCCGCTTTTACTTTAGCGTCATCCATCGTCAGGTTACCGGATTTGGGATCCGTGGTGATCCCAATGTCGGCCAAAGACTGGTATTTTTCACCATTAATTCGGTTGTTACCAATGACGCCCTGAATTCCCCTCAGTACAGTCGATAAGGACTGTTCACCAGCTAGAACACCTCGCTCGCCGGTGTCTGGGTTTTCTTGATATTGTCCGTGACCAAAAGCACTGAGTTGGTTGAATTTCTCAACGAAACCTTTAATCCCTTCCAGAGTTTTATCAACATCATGCGTAATATTGACTTGAACTCGCGTGCCAGCTTCCGCTCGTTTGACATTAAACGTAACGCCATCAACTAATTCGTCAAGGGTGTTGTCTTCATCGGTTACAGGCACATCCTCAAAGAGAATATCAAGGTTCTGTCCCGCTACCTGATTCTGAAACTCGAGAAATGTAGTGTCCTCATCCAGCTTAACCCGCGCTTCCTGACCAGATTTCTCACTTACAACCAGCAGTCTGAAACTGTCGGGATTATATTTCGTATTGATGACCATGGCACGAACACCGGCTTCAGCATCATTGATTTGACGCGCCACGTCCTCGAGCGTCGAGCCTGGCTGAATCTCAATGCCCGCAGGCCCCTTGTCTTCTCTCTCAATCTCCATGTAACCAAAACCTACCGACGTTTTATCTTTATCGGGGAAACCATAAGCTAATTGCTTGTCAGACCTTGCGACGCCGCGCACCTCGAATTCGTAGTTACCAACCAATGCATCTGCCTTACAGATCCCTTCAAGGATATCTGGATGAGATGATTCAACTTTCATTTTGACGAAATCGACTCTGGATTTTAATCCGTTCAAAGTACTGTCAAGCTCACTGATAAAGCTATTGAGCTTATCCATCTCTTTCTTTTCAACCGTGAACTTCTCTTTACGTTTTTTAGCGGATTCGACTGGTATCTTTTCCGCCTCGATCAGCTGCTCAACAAGTTTCGGATCGAAACCCCCGCCAACGCCTGTCATTCGGACTGCCACTGAATTACCCTCCAAACCTGAAACTAAAGAGCCTTCGTGGTATAATCAAATCCTAGGAACGAACCAACTGAGGCAACACATGCAAGTAAATCAACCTCAAAATTTCGTCATCCAGAACCCTTGCACACCATCGGAACTTCTGCAGAGGGACTCGCTACTTTCCACTTCCCTTCGCGACCATCAACTCGAGTGGGCTTATGAAAGCGAGTACCCCTTGGTGTTGAATGAGACGAACCTGAAAACTAGCTGGTGTATCTTTGCAGATCAAAAACTAGCCGCTCACGCCAGCCTCTGGCCCAGAACCCTTACACACATCTCAGGATCCAACTCCGTCAAAATTGGTCTAGTTGGCAATGTTGCCACTCACCCAGACCACCGTGGATGCGGACTCATGTCAGCGCTCTTTGACCATCTTATAAAAAAGGCTCAAGAGCACGATCTTGGGGCCCTCATCCTGTGGAGCGACCTTTTGGAATTCTACCAAAAACTCGGGTTTTCGTCGATTGGTCGAGAACTGAGGTTTAGTTTGGGTCCAACGGATAAAACCCATTTGACGTCCATTCAAAAAATTGATCCATCCGAGCTTACTACTAGTGATCTTGAGCGGATGCTCCAACTAAAGCCCAAGCTTGACTGGACCATCCATCGTTCCCCAGAGGAGTTTAGATCCCTCTTGAGCATTCCAAACACAGCTACTTTTACCTGCCGGCAAGGTTCAAAGATTACAAGCTGGCTCAGTATCGGCAAGGGGTCAGATCTACAGGGAGTGATTCATGAATGGGGTGCGGAGTCGCCCAGTCAGCTACTTAACGACATTCAAACGGTCATTGCGAATTGGAACCTACCACAACTTATCCTATTGACCCCATTGGGACTTAAAAACCATTGGATCAGTGCCCTGAAGGTCTTTAGTCAGGATTTTAAAGAACA
>JBAXLR010000104.1:0-10363 GCA_037134655.1 bacterium | reverse complement strand
GGCTGAAGTGGAGTGGCCTTCGCGGTTTAGTCCTTGTACAACCTTTGCAAATAGGCCTTCGATGGTTGCAGAGATGTCGGCAGTGTCGGCATGATTTGACTGGTCTAGGCGGGAGGCAACCTTCATGAGTTCGTCAACTTGCGTGGTCGACCAGTGGCTCAACTGAGTCTTGTCTCCAGGACTTTTGATAGTTCCAACCTCGACTTCAAGCACCAGGATTTTAGCAATCAGTTCTGTGGCCCAGGCTGGGCAGGTATCGTTAATTGTCGAATTAGTTAATTCTTTCATATTGTTAAATCTCCACAGGGTGGGGGCGTTGTCAGTTTTATTGATGGTTTATCGCCCTCGGAGGACGTCCAGATAGCACGGAAGCTTTAAGGGAGGCAATCAAAATGATGAAATTTTAGGCTTTTTCCATATGATTCCTACCGCGGGGGCTTTTGCGTGTGTACACTCGCGGAGGTCCTTTGGCAAAACGGACGGGAGGTTTGTACATTCCATTATGATTCATTTTTATCATCACCCATTATCGCCCTATAGTCGCAAAGTTTTTTTCCTCTTAGAGGAGTCAAGGCTTGCGTATGATCTGCAGGTGGTTTCCCTTTAGCGCCGTGAACAACGCGCTCCGGAATACATTGCGGTGAATCCTTCGGGGCGTGTGCCAGCGATTAGAGATGGTGAGTTTTCGCTCGGTGAATCCAATGCCATTTTACGGTATCTCGTTCGCCGGTTTATGTTGGACCAATTTTATCCTGTGGGTCTTCAGGATCAAGCGTCGGTCGATATGTGGTGGGAGTTTTGCTCGGTGCATATCAATCGCCCGCTCATTGATCTCGCCTGGAACCGAATCATGGTTAAAAAATTCGGCGGACAACCTGATTTCGGAGTGATTGCAAAAGCAGAGAAGAATATTGCCCGTGATCTGCCTGTGTTGGAGCGGCATTTGCTTGGGCGTAATTTTATGTGTGGCCCCGAGTTATCGTTAGCGGACATTAATCTCATGCCGTTTGCCAGCTATGCCCGCGACATTTTACCTATGCGTGAGTTTCCAGTGTTTGATGCCTGGATCAGTAGGGTCGGTTCTAGATCGTCTTGGAAGACCGTCTCGACCTACAGTGGTGGTTAATTTTTTGAATCGGTTTTTTTTGAGGACTATTGACGAGACCCTCGAACCATACCCATTTGGCCGTCACACATTTCCCCGTTTGCGTCATGACCGCTGCCGCCAGCGAGGCTTGCGCCTTTGAGGGTGGAGTCTTTAAGATAAATGCGGCCACCGTGCGCGCCACAGCCAATTGATAGCTTGCTGCCACCGCTGGCATAAACAGAGCCAGCCGTCGATGACGTTAAATTGATGATGCCGCCACTACTGACAACGCCGTCACCGGTATCAGTTACTCCGTTAGCTGAAATGTCGCCAATGGAGCTGTTCACCGCCACAATTGTTCCGCCATCGGTTGAAGTTGAAGTGCTTTGAGGGGCGCCGCGGCTGCCTTCGATGTTGATGTTACCGGCAACGACGCCTGTGAGATCAATCAGCCCTGGGATGCCGGCAGAGCCCACGGCGCCGCAGCAAGTTGTGCCGCCTCGGGCGTCAATGTTGCCAAGATGAATTGAATTATTACTGATAATTGAAATGTTTTTCCCTGACGTCGCTTTGTCGTCGGCGCGATTGGTGTCCTTGCCCTTAGCATGGATTCCCCCAAGTCTAGAAATGCCTGCGCCCGAACCGCGCAAGGCGATCCGGCTTGGCCATTCGCTCGCGCCGGCCAATTCAAGATCAACACCTTGAAATGTGCCCTCGCCCAGATCAATCACAAAATCCCCAGCAGATTTATAGGCCAGTTCAAATGCTTTTTGTGGCGTTGCCAGTGGCCCATTTTGGCTGCCGTCTCCTTTTGTGTCGCTGCCCGTGGAGCGAACGAACAAGGGAGCATGGAGTGCGAAACTTTGCATAATGGAGGGCGTCGTTGGCAAGTAGCAGCCGTATTCGCTGGAGGAGCAGGGCGGGCCGACAAAAAATGGCCCGGCGGCAACGCAGTTTTGCTGTCCCCTAAAGGCGCAAATTTCTGTTGCATAGACTGCTGCGCCAGAAACGCCGGCGATACTAGTTCCAACTGCGATGCTTTCGGGAGTAATTTTGGCAACATCGGCAGCTTTGAAAGATTCAGTGGTAACACAGCCAACTTGGCCGTCGTAGCTGCATGGAGTTAGAACATCGATGGAAATGCCACCTTCATTTGTTCCCTGCAGGTTGGTGGTGCTTGCGGATGGTGTGGTGTTATTCGCAGAATGATTGGATGATTGGCTTGCGACGTTTTCTTGGCAAGCAAACGTCAGCGCCATGCAGATTAGAATTGAGCAAATATTTTTTTGGCTCATCCAGACACTTCCATGACAGCACAATTAAAAGTGCGGTCCGATGGTTTAAAAACTAAAGAATTACTTTAAGGGGATCGGAAGGGATGTGATGAACGTTAAAATCAAAGACCAAAAGCCAGCGGAGCTTGGGGCGCAAGCTGCAAAAATCATGGCATTTCTTCCGAGAATTTAGCGTTTAACCAGGGTACTCGATTTCTTTTTAAAAATGCTGGTTTAAAAAGTGCCAAATCCTTACTTTCCGGTCTTAAACCTTAAGACTAGGACAAGGTGTTCAATGCTGCCGTTAGTTCCTTGATCGGCAAGCCTATGATCGCTGATAATTCGCCGCTAATTTTATCGAATAGCTGTCGACCCGCACCTTCGATGCGGTAGCCTCCGACGCACCCTTGCCATTCTCCCGTAGCGACATAATCGGCAATTTCAGAGTCGCTTAAGGAGCGCATGGTCATTGGTATGTCGACAGTTTCTTCATGGAGGGTTTCCATGCTGCCGGATGGCAGAACTTTCACCAGGCAAAAAGCCGAATGCAGTGTGTGGGTGCGTCCCTGAAGTTGCTTAAGTTTTTGTGCGGCATCAGTCGAGTTTGGCGACTTGTCGAATGAGGCGCCTTCAAACCCCAGAACTTGGTCGGAGCCGATTACCACACTGCCTGGCGGCGCATGCTTTGCCACATCGATTGCCTTAAACTCAGCGCGCTTGGCAGCCAATATCCGAGGCGGCAGGCCCGTAATGGTTTTTTCGTCGCCTATGGGGCTTTTAGCCACAAAGCTAACACCGGCATCTTCAAGTAATTTTTGACGAAATGGGGACGAGCTGGCCAGGATGATTTGCAGGTTACTTTGGGATGATTTTAGCGCAACAAATTGTTTTGATTGTGACATGGGAATATGGTCTTATGCTGGCCTTATGATGTTTGATTCTTCTGAAACAGTTCTAACGACTCTCGAAGCAGACCACGAGGACAAGTTTGTTCCCGAGGAATTTTTGCGTTTCGCTGACACCGAGGACACTATCACAGCCAAAGGGGCTAGACTATTCAAGACTGACGCCAAGAGTTTTATAAATTGGCGTTGGCAGATGGCTCATCAAATAAGGACCGTTGAACAAGCCGCGAAAACCGTTGATCTTGATGTCGCGGAAGCTCAAGGATTTAACGCCTTGGACCAGGTGTTTAATGCTGGTGTCACTCCGTATTATTTATCATTGGCAGGACCACACACGGATACTAGCCCTTGCCCCATCCGTCTGCAAAGCTTACCAAGACTTGAAGAGTTAAAAGATCGACTCGGTATTGCAGATCCACTGCTTGAAAAAGAACACTCGCCGGTCAGGGAAGTGGTGCATTTGTATCCGGACCGTGTGGCTTTTTGTGTTGCCATGCTTTGTCCTGTGTATTGTCGCTATTGTTATCGTAAGCGTCGAGATGAGGAGTCTGGGCTGCACTTTAATCGCGGCATTATTGACCGAGGAATCGAGTATATTGCTTCCAATCCAGCCATTCGGGATGTTTTGATTACGGGTGGAGACCCATTCATCGCCAGTGATGCGGGGATTGAAAATCTATTGGCGCGTCTTCGCAAAATTCCGCACGTTGAGATCATTCGCTTTGGTACGCGCACGCCAGTGACGTTACCTTACCGGGTGACAAAACGCCTGACAGCAATGATTGCAAAGTATCATCCAGTTTTTGTGAATACGCATTTTAATTGCCCAGAAGAGCTGACCCCGGAATCCAAACAGGCTGTGGCGAATCTAGTGGATGCGGGCATACCAGTTGGTAACCAGTCAGTGTTGCTAAAAGGTATCAACGACGACTATCAAAGAATGTTTGAACTGTTGCGAGGTCTTTTAAACTTTAGGGTGCGGCCCTACTATCTATTCCATCCCCATAATGTGGAGGGCACGGAACATCTTCGCCCTTCGATTGATGTCGGCCTATCAATTATGAAAAAACTCAGGGGCAATATCACTGGGCTTGCAATCCCAAGCTATATTGTCGACACGCCAAGTGGCAAAGTGCCGGTAGCCCATAACTATGTTTTAGGTCGCGACGGCGAGGATCTGATTTTGGAGGATACTCGAGGTGAGATCTGGCGTGAGAGAGGTGTCGTAGGAGACTTGGTTAACGTAACCGCTCCGTAGAGTCTGCCCCAAAGGGTCCTCTGGTTTTGGCGGGGCTTACCGGCTGTTTTCCCCATTCCGCGAAAATTATTGCTCTTTTCAGGGTGCTGGAGATGGCCTGCTGTATTTATTGACTTTTTATTAAAAAAATGTCATTTTCTTTAAAAATTGGGAGATTTTTATGAATCTTTTTAACACAAAGTCTGTTTTTAACGCGGCCGTCGGTATAGCTTTGCTGAGTACAGCGCAGCTGACTTTCGCGGAGACCCTTGAAAAAAACTACGCATATTTCGCGCGCAAAGTACCCGCGTCACAAACCAACTGCCATGACCAAGCCAGCCAGCTCGCGGATCGGTTGACTCAGCTCACGGGCCACAAGGCTTCAGGGCGCTGCGAGGCAGTAACAGCCGAAGGCAACGACATTTTAATTGGCTACGTGGCAAGAGAGCCGCTTGAGGTTATAACGTCAGCAACTGAAATCGGTTTTGATGGCCAAGGCTATGAGTTTTCAACCAAAGCACAGTGTGAAGCAGAAGTTTTAGGTGAAGTGGCATTCTTCACAGGCGTAACCGGTAAAGAACCATTACTTTCATTTTGCCGTGGCAAAGAGAACTACTACGGACGAGTTCGCTGGGCCTTGATTGTGGAAGGCTTTGCTAAACTAGACAAGAAAAATGCATGGGCATCCTCACGCTTGCCAGGACTTCCCACGAGTGATCAAGTTCAGCAAATAAAAAACGACGTGAGATCTGAATTCACAGATGCTGTAACGTCTGTGCGTCATGTGTTCTTGCAGGATGATGAGAAAGGGCAGCTACGTTTAACTGTCAATTACTATGGTAAATACGATGAGCAGTTGAAGGCTTTTTCACTAAGCTCGGTCACGACAATGGGCCAATGCCAACAAGCACTCGCTGAGATGGAGAACATTCGTTCTCAGACGACCAGCATTAAAACTCTGCCTTATTGTGTTAATAATCCTTACGACGCCGGCGTTGACCTAGTCGTAGTTGCAGATGTCACTCGATGGTATGAGCTTCGTCAGTCAGCCGAAACGTTTAAAACATACGACGAATGTGCGGCGGCAAAAAATCCCCTTTTGGAGGTCTATAGATCGCATTACCCCGAGGCTATCTTGGGTGGTTTTTGCACGGAGTGGGGATCTAATTGGAAGATCAATATTCTCGAATTACGATCCAAAAAATAGCGTGTCTCGATGGTGCTCCCGGCCAGACTTGAACTGGCACACCTTGTGGGCGGGGGATTTTAAATCCCCTGTGTCTACCGATTCCACCACGGGAGCGCGGACAAATAAGAAACTTCCTGTATACTTGACGTATGAATCAAGTTACCGAACAAGACCGAGACGTTAGCATAGGAGTGGCCACGGGTAAAGCCAAGGATCAGCTTCCGCCTACTCCTGCTCCTGTGGTGGTTTACTTTGACGGCAACTGTGCTTTATGTCGGACGCTCGCCGGTTTTATGGGCGCCAGAATTGACTACAACATCATGATTTTTTTGCCAAGTGAGGAGCAGCATGCTGCAGAGCTTGCAGTCGATATCGAAGACATTGACGGCACAAAAAAGCGCTTGTCAGGAGAAGATGCCTGGGTCTGGATTTTGGGACATCACCCGTCTTTGCAAGAACTCAATTGGCTTGCTCAAAAACTCGGCATAGCGCGAGGAACGAGTAAAGCCATGATGGCCACCGGTGACTTGCTCCGGCGTCTTTGTTTCCGCTGCCGGTAGGATGCTCGAGGATCTGACCGAGATTTCCCCCCCCAGCTGTAACGCTAAGTTTTTTAGCATGCCTGGTTGAAACCGCAAAATATCCGCTGTGTCGTGATCCATCAGAAGCCCGCAGCCTTTCATGACCCAGCCCGGAGCTTCAGGTGCCCAAGAAAGTTCAAGGGACACGCCCTCAGACATTTCAATCAGTTGATCTGGTTCATCGCGTCGAAACACTGGGTACCACACCATCCAGTTGCCGCTGATCTCTTTGACCCTTCGCACAGCATTGTAAACACGCTGCCAGTCATCCGCAGAGCCGTCACTACTGCGGTAAGGAGGATCAATCAGCACAAAATCAGCGTGCTCAAGGTTTTCCAAGGCGTCATAGCCACTGCGTGGCTCGAGAGAGACCCATTGTGACAATTGTCCTTTGCGAATTGTGCTGGCAGCCATTTTTAGAGTGTCCGCATTAATTTCATGGGCCGTGACTTTGAAATTCAAATGACCAACATTACGAAGGTACTCGGCCGCAAGAACCCACGACCCTTTGTAGAGGCAGTTGTGCCGCATCGGGGGCAGCACTAGTTCAAAGTATGGGTGCTTGATGTATTCCTGAGATCCGGGTCCAGTCTCCATGAATCGACCAATCCCACGTCGCCAATCCCCATTATCTCCAAGGCGCGCATAGCCCGGGCCGGCATGAGTTTCAAAGTAGTGAAAGCTTGCAGCCTTTCTTGGTGCAAGGGATCTCAAAACCTCTAAAAGCAGAAAATGCTTCCAAACATCCCCATTGTTGCCAGCGTAGCGGCAGTGGTTATAGGGGCGCTTGGCGAGATTGAGTTGCATGCGGTTTAAGGCTCCATTGCAGGTCGTGAAGGCTCCCTCTAACACAGTCTTTGGGGCCTTCTCAAGGAACAAAAAAAGGACTTTTTTACGGCGGATCTGGGCATAAATAGCCCATTGATTATAACAGGTTATAAGAAGGATACTGGAGTTAGGCCTTGGTTGGTCAGACAGTCAAAGTTTTTGCAGCGGAGAGCTCATGAAGCTAGCCATCTTGTCTCAGGATTCTTCCCTCTATTCCACCTCGCGTTTACGTGCGGCTGCAGAAGAGAGGGGTCATCAAGTTAAAGTTGTCGACTATATGCGATGCTACATCAATGTGGCCTCGGAAAATCCTTGCGTCATGTATGCCGGAAAACGCCTCGAGGACTATGATGCCGTCATTCCGAGGGTTGGCGCTTCAAACACTTTTTACGGCACAGCCATCGTTCGTCAATTCGAGCTCTTGGGAGTTATGAGTGCCAACGGCTCGCAGGCGATCTCCCGCAGTCGCGATAAATTGCGCTGTATGCAAATTTTGGCCAATCATCATGTGGGTCTGCCGATTACTGGCTTTGCCCACAGCACCCAAGATACGGATGGACTGATTGCCATGGTGGGCGGTGCGCCGCTGGTCATCAAACTCATTGAGGGAACGCAAGGTATCGGCGTCGTCCTCGCTGAAACCCACGCATCGGCAAAATCAATGATTGAAGCATTTCGCGGACTCTCAGCCCACATTCTCGTTCAGGAGTTCATCGGCGAGGCAAAAGGTGAAGACATTAGAGCCTTTGTGGTCGGTGATCGAGTCATTGCTGCCATGCGGCGCAAGGCAGCCGAGGGTGAATTTAGGGCCAACATTCACCGCGGGGGAAAATCAGAAAAAATAGAACTGACCCCTGCCGAAGAAGAGACAGCGATTTTGGCATGCCGCGCAGTTGGTTTAAACGTTGCAGGTGTGGATATGCTTAGGTCTAATTCTGGTCCCAAGGTTTTGGAAATCAACTCATCCCCAGGCCTCCAAGGAATCGAAGTAGCGACTGGGATAAATGTTGGAGGTCTTATTATCGAGTACCTAGAAACCGCCATGACGGGTTCCAGGAGCTTTTCCGGTTGATGGCAAATTAATATTTTTTTGGAAAAAAAAATTGGCTACACGCATACGACAACACGACTCTACTAAAAACGACAACATTCGTAGTGACGATGGTCTCGTGATTGGCGGTCAGTTCGTAGCGCGTGGTGAGCAAAAACGCATTGAAATTCCTATCACCATGCTGGCGACTCAGGGTGCTTTGACCATGCCCGTCGAAGTTATTGTCGGCGATGAGCCAGGGCCGATCTTGGCCATCACGAGTACCATTCATGGAGATGAACTGAATGGCATTGAAATTATTAGGCAGTTGATACCGTTACTTTCACCGTCTGTTCTGACAGGGGCGTTGGTCGCCATACCGATTGTTAATGTCCCAGCATTTATCAATCAAAGTCGTTATCTGCCGGATAGACGAGACTTGAATCGTGTTTTTCCCGGCAGAAAGACCGGAAGCCAAGCATCAAGGATTGCACATGCGTTGATGGAGCAAGTGATTAGACACTCGACCCATCTAATTGATATTCATTCAGCTAGTGCCCACCGCAGTAATGTCCCGCAGATCCGTGCCAGTTTGAGTAATTCGGAAGTGACAACGATTGCTAAGGCCTTCGGCGCGCCATTTGTCATCCATTCGGCTGAGCGTGACGGCTCACTACGCATGGCGGCAAACGCAGAAGGAATAATAAGTATGGTCTATGAGGCGGGGGATGCCTCGCGTTTTGACAAAGACGCTATCGATACAGGTCTACACGGTGTGCTTGGGGTCATGCATCATTTAGATATGATCTCAGCCCGTGATGTTCATATTAAAAAAACCAAACGCATTCGCGCCGATCATTCGCAGATCTTCCATAGTCACAAGTGGGTGAGAGCCACGAGAGGTGGTTTATTCCGGGCACATATCAACCCAGGTGATCAAGTTGAGAAGGATCAATTTCTGGGGTTTATCGCAGACGCTTTTGGCGCCGGAATGATCGTTGTGCGGTCTCCGAAATCTGGTGTTGTGGTTGGAATTACGAGAAATCCCGTTGTCGGCCACGGTGATGCTTTGATAAACATTGCCCACTGACTGCTTTGTTTGGGGGTGTGGTGTCAAAAAGTTCATGGTTTGATGATGCCGCAACGTCGTTAGCGGAAAAGTCTTGGTGCCATCTTCCGGGAGTCCTACCAAGTAGCATGATTCAGGGTATAAACACCTGGATTGACCAGCAATATGATGCTGGTAACTTCAAACCGGCCGAAATTGGCAAAGGCCATCGTCAGAAAAGTGCTGACACCATACGCCGTGATCAAACCCTTTGGCTAAAAGACGATAGCGAAGACCATTCAATCAAGGAATTGAATACCTTTATCGAATCACTGCGCGTTGCGTTAAACCGTGAGCTTTATTCTGGCCTCGAGGCGTTTGAAGGGCATTTTTCTATTTATGCACCAGGTTCATTTTATAAGCGTCATCTGGATACCTTTCGCGATGATGATTCGCGCTCGATGACATTTATAATGTATTTGAACGAGAGTTGGCGTGACGGGGACGGCGGAGAATTAAGGCTTGAACTTGATGCTAATCGTGACACTCTGATACAGCCGACGGCGGGAACGGTTGTCTTATTTGATTCACGGCAGTTTTTTCACGAAGTGATGCCCGCGCGCAGTGAACGGAGAAGTTTTAACGGGTGGTTTAAGGTTCGTGCGTTGGGGTGAGGAGCGACTTACGATAACGCAACCCCTGCTAAAACAAGTAGGCTAAAAAAATAACCTAGAGCTGTGAAGCTTTCTCCAAGCACTAAACTGGCTACGACAACAGCAACGACGGGCTCAACCGTGGTTATGATTGCTGCCCGTCCAGCTTCAACCAAGCGAAGACCTGCGCCGTATAACAAATAAGGCACATAGGTAGCAACGATGCCGACGAAAAGACATGCTGCCAGCGTGATGGCCGAGTAGTCAAAAATTCTAGTGGCAACATGAAGCATGTTTTGGTTTGTACTGGCGGCTGTGATCGGCAGAAGTACGAGTGAGGCTACTGGAAAAGCGATCATGTAGACGGTCACAGGGGAAAGACGCGTGAAAAATATTTTACCGCTGATGTAAAAGCCAGCATAGCTGATCCCCGCAAGTAGTCCCCACGTTAGTGCAGCAGGTGAAAAAGCGACCGTGCCGCCTAGCATGCACAGTCCTACAACGCCGGTGAGTGTTACCGCTAGGGCCAGC
>JBAXLR010000103.1:0-10494 GCA_037134655.1 bacterium | reverse complement strand
CCTCGAATAATCTCATTCATTAGTCGAGGATCCACCATACGGCCGAATTTTTTTAAAACCACCTGACGATCACGGACAATGATGGCCCACTCTATAAAAATTGTAACACCTGATAAAATCGTAAACCCTACCAAGGAAAGTCGGGCAAATTCCAAAAATCCAGAGAAGTGGATTAACGTTGACTGTTCTAAATTACCCGACAAGATTAGGAATCTCACAACAAATGTCACCGCCAAAACAGCACTGGCAATCGCATAAAATAAACAAACGTTTTTACGGAATGTCGTCCAATGATGGCGTTTACTCTCTCGAAAAGACACGAAAGAAAATCCAATTCCAGCCATAAAGGCCAGCGCAAAGTGAATATCAGTATACTTCGCAAAGCCAATAGTTATTTTTGCCAGTTCATTTGAAAAAACTGACGCCAAAAACAAAGGAATTAAAGCCAGATAAGTGAACACTGGTGCGAGCGCCAATTTTGACTTTGAACGGAAATAAAGCCGCCAAAACGCCCACAGCATTGAGAACGCCAACGCCCTCGCAATTGAATCCAAGACGACAGCGTCTAGACCAAAAAACGAGTTATAATCCACAACACCATTTAATAGCAATCGTCTGACATTTAAACTGGTAACCAACAAAGAAAAAGCGATTAACTCACGATAAAAAGGTGTAAAAATTGCACCGATAGCAGCCAACATGGCTATAAGAGTATTCGTTGTCGCCAATGGCAGAAGAGTGATTTCATCTTTAGCTCGGTAGTAGCTGCGCAGCTTTGCCGCTATACTTGGTCGACTTAGAAACGGCTGAGCGATGTTGACCAATCCAGGCGTGAGATGTCTACCCGCCGAGATCTCAAAGCCAAATGTTAGGCGTTCACCAGCTGCCACCGGTGACGCAAAAACGATGGGCGCAAGTGATTGTCTCCCATCTCCAGAGCTCACTTCGATGCCATTGACAAAAAAACGATAACGATCACCCACCAGCCCATAAAAGTCGAAGGCCACAAGATCACCGACCTTCTCGGCAATCTTCGGAGCCTGGATATCCCAACGAATATACATTGTTTTATTGAGACCCTGCTCCGTGATCAGCGACAAAAAATTAGCGACTGGAGCACGTCCAAATCTTAATTGTTCGGAATTGTTAGCGGGCGCCAACGGACAGCTTTGCCCAGGACAACGTAATTCTTCAGATGCGTCGAGAAAATCAAAGCGAAATACTGTTCGCTCCAGGCTATAAACAATCTTCTCATCGCCGAGGTCCAGGTCTAAATTTTGCGCTGGCCGCTTAATCCATGCAGGAAAAATGGCCGCGGCCGCCAGTACTGCAGAAGCCAAGCATGCAAGCCAATAGGGCCGCATCTTGTTTTCACTTTCAATTGTCTTAAGGAATGCCACGCTGTCTACCTACTTTTGTCCAGCAACCCGGACTATGTAGATCGACAAAATGCCCGAGATGCTTAGCACTCACGATTGATCATAGAAAAAAAACTCAAAACATCTTCACCATATTAAAGCCTTAGAGAATCTTCTGTGATAGAATTGAGGCCTCTGAACATCATCAACTCGGGCGCCACTGCTGGAAAAAATGACTAGCTCAGAAACAACTTTTAATTGGTATCAACACAATTTTGATCCATTTGCTTTGACGCTTGGGGATGTTAGCCTTCCCTGGTACTGGCTTAACTATGTACTCGGCTGGTTTTGGTGCGACTTCATTGGAAGAAAGTGGATCCTATCCCTACCAGACACGGAAAACCGCGATCAAAAGTTAAACGCTTTTAGATACTTTATGCTGTTGGGCTGGGTTCTAATGCTTGTCGGAGCTCGCCTTGGCTACGTCACATTTTACAATTCAAGCTACTTTTTGTCTCACCCAGATCAGCTAGTTGCCATTTGGAACGGTGGAATGAGCTTCCACGGCGGACTACTAGGTGTTGCTTTAGCCGCATTGGTCATATCGCGCATTTATAAGATTTCTTTATTTACAATGACAGACCCCATCGCTCTAGGAATAACACCGATTATTTTTCTAGGGCGAATTGCAAATTTTTTGAACGGTGAATTACCGGGAAGACTTTCCGAAGTACCCTGGGCCGTTATTTTTCCTGCACCTTTCAACGACGGACCTCGCCACCCATCCCAGCTCTATGAAGCCTTTGGTGAGGGATTCGTCTTAGGTATCATTTTGTTCTGGTTTAGAAACTCTCTAAAACAACGCACTGGATTAATGACACTAAGTTTTATTGCGCTATATTCCTGCGCGAGATTTGTTATCGAGTTCTTCCGACAACCCGACCCGCAGATTGGAATGATTATTGGTCTCACTTTAGGCCAGTGGTTATCGCTTACTTTTTTAGCAGTTACGATTAGTCTCGCACTCAGAATGCGTTTTTTTATTAAACCTTTATCCAACAACCAAGTTTAAATCAGGTTTGAATTTTGATCAGTCGTCGGGCTTAAAACGCCTTTTTTCTTGAAATAAAACGTGATGCTAAGGGTGATGACGGCCATCAATGCGAGCACCAACGGATAACCGTGCGACCATTTCAACTCCGGCATGTTTTCAAAATTCATACCATAGATACCAGTGACCAGATTTAGAGGCATAAAAAACACGCTAAAAATGGTCAAAATTCGCATCACTTCATTGGTTTTAAAACTTGCAACAGTCAGCCGGTGATTTGATAAAGCGAGCTGCAGTCCAACCAAACTTGTCACATTGTCGTAAAACTCTTCGACATACGCATAGAGACGCTCGCTGTTTTCGCGGACATCTTGAATCGAGCTAACATCCTCAGGATACAAACCACCAAGTTTTGGAAGTACGTCAATAGTCATACGCAGGATACGCTTAAATGCGCTCGCCCGCCTTTTTAAAAAGTAGCCTTCCTCGAAGGTATCGCCATCATGCCTAAATACTTTGGACTCGAAGCTTTCTAGCAGCCCCCGATTAACCTCAATGGGCTTCCCAAAGGTTCCGACAACTGAATCAAGAATATTCAAGACGATCTGATTGACTAGCAGTCGTTCACCCAGGTCAACTTTTTTTTGCCAATTTACCTTCACTTCATCCAAAAAAGCGAGTTCACTGCGATGAATCGTCAATACAAAATTTTCTCGCTCAAAAATTGCAATTTTTCGAGTAAGTTCATGAACTGAGTCGGCATCCTCAAGAGACGCCTGATCAAAACAGCGAAGAATGGCAAAATTACAGTCCTTAAAACTTTCAAACTTTGGGAAATGCTCCGGCTCCAAGCAATCCAAAACAGCTGCTCGCGGCAGTGAATACCGAACAGCGATATCACGCAGCTCATCTGGCGATGGACCTACAATATCAATCCAAAAAACCTGATTTTTTCCCTCTTTTGCAGCAAGAACGTTTTCAATTTTCATTCGACTACCTGTAAGACACTTAATAAGTAAAAAGTCAAAAATCCAAAGCTATCGAATTCGACCCATGCAACTCAGTTTAATAGACTGGTAATTTTAACGCTCAAAGCCCGGCGAATGGCCAACCACGCAAGCCCTATGCTAAGCGGAAGGATTACAAAGCCATTAGCCACTTCGCGCAAGTCTCCTACCCCCCAAGATGCCCTGAACACGAACGTAGCGATCCCCCACGACAACCCGAAGCTCAGTATAACGCCAAACGCCACCGCCACACTAGCGATAACCGTGTATTCAATTAACACACTGAGCAAAGCATCGCGCGGCAAAGCCCCCAAGACCTTGAGAATACCGATTTCGTACTCCCTTGCGGCAGATCTCGAATAAGCGATTGCAAACAACACTCCACATCCGCCCAATAATGCCAGCCAGGAAACCACACTTATCGCTCCGCCAATTTTGTCGACCAAAATCAGCAAACGACTCACCGCGGATTTCACATCAATTATCGTGATATTTGAATGAATCCCGACAATTTCGCTCATAGCTTGATCGATATAATTTGGATCTAATCTGCTGATACTCCCAACCCATGTCTTGGGCGCCTCATTCAATACACCAGGTTGAACCAAAATCATGAAGTTAGGCTCGAATGACGTCCACCGCACCCGCCGCAAGCTTGTGATTTTACCTTCAACTGGAACGCCGAGGACATCAAAGCTCATGCGATCACCGATCTTAACACCGACACGCTTGGCAAAACCTTCCTCGATCGATAAGGCCGGGACACCTTCTCCGCTAAAATCATCCCTAACAAAAGAACCCGATAGAATCTCCTCGGATCTGCTTAATTCCCGCCGGTAAGACAGATTTTGAGTACGAGACTGGAGTGCTTGCCTTTGCTGCTCTTCACGCTCTCCCTCCAGATTCATCTCCCTGTCGCTAATAGGTTGATCATTGATAGTCTCCAAACGAGCGCGGACCATAGGGTGCAGAGCATCAATGTTGGCGTGCTTGTTCTTGAAATACGCCACAATATCTTCCACCTGCTCGTCCTGGACATCAAACATGAATAGCTGCGGTAAAGGACTGTCCGGACGCATGATTTCACGAGATATCACGGCCCTGAGCTGAGGAATGACGTTAAGCAAGGTTGCTCCAACTGCCAACGCTACAAACGTGCTCGATGTCGCCACGCGATTTCGGCTTATTAACTTCAGAGCCAATGCTCCTCGCCAGCCGATCCAGGAGGATTTTGCAAATCTGAGTCCTAAAGAAGCCAGAGGAATCGCTACCACGGCCAATACACCGGTAGCAATAATCACCGTTAGGGCAAAAAAACTGCCGTTTGACGTGGATTTTGACTCTAGAACTGCGACCATCCAAATAAAAACAATCGTCGGAAGAATACCAGCCAATCTGACCTTTGAGTTAATGACAGCGGGGGGTCCTGAATCAACCAATAAAGATGCCGTATTCAACGACCACAACCGAGCGAGTTGGGGAATACTGAGGAGCATTCCGGCGATTAAGCAGTACCCGCCAGCCCTCACGCCTGAATAAATCGGCACCTGCAAATCCAGAACTGTCCCAGCGACAGGCTCCATAACTTTTGCCAACAAAGGCATGATGGCCCCTGCAACAACGGCGGCGGACACACTTGCAACCAGGCCCAATAGCAGTCCCTGCACCAAATAAATTGCAAATCCCACCAACTTGGGAGCACCCAAGGCCGTCATCACCGCAATTTCCGAAATCGAAGCGTCCAGATGGGATCTGATCAGATACGCAAACCCCAAACCAGCCAAAAACAACGATACGAGTGCTATTAACGCCAAATAATCATTTAGATAAGTGTATAGCCTAGAAGTTTCGCGGCTACTCTCAAAGTGAGTTTGTACACGAATATCCTGATTGGGAAACTCTTTACTAAAGTTTTCCTTCAATGACTTAGCTATCAAATCAAGGTCAACATGAGAGGGAATTTCAAATCGAAAGGAATATAAAACCCTACTTCCTGTGGTGACTAATTTACTCGACTCAGCACTGGAAAGTGGAGCGTATACTCGTGGCGCAAATGAAAAAGAACCTACACTTGATGTTGGATCATCCGAAACTATGCCAACCACTTGAAAACTAATATCGCCAATTTTGAGCTGGTCTCCGACAGAAACCCCCAACTGCGGCTGCAATTCACGATGTATCCATACTTTGTTTTGAACCAGATCCAACCCAGCACCAACCGGAATTTGGCCCCGCCCATCCAACTGCACTCCAGCATATAAAGGATATTTCGTGTCGACGAAACGCAGATCGACTAACCGGGCCTTGGATCCCGATGAAACCATGGAGACCAGTGATACCTCGGCAGATCGCTTGTAAGAGGAGAGCTGATCATCAATAATTTCTAGTTGACGAGGAGTCCAAGGATATCGGGATACTAAAACCAGATCACCGCCGGCGATCTGTTTTGTCTTGGTGCCTATTTCGTCTACAAACGACCGATTAAACCCATCCACGACCAAATAGCCGATCAAACCTAGAAGCATATTGGCGATCATGGCCATGGAAAAATACTTTTCGGCGCGCAACTGTCTGATGGCTAGGCGAATCACTAGCACGATCATCCGGCAAAATATAAAAAATTTCATCGGAAACCCCGCCAAAAGCGTTACATTAAAACTACAATCAAAGGACCGTCAGAGACCCGTCTGACATCTTGAACTTCCGCTCACACCGATTAGCCAAGTCCATATTATGAGTAACCAGAATTACAGCCATATTATGACGCCTGACCAAATCAAACAGTAAATTGCTTATCTGCTCTCCCGTCTTCGGATCTAGGCTGCCACTGGGCTCGTCCGCCAATAGCAGGCTTGGTCGCGTCACCAAAGCTCTTGCCAGGGCAATACGCTGACACTCGCCACCGCTCAACTCACGCGGCAAATGATTGCAACGGTCAATAAGACCAACTTCATTTATGGCAGCAGAAGCTTTTTCAAGTGCCTCGCGGTCACCCGCAATCTCTAGAGGCAATGCGATATTTTCCAAGGCGGTCAGCGATGGCATCAAGTGAAACTGTTGAAATACGATGCCCAGTGACTTACCTCGCCACTTCCCTAGTTCATGGTCACTTAGTTTTGATGTGTCAGTGCTTCCAATCATCAATTCACCTGACGTTGGACGATCCAGTGTACCCAAAATTCCGAGTAACGTTGATTTACCACTGCCACTAGGACCAATGATCGCCACTGTTTGGCCGGGCTCCACGGTGATGTCAACGCCCTTCAGCACCTCAAGTCGCCCTCCCGGAATGGGCCATGACTTGGTTAATGCGCGACCAACAAGAATCGGCGAAGTTCGCGAGCTGGTCGTCATACTTAAATCTTCCCCTAGCCTATTCATAAATTTGACTCGATAAATTTAGCGACATTTTGAGCGACAATTTTATGACCCTTCGCGTTCGGGTGAATCCCATCTGGTAAATTAAGCTCAGGATTTGCCGCCACACCCTCCAAAAGAAAGGGAATAAGTGGGAGCTTCATGTTTTTTGCGAGTTCAGGGTAAAGCGCAAAAAAATCAGCTGCGTAGTTTTTGCCGTAATTTGGCGGCACTCGAATACCTGCAAGAATAATTTTCTTAATTCCTGCTGTTCTAGCAGCTTCTACCGCGCTCTGCAGATTTTGCTTAATTCCTTTGACAGGTTGCCCCCTCAGGCCATCGTTAGCACCGAGAGCAAGAATCATCCAATCAAACTTAACTTTGGATTTTAGATGCCAACGCAGACGCGACTGGGCGCTAGCGGAAGTGGAGCCACTGACCCCAGCATTGACCATTGTGACATCCATTTTTTTTGCACGCAGAATCGCTTCAGTTACCGCTGGCCACGCATCTGACTTGGCAACGCCATAACCCTCTGTTAAGGAATCACCCAAGCACAGTATGTTGATGGATAAAGCCGGTGTTGCAATGGAAAAAAATATTGAAAAAACCAGCAAACTTAATCTCGACGTCATGCAACCCTTTCCATTTGTCCAACGCGCAAAAAAATTATTGGCGAACAATCTCGGACGAGACCCCTACGTCCTTCTGCGACATCTCTAGATCCGGCCCATGAACATAGAGCTTAAGTGGCTCAATGTTCAAACCAAATCTCTCCAAATCCAAAAAGGCATTCCCATCACCATCGGCTCGGGAGCTCACAACCACTCCATCAGACTCTCTCACAAGCACAACATGGGCGCCCTCTGCTGGTCGACCCGCTGATAAAATCTGCCAATTGGCCTTTTGCTGACCTCTCAGTAAGGTCTCAGGTCCCTGAACTTGAACTGATTTGGGTCGATCAATGCGAAGGTTAAGGGAAGGGTCCCCGAAGGTGACGTAAGTCTCCCAATAATATTTGCTCCTATTAGCCCCCCCGTAGTGTCGCCAAACCTCTCCCAAAGCACCCTGATAAATCCGGTCGAATGCACTGACGCCCCTCGTAAAGACCTCTCTATAGAGAGCTTTTTCAAGGATATCGTCTTCATCCCAATAAGTGCTGTCCATGGACCCCCAAAAATTGATGGCGCCGTTAGGATGACGCAACCAAGTTTCGGCAAATACCGGTTCTTCCCGAAAATCACCCGTGATGCATGAATTGGACAAAACCCATGGAAGCGCGCCCGGGTGTTTGAAACCCAAGACATCATTCGCGGAAACATCTTCCCATCCTGAGTGGGAACCATGGCCACTGAAGTTGATTATAAATCGACCTTGTGCAATGTGCTCCACGATTTGTCGTCTAGTTGCACCAAGCGTAATGGGGAAAAGTTTATCTCCACCCTTTTCAGTCTCATCCGGGAAAACACGGGAGTAATCACGGGGCGCGAAAAAATCCTGAATGACCTTATTGTGAGTCGCTTCTGCAACCTGATACCTGTCGTGGGTCGCGATGAATGCCGGATGACGCAACCACCCACCGGCGTCAGAAGTCGTAGCATTTATGAATTTCCCTGAAAGATAGCGTTCAATCTTACCTACGACTGTATCGAGATCGGCCTCATTGCTGACACTGATACGCCCAACTCCAATGTCTGGGGAGTTAATATCCGAGTTGTAATCCTCCGAATCAATGGCGCGATAATAATGATCGGTAACGCCGTAGATGTGTTCAGACTCGTGCGAAGGAATATCATTAATATCACCGACAAGTAACGCGAACTCTAAATTTTCTCCAGCCAGATACATGGAGCGCAAAGCTTCACGGATGGCGTCTGATGAGTCTTGTACATCTCTACCAACCACGAATGTCCTGACGCCGAAGCCTTGGGCTCGCTTTAGCGCCTGGAGCTTCACGACGGCCGGGCTATCCGCGAACCTTGCGCCAACGACCATTGCTAGCAATGACTGCGTTGGTATCGCTATACTTGGTTTCTTGACGGTTACTTTGTATTTGCTAGTGAGTCTGTAAACACCTAATGCAGGGTTATATTCCAATGCATTCAAGGTCACCATATAACGCTTGCGACCGCGGTAGCTGCCA
Organism: bacterium; assembly: GCA_037134655.1. Taxonomy (GTDB): domain Bacteria; phylum Bdellovibrionota_B; class Oligoflexia; order Oligoflexales; family RGVZ01; genus CAMDKS01. The sequence continues at coordinate 1,578 of JBAXLR010000103.1, read as the reverse complement.
ACTGATTCAATTTCATAAGCAGGACGATTTTCGAACACACTTGCCTGATAAGCTTCAGAATCAATGGCTAAACCTGGCTCATTTTTTTTACTTTTACTCCACGATGGCTGGGACGGTTTTATCCGCATCCCATTTTTCAAAAGACCAGTTTGGGCACTTGGTTCTGCCTCGACCGCAACATCACCTTCCACGATCAGGCGAATTACGGGAATCTCGGGCTTGCCAACGGAGTAACGAACAGCCCCGTATCCCTCGACCCCCATCAATTCAACCTTTAAAAAATCTTGTCCCATAACGTTGACGGGCGAAGTGTAAACACCGTCAATAACAAACTCATAGGTAGTCTGATTGTCACCTTCGAGCATGGAAACCTTTGCCTGGGCCAGGGTTTCCATGAAACATAAAAATATCAGCGATGCCCTAAAGGTCGATTCCAACATAACAACCCCCATCCCTAGAAGACGCTTAGTTAAGTAGAGTTTTTTTTCCAAATTTTTAAATACTCAAATCAATCCCAGATTGTACCACGAGACCCCTCGACCGAGCTGTAGGGCTTGTCAAAGCACACGAAATTCAACCCTAAAAATAGCTCTAAACCACTGTATTTACGTCTTAAATTTGGTTTTTCTAAATTATTTTTAGCTCCGAGCCGATAGTCTTAAGTCATCGTTTCAGGCGAAATCCGAGGGAGGACTATGATGCATTCGTCATGGCGCTTTAACATGGGTATTTATGTGGCCCTACTATTGCTGACAGCTTGCAAATTTGGTGATGCTGCCAAATCCAAAGCACTTCAACCTGGACGTCTCATTGGCGAAAGATCCCAAGATCCTTTGAAAGCTCAGGTCTTAATCCATTACTCCAACAACCCGGTCAACACAGGCGTCTATTTAGCCGAACGCGATGCTGTATTGAAAAGCTTTGATGGCGCTGCCATGGCGCTTCCACAAAGAAGATCGATCATCGAGGGCGCAAAAGGCCGCGTCGCTGGTGACTTGGACAAATTTAACGATGCTTTGGCTATTGATCTTGCAGATATAAAATTATCAATTTGTCAGAGCAATCCTGCCATTTCTTCGGGAGTTGTATTTATCAACAACGCTAGCCTTGTAAACAGGCGCGTTGTAGTCTGCTATCCCGGAGAAAGTCCAACATTGGCACCCGTATCCATCTCAAACAAAGTTTTTTCAGTGTACGATCGAATTAAGACCAACAAAATTTTTGAGCACAGTCCTCTGTCTCACCTAGATATGCTACGCGCGAGCTTGGATATGGTTGCAGAGATTTTCCCCCCAGCTAAACACGAGTACTCCCTCGTCATTAAGTCTCATGGTAACGAGGAATTGACGATCACACCCAAAGTTGCGTTTGATTCCCAGCTTGTGACTTCCAAATTTTTAGCACGGTACTTTGCGACTCGCCCTGAGACACGCTCTGTTGCTCAACTCGATAAGGCTGGACTTGATAAAAACGGCCTCGACAAAGATGGGCTCGACAAGCAAGGACTTGATAAAGACGGACTCGATAAAGACGGACTCGATAAAGACGGACTCGATAAAGACGGACTCGATAAAGACG
>JBAXLR010000102.1:0-10650 GCA_037134655.1 bacterium | reverse complement strand
GATGACGCGTTTGAAGCACCAAATGCGCCAGCATCGATCGTCGGGACTTCGAAGGCACCGGTTGCTCCGCTAGTGGAGGCGGAGCTTGATCCCAAAATGGTTGGTGTCACCATGATCAAAAGATCTTTCTTCGAATTTGATTTATCTTTAGAACGAAATAACGCGCCAATCAACGGAATCCGTCCCAAAAATGGTACGCCAAACTCCGTCAACTGAACATTAGATGTATAGAGCCCACCGATGACAGCCGTCTCACCACTTCGCTTAAGTAGGGTCGTTGACAAAGATCGCGACGTTTTCGAAGCCAGAGCAGTGCCTGCGGCGTCCTTGGGGTCGTCACCCGTAATACTTAGTTTCATCTGGACCGCACCGTCTGCTGTTATGTGAGGCGTAACCCTCAGCACCAACTCATACTTAACTTCGTTGGGCGCACCGCCTACGGCACCAACACCTGCAGTTGCAGGAAAGAAGTCGGTTGTACCAGCCCGCATTTCTGCATCTTCATTATCCTGAACAACAACGTCTTGTGTCTGCAATGTCTCTGCTATTTTTTTGGTTTCGTACGCTCTTAACTTTAGATCCAGCGCTACGAAATTATTAATTGAACCAAGCTTGACCGCCAGACTTCCGCCCGGTGTCTTCGCAGATTCTTTTCCACCCGGATCAATTGCAAACATGGAGTTCAGCGAATTGGGAAATGGCAAGGATCCAAATCCAAGTCCTCGGCCAGCGTCCATATTAAAAGGCGCATCCCATTTAACGCCCAAACCGTCGGAGTTGGTTTTGCTAAACTCGACCAAGCGCGACTGAATTCTAACCTGAGGTGTTTGTGTGTCTAAACGCTCCAACAATGTCTTTACAGTGCTAAGGAAGTTCGGGGTCGCTTCAATAACTATGGAGTTAGAACGAGGCTCTGCTTGAACTTTGAACCTAGACACACTCCGCTGTTGCACGGCATTATTTTGGTCTGCTTTTGGCAACATCTCTCGCACCATCGTCGCGGCATCCGTCGCTTTTAGATAACTTAGAGGCATGATCATAACTTTAGTCGGAACGAGTGCTTCAGTTGCTTGGCGAGCTTTTTCCGCAGCCTCATGATCTTTTGCGAAATTTTCTAGAAAATCAATTCGGACAAGCCCGGTAGAGAGTTCCTGCATGCCCAGACTGTTGGACTCCAACACCGCTTTCAATGCGACATCCCACGCAACGTTTTTCAGGGAAATACTCGTTTTTTTACTTGCAGCCTCCGGCGAGATGATAAAGTTGATATCACTCTCAGCCGCAATCATCTTGATAACCTGACTGACTGGGGCATCCCGGAAATCAAGGCGCATGACTTTTTTGGAACTTGGTGCCGTACCCGAGCTGGAATCAACACCAACCACATCTGTTCCGGCGGGCTGTGCCGTTGACGGAGCCGGTAACTGATTTGCAGCATCGCTAGACTGACTTGCTTCTCCTAAATCCATCGGCATATCTTCAATCAAGTCTGCCGCCGCGTTCCCACCGGCAGGAATATCCGCTGAAAAATTCGCTTGAGCCACACCATTGACTGTATAACGAGTCTCATTAAACTCGAATGGCGTATCATTTCTTAAAAATTTATCGCCCTCAGGCCCTTTATCAACTGGTACCAACTCATTACTATCGTCAGATCGTGGTACCAATTTTTTTGCCGATTCTGGACTGCTGTTTTTAAACGTATCTTCGCCAGGATTGTCGATATACGGGTTAACTGCTGCGTCTTCACTACTTGCAGCGCTATCAAGCACAGGCATGCCTTCAACCGGGGCATCCTCTACTACTTCTGCAGTAGAAACTGGCACTTGAGCTGCAACTGGGGCAAACCAACGATCCGGTATAACGAAGCTTAGCATTAAGCTGCTACCTTTCGTAACTGCTGTTGGTTCGATTTCATCACGCAACGTCATCACAATATCCGTATGATTGAATGTCCGGTCATTTCGCATGCGAATATAGGCTACAGGCGAGCGAAACTCAGAGGCATCAATATCACGACGAACTTTCGAGCGAAGATTCGTGTTCAGGTACCTTACGACCATCTCGACCTGACCAGCTCGATTTTTTTCCTTAAAAATTTTGTAGACAGGCGATCCTTCAGTTACGATTTGCACATCAAGCTTTTTCTCTTCTTTATTGTAATTATATCCAACCCACGTTAAGACACCTTGGGGATTCACCGGTACATCATTGGACACATCCGACACCTCAACTATTTTATTGACGGCACTTTCTGCTGGTGCCGACTCTGCCAATGGTGGCTGGGGTAATGATGCAATGTTAGCCTCAGTTCCTTGCTGTGGTGTTAGACCTGACTGCAGAGCCGAATTAAGCGGAACTGAATTTCCTTGTCCATTACCACCAAAAGCCAGTTGGTTCCCGTTACTCTGGGCTGGCAGATTGGCGATCCCAAGCTCGTCAGCATTGCTAGCACTGCTATTGACGTTTACGGAGTTCGCAGCATTTATTGCACCGTCTGTATTGGCACTTGCCTCTGAATTTAATTCTCCTAAATTCTCGTTGGCAGTGAAATTGCCATTACCTGTAGAATTTTGACCTGTCTGGCCACTTGCACCATTCACGTTCGCACCATTTGAGGCCTCCTGATCCGATAACTCCCCATTAACAGAGGCACCTTGCTGACTGGTGTCCCCAAGGCTTTGGGAATCAGCTTGTTGCGGCGTTGCACAACGCGAGAGTATGGCAACAAGAATCGTAGCCGCCACCGTGATACTGGGGCTTAATCGGCAATTATTAATCGGGCTAAACTTCATTTCATACCCCCTGACAATGGAGTTTGCGATTCCTGGGGTAGCACACCAATTTCAGGGTTGCTCCCATCTTTTTTAATCTCATCAATCGTTTTAGCTATTGATGATTTTCTTTCTGATACCGCTGTATCAACTTGCGGATCCATCACACGTTCAATAGTCTTAAGCGTTCCTGGTGAGCTACCGGGAACGACGACAGCTGTGTTACTAATCAGGGAGTCGTTGTTGCTGTTTTTTTGCTGGTCGGGCGCCACTACCTCTGGCTGGCTCGCGCCGGGTCGCAGAATCAACCTCCCACCAACTTTCTCGAGCGCATTTTTTTCGACTGGCAAATCACTGCCCATGTGCAGTGGCACATCGCGATATTCACGAGTTCCATCAAATCTCACAGAGAATTCACGCACAATCACAGACTCCGGATTAATTGACATGATTCGGCCGCCACTATTACCGACAGGGTCGCCCAACTTCGCTTCGATCCCCTGTGTGGCTGGCGTACCGATCAAGGCCTTCCAAAGGTGCGCGTCCGTCTCCCAAACGCCGATGACCGACAACTGCGATAGAGCGAAAGCCTGCAATGGACTTACAATTGGAATTTCCACATCGTTTGGACTCAACTCGCGTTGGCGTGCAATTTGACCAGTCAAAACGATCTCGGGTACAAATGGATTCTTGCGCCTGGCACTTGAGTAGCGATAGTCAATCGTTGGCTCAATAATATCTTCCACGCGTAACCTTTTGGATGCCGTGTTGGACGGGTCTTGGTCGTCGTACCTCTTATTAGCACTATCCCAAACAGCCTGATCTCCATCAGAGGCAGACACCTTAGCTGCAGCATCAGCATTAACTGCCGGTTCAGGCACAGAAGCAAATTTAGTGGTTTTTGCCACAACCGATATCTTTGCTGGTTTTGGCTTGGCGCGTGTCGCCTTGACTGCAGCCCCAGATGCGAGATCCATCCTTCGTTTGAGCGGTACCAATTTAGATTTCGACAATCCCAAATTAGATGCTGGAAGGGTTTGTTCGATTTTGGGCACAGGCAAAGCTCCCGCAGGCTTATCAATATTTGACGCTTCAAGTCTCCACGGCATCCAGAGATAAATGGCGGCTTGCATAAGAATCAGATTTCGATTGTTGTGGATTACGTTCATTTATACGCCCCCGCTGGATTGCCGGATCCGTCCTTGGCCGAATTACTTTCCGCGGTTGGCGCTTCAAACTGACCAGCATTTCCCATTGGATTTTTGGCACCAGCTAAAGCAAGCTTGTAGAGAGAGAGTTCGGCATCTAGTTTTAAACGCAGTAATTCGCGCGGCCTTCGCGCCTCAAGCTCAGCTTTAGCAACCTCATCCACCCCTTGAGAGTCATTAATACCCGCAACAGATCCCGGATCTTGCTCAGGAACGCCGGCCTCGCGTCTCAAATTCCAGGATTTCAAATATATGCGAGCTTTCAACCCCGCTATCGTATCCAGCCACGAGCAAAGCTGTGAATACTCGTGTGCTTCCACAACCATTCTTATTGGCATCTCTACATATTTATACTCATCACCGCGAAGCAACTCCGTTCCTGGTACGAAATTCACGATTGTAACTGAAGAGTCTTTGGCCGACTTGGCCACCTGGCGAAGGACCTCGTCAATTGCAACATCATCGGGGAGTCGAGTCTCGGCTTTCTTGAGCTGTTCTGTTGTGAAAGCAAGCTCACTTTCAGTCTTTTCTAAATTTTTTAACTTTTTATCGACATCCAATAGTTTTTGCGCCGCTTGTTTTTCTCCAGCTTCGGCCGTAGCAAACTCTTCTTCAACTATTGTTGCTTGATCGTAATAAAGATACGCTCCAGGTAACAACCCCGCCAAAACGCAAATGATAAGCCTCTTAAGAAGGCTTAGGGCTTTATATTTTATCTTCAGTTCATCGAACACAAAACACTCTCCAAATCATTCACTAAAAGCTTGACGGGTTCAGTGCGCGTGGCCTCGGCCCAAGGGTCACCGAAGCGGCTTGGACAGGTTGAATCTGTTTTTCCACATGACTCGCAGAAATTTTAAAACTCATCTTTTTCTTGATGTCACGGAAGATCTCATCCCCAGAAGGGTTGAGCGTCGCGTTTTTGAGAGATAGAACATCAAATCCTAGTTGCGTTCGAAGGTCGTCGTTTTTTGTATCCGGATTCATAGTCTCCCGTAAGCCGAGCATATACTCGCCAACGAGTAGACTGTCATGAGCCGAGCCTGTAATGTCCACATTTCCAGTAGACGAATAGACCAGATCTTCATACCAAACACCTTCCATCCACAATGTCTGCAACTGATCGAGCGCGATAAGTGGTTTGATCTTGTCAACTTTTGAGGTCGTAATCTTGCTCAACGCTCCAATTTTACGTTTAAGAAGATCTATTTCAGTATTCAAATTTTTAAATTTCTCGATCCCCGTTTGCTTGCTGGCAAGCTCTTGCTCCCAATGGACCTTTTTTTCCTGTAATCGTGTTATATCTGCGCGCACGCCGTCAAAGTATTGCTCCATTAACACGTAACCGCCGAATGCGATCAATACAAACACACAAGCATCGGCCACCCACCAATTCTTGTTCTCCAACTCTCCGCTTGGACATAGCTGTACTTTGATCATGCAGCCACCTTATCCCCTTTGGACCTTGTTCCAAGACCAATTGAAACACCAAACATCGGGCCCAAGCCCATTACACGATCAAGCTTGAATTTTCTTTCGTCAATTTCGATATTCTGAAATGGATTGGCAAGATGGATGGGCACACCCACCGCGGTCGCCAGAGCGGCATCAATGCCCAAGGTCCGACTGCCACCACCGATTAAAAATGCATGCTTAACTGGCCCACAACCCTCAGCATCTGAACTTGACGCGAAAAAGCTGAATACCTGACGCATCTCGTTTGACATGGTGTTATTCGTTTCTGCCATAATCCGCTGAAACTCCGCCGGCAAGTCTGCTTGTGAAGCCGCAGCACTTATCTTCAACGACTCCGCCGCTTCCCACGCCATATTCATGGTCTGTGCGATCGCTGCCGTAAATGCATCTCCACCCATACCCAACTCGTGACTGTATAAGACGCGCCCGCGATCAATAAAGATCACACTGGTTGAACTTGCGCCAATGGAGATGACTGCAATTAGCCCATCAATGACGCCATAGTTAACTTCAAACATATTCACAAGACTCAAGGCACCTGCCTCGACAATCCCGAGCTGCATGCCTGCTTCCTTAATCACGGTGACATATTGCTCAACGATTTCGCGACGAGCCCCAACTAATAAAACTTCGACACCATCTGAGCCATTGGGGGCGAGCCCCATCTCAGCATGATCGTAGTACATCTCAGCTGGATCAATCTGGAATGCCTGAGACGCATGAAAATCGACTTGCTCCATCACGGTTGCGTCTTTCCCTGCATTGATCACAACTTTCTTGATCATGGCCCCAGCGCCAGAAATTGACACGGCCGTGCGCCTGCCTTTGACACCCATTTGTTTCACCATCTTTTTCAGCACATCGGTGATCGCGATGGGATCAACGAAAAGTCCATGCTCGATTGCGCCTTTAGGCAGTGGTTCAACCGCAAAATTTTTCAGTCGACGTCGTTTTGCATTACCGGTGAGCTCAAGCATTTTTATCGCTGAGCTACCGATATCAATCGCGACTAGGGAGCTGTTAAAAAACATAGCCATCCTTAGGTCATTAAATAATTGATGCCTGCTTAATATTTTTTCATTGATATCAATTAGCGTCAACCCCGTGAGCCCCAAGGGTTTCGGCCAATTATTTGACGCTTAATGTCAAAACTTTGACGATGAAGTTCGTTATTTTTTCTTGAAGAATGCCTCGAGTTCTTCCTCGAGTTTGGACTTTTGCTTTGTCTGAGGGTTGTTACCAAACAATTGATCGAGCGGGTTACTCGCATTCACAGCCGATTGAGGGCTGGATTCCGACTTAGATTCAAACCAATCACAGAAATTTGATTTTTCCTTATCTTTCACCAATTCAGCCTGTGATTCCGTACACTCACCATTCACATGTCGGTCGTGAAATTTGCAATTCAAGCAAACCTTGGCATCCCTGCGGCAATTCAAGCATATCTCGCCACGACCCAAGGGAGGCGAATACTCCCAAGCGTGACCACAAGACCAACACGACACTAAACTTGCAACCATAATCCTGCCTATTCCAATACCAAGAACGCCTCTATCGCACCGGCGCATCCAAGTTTTTCCCGGCACCAGACTACATCACCTAACCCACTGAATCAATTGATGACTTTTTAACAATGAAACTCCACTAAAGCGCCTTGAGGCTTGTACATATATCATGATAAACTTCTGTCAAAACAGATGCATGCGTTACAATTTAGCGCGCTGAGGTACCATGTTATTCAATAACATTCTTGAAGCCATCGGACGAACCCCTTTGGTTAAACTGCACAGGGTCATCGATGGACTCGAGTGCGACGTGTATGCAAAATGCGAATTCCTGAACCCCGGCGGCTCCATCAAGGATCGAATAGGCTACCGGATGGTTTTCGACGCGGAGAAGTCGGGCAGAATACACCGTGGTGACACTCTCATCGAACCCACCAGCGGAAATACAGGCATAGGAATAGCTCTGGCAGGGGCGGTGCTCGGATACCGAGTCATAATTACCCTTCCTGAAAAAATGAGTCGCGAAAAACAAGTGACTCTTGCCGCGCTTGGCGCAGAGATCATCAGAACACCAACAGAGGCTGCTTGGGACTCACCGGATAGTCACATTGGCGTCGCGAAAAGGCTTCAACGTGAGCTGCCTCGTGCGCACATTCTTGACCAGTACATGAATCCAAGTAACCCACAGGTCCACTATGACACCACTGCCGCCGAAATTCTCGATGACCTCAAGGGCCAGGTAGACATGGTGGTCATGGGCGCCGGAACCGGGGGCACGATTACAGGCGTCGCGAGGAGAATTAAGGAAGTCTGCCCCAAAGCGATCATTGTCGGAGCTGATCCTGAAGGATCAATTCTGGCTGGTGGCACGGAAGTCCACTCCTATAAGGTTGAGGGCATTGGATACGATTTCATTCCAGACGTCCTTGATCGCAAACAAGTCGATGAATGGGTAAAAACCAACGACAAGACTTCGTTTCAGTTGGCTCGACGCCTCATCCGAGAAGAGGGTTTACTTTGTGGGGGTTCTTGTGGGTCTGCCATGATGGCAACCCTCAGTGCCGCGCGCAAACTGAAGAAAGGTCAACGCTGCGTCGTAATTTTGCCAGACGGCATTCGCAATTACATGACCAAGTTTGTCGAACCAGAATGGATGAAAAAAGAGGGCTTTGCCTGAAAATCTGAAGTTGGAGCACAAAATTGGACGCTGTTTCTGAAAAATTCAAAGATCCCGCCTGGGGCGCTTCTAAACTAGGAGAAATCGGTATTTTTAAACGTCTATCTGACGTTGAGTTGTCACGGCTCTACACACTAGGTAAATTTACTGTGCTTCGACCACAAAGTCATGCCGTGATTGAGGGAGAGCCCACTCGCGGGCTATACGTTATTCTCGATGGTACTGTTAGCGTATACAAAACTGACCCTGGCACGCAATCCTTGGCACGACTCGCCGTCCTAGAAAGTGGCGCTCACTTCGGCGAACTAAGCCTGTTCGACGCAGCTCCTCGATCGGCGACAGTTACCGCTGAAACGACAGTTCAATGCTTTTTGCTTGAAGCCAATGATTTCTCGAAATTTCTGGAAGCGATGGGCGAAAATCTTCAGCTTCGTTTTTACAAAACATGCGCAGAAGAGCTGGTCGTGCGCCTTCGAAACCTGAATACGGATTATATCTCAAGTCAAAACATCCTTTGGCGTTATGCATTCCGCCAAGATCAATAATTTTAAAAGCCTCGGGAACCGAACTTATGAGCCAAAACCCTCTGCTTCAGCGATCTGATCTCCCACCGTTTGGGCAAATTAAAGTTGAGCACATGGAGCCTGCAGTTACCCAAACTCTTAAAGATCTTGAACAAAAATTCCAGCAGCTAGAAGACTCAATCGATGAGCAATTTGTTGCCACCTGGGACACCTTGATGGAGCCGCTTGACGAGATGGATCTTAAGTTATTCCGAGTTTGGTCACCAATCTCGCATCTTATGGGAGTCATGAACTCTGATGAGCTAAGGGCCATCTACGACAAGATGCAGCCTGAAATTATTAAATTTGGACTAAAAACTTCTCAAAGTAAAAAAATTTACAAAACACTTTCCCAAATGAAGAGCAACTCAGCCTGGGTAAAGTTGACAAGACCACGACAACGAATCATCGAACGTAACCTCCTATCAATGACCTTATCAGGCGTCGGACTCGAAGGGAGCCAGAAAGATCGATACAACGCGATCGCCCAAGAGCTCGCCTCACTCAAAACTAAATTTTCAAATAACGCGCTTGATTCCACCAAATCATGGTCCATGACCCTTTCCGCAAAGGATGACGTTGCTGGAATTCCTGACCACGCACTAGCCCTCGCTAGTCAGCTTTACAACCGGGCCAACAACACCGACGCATCAACGCCCGATGCCGGACCTTGGCTCTTTACCCAAGATGCTCCTAGCTATGTACCTTTTATAGAAAACTCAAAACGTCGGGATCTGCGCGAGAAGATTTACCGCGCGCGCATAGCCCTAGCCTCTCAAGGTGATTTCGACAACTCACCCATCATTTCAAAAATACTTGTTTTGAGACAGGAGCAGGCCAAGCTTCTCGGGTTTGAATCCTACGCGGCTCAAAGCCTCACATCCAAAATGGCTGGCAAAGTGGATGACGTCGACCAGCTGCTAAATGAACTTCTGGATGCTTCAATCACTGCAGGCAAACGAGAACACTCAGAATTGGAAGCATTTGCCCGCTCAATCGGCCACACCGACGCTCTCCTCGAGTGGGACATTCCCTACTATGCAGAACGTATGAAAGAGCAATTATACCAATTCAAAGATGAAGATTTACGACCTTACTTCCCTATCGACAAAGTTTTAAAAGGAATGTTTGCCCTAGTCGAGACATTGTTTTCAGTTAAGGTGCTCGAGTCCACAGGTGATGCGCCAATTTGGCACAAAGATGTTAAGTTCTTCAAAGTTTTTGACGGAGACAGCAAAAACCACATTGCTTCATTTTTTTTGGACCCTTATGCCAGACCCGGCCTAAAAAGGGCCGGCGCATGGATGGATGATTGCGTCAATCGTCGCAAACAAGGCGTAAATGTCGAGCTCCCCGTTGCTCATTTGGTTTGTAATGGAACGCCGCCAGTGGGTGATCAACCAGGACTCATGGGATTTGATGAGGTACATACTCTTTTCCACGAATTCGGGCACGGCCTGCAACACATGCTAACGGTGGTCGACGAGGGCGCAGCTTCTGGAATTAATGGCGTCGAATGGGATGCTGTCGAACTTGCAAGTCAGTTCATGGAAAATTGGCTGTACCATAGGCCCGTTTTGAACACAATCAGTGGCCACTACGCGAATAATCAAGCACTGCCGCAGGAACTGGTTGAAAAAATTCTTGCAGCTCGAAATTATCGGGCCGCCAGCATGATGCTCAGACAACTCCATTTTGGCCTAACGGACATAGAACTACACCACCGCCATCGGGGCCAAGGCGAGGAAACACCGCACGAAGTGTTTAATCGCATAGGTAAAAAAACCAGCGTCCTACCTCCGCGACCAGAAAATAGATTTTTATGTTCGTTTAGCCATATTTTTTCCGGTGGTTATTCCGCCGGTTATTACAGCTACAAATGGGCCGAAGTCCTGAGTGCTGACGCGTTTGCAGCTTTTGAGGAGGCAGGTCTCGAAAATGTTGACG
>JBAXLR010000101.1:0-10687 GCA_037134655.1 bacterium | reverse complement strand
AGATAATTTTTTTAAAAATTGATGTATAATCTTTCTCAAATTTCTAAATTATTTGGAGAATTTATCATGACTAAACGACTTGGTTTATTTGCGATTGGCGCAATTTTTTCCGCAATGAATGTCAGCTGTATAAGTATGTCATCTTTGCAGACGGCAGAAGTTCTGCCAGTGGGTGAGGGCACTATTGAGGCCGGGGCAGGATTTTACACAAGTCCATCAATTAATAAGGCGATTGAGGATGCTAGTAAGGAAAGTGCCAGTACCTCGACAACTCAAACGGGCACTGAAGAGGAGTCTAAAGGCATCAGTATCCCATATTTTGAGTTCGGCTATCGTCGCGGCCTCGCCGAAGGTTTTGAGATGGGCATCCGCTACACACTTCCAGGTGCGTTATCGCTCGATGGGAAATACAGCCTTTTGAATCGCGAGGATCTTGACGTAGCGATTGGCTTGGGTGTGGTATATCAGTCTTATGAGGCGACTTCCAGCTCTGGTTCTGATTCCTCAAACACTGGTGGCGGATCGTCAACCACGACCACAAAAACTGAAACGAAAGCTAAGTCCACGATGATAGATGTTATTGTCCCTGTTTATACAAGCTATCGTTTTACGGAGAACTTTGCTCTATACGCCTCGCCGAAGATGATTCTGCGTAATGCTTCAGCGTCCTCGACGACGGATGGCAAGACAGAGAAGTCTTCAAGCCAGTTCAAGATGGCGGGATTTACTTTTGGAACGATGATCGGTGGTGTGACTGGCGCAAAAGCTCTTGCACTTGAGATTACATATGCGAAAGATACGACTAGTGACTTTGATGTGATGCAATTTGGTGGAGCTATGTTGTACTGAACGACTTGCTTTTTTAAATAGTAAAGTCGAAGTGGGGTTTTGTTGATGCTAAATTTAAGCGCCAGGGTCTTTTTTGTGTCGCTGCTTTTGTTTGCTAAACCCGTATTTGCAAAATCCTTCTTCGACTACTGTGTCAATCCAGATTCTGACGCTCAGCGTCAGACTATTCTGGCGGTAATGATTAAAATGAAAGTTCAGGATCGAATTGATCCCCGCAATTGCCAGCATGCATCTGTTCTGCTCAAAGAAAAATGGTTCCTGAATATCTATCCAGATCCTTTCGAGCCTGCTCGGGGTCCTGCCAGTGATCTCTCGCCCATTGAAGATGAGAGCCAGCTAAAAATCTTATCAGTTGCTAAAAATGAAATAACAGATCTGAAGCCTCTGGCGAAACTTAAAGATCTGACGCAGCTGAATGTCAACTATAACCCAGTAAGTGATATAACCGTCCTGCGAAATTTTATGGTACTTGAGGAGTTTTTTGCGACCGACACAGCCGTGATCGATCTTCAACCTTTGTCGACCGCTAAAAGACTACGAGTGCTTTCTTTGGCTAAAAATGGGATTAATAACATTTTACCCTTGAAGGACTTAAATAATTTGAAGGCCCTTTACTTGATGGATAACAAGATAGCTGATGCATCTGCAATAAAAGGAATGGCTTTAGAGTATCTACACATGGGCAATAATCAGATCTCAGAGCTCGATGTCACCCAATCCAAAGAAAGCATGATTTTATTGGATGTCGCAAAGAATCGTCTGGCAGCTATTGATGGCCTGAGTCAGCTCGCAAAAATTGACGCCCTTAATATCGCTGATAATGAATTTGCTGCGCTCGGGGATTTAAAAGCATTGAAGTCTCTCCGTTGGCTCGACGTGCGCCGAAACAAGATTTCAGATATTTCTTCTCTCGCTGAGTTAAGAGACCTCGAGTATCTCTACTTGGCGGGCAATAGCATCTGTCGTCTGCCTGATGATGTCGCCGCATTGCAGGCGGAGCACCAAAATTCAAAGGGCGAGTGGATTAGGCTTGAAATTTCTGGTCTGGATGAGCAGGTCGGATGCTTTTAGGCTGTCTCTTACTAGCCCCGCCTCATGCCTGCAAACTTCAGTTTCATGATGACGATAGTCGTTGTAAAAGGCCGTCTTAACTAGCCGCATTTATTCTAGAATCACGGATTCGTTGAGTTCGGGTGTGCAAACTCCGATACGGTCCTCATAGAGGAGACCACCCCATGCAGAACTTTCATGCTGTTTTTGATCGGAATTTGACACTTTTTTTGATTCAAATAATCCTTGCTTCGTCCCTTATGGGGTGTCGCCAGGCGTCTTCGTTTTCCGGCGGCACTGGACGCCAGGGTGCTTCTTCGGCACCGCCCGCAACTGGGACGCCAGCACCACAGCCCGCTCCGCAGAATTTACCGCCAGTACCTCAGCAGGCGATTACGCAGGGCAGTTTTACGGTGTGGGCCAATCCGCCAAATCCGGTTGAAGCGCAACCATACAATATCCATATTCGTGTAAAACTGCCCTCGAACGTCAGTCAGTATGGCAGGAACGACCTAAGCGGCACGCTCCTCGGTACCGATGGTTATGTTCAACCAATGAATGGTATTTTTTCTTTTATTCAGCCCTTCTATTTTGTCCCGGGTAATGGATTTGCAGAGCTTGTCATGCGCATTCCAGGGGCTAAGCGCGGTGTGAATGACACGCTAAAAGTCACATCGAAACTAATAAACGAATCACAAACCATTTCCATCTGGTTTGGTGATCCTGCGGTCAATTGAACTATATTAAATTCGTTTAGGCGTTAGTTAGCGCTCGCGGCAACATGTTTCCCGATATTACCAATTCGACGCAATCCAAGGTGATTCATAACCATTTCTGGCGTGAATCCCAGGGAAATCTTGTGAGCCATGGCTAGGTGACGAAGCTGCTCGGCGTTCAGTTTTGCGATGCCAGTAGAATCGCCAAGCTCGTAGATAGCAAATTTTAGTCCGTGGCGTGTGATGCCCCAGATAAGGCTTCTCGCATCAGCCCCTTTAAAAGAAATGAAAAGTGGTGAGTTGGGACCGAAATTTATTTTCGTTCGCGGATCATGTTGAACAATTTTGCGAAAGGCCTTAAGAGCTTCACTGGTTTTTGACTCCAGAGTAATGGTTCGGGAGCGATCACCGATGATGGCCAGGCGTCCAGAATCTCCAGTGCACAGGAAGTGCGACCATTTTAGGGCTACAAGTTCTGATGCTTTCAGCCCCTCTCGCGATAATAAAAGTATAAGTGCAGTATCGCGCGCAGCTTTTAGGGAGCTAGGGGCAAGCTGCGCGTGGGCAAGCATGGAGGTAATTTTTTCTTCGGGGATTTCGCGCGCCGCAATTTGTTCATGAGCCGGAACTGGCAGATCTTCCATTGGATTACCGTGGAGTTGGCCTGAGGTCTCTAACCAGCGGAAAAAAACTCGAATGGCAATCACTGCCCGTCGAATGCTGCTTGGTTTTGATCCTCGATTCAGCAACCAGTTTTTGTACTCCTCCAAGACCTTGGGGCCAATATCACCGGTGGGGGTATTGTTTTCTGAGAGGAAGTTGGCAAAGTTTTGAACGTCTTTGGTGTAGCTTTCAAGCGTGGATCTTTGCTTACCCTGATCGGTCATAAACGCCCGAAATTCAGATACTTTTAGGCTATTCACAGTAAGCATTTGAGTTCTCTTCAAATTTGGTAAACACTAGAAATCGCAATAGAAATTCCTGAGACAAAGCTAACACCTTGCAGGGGGCAATGTGAACCATAAAGTTAGGAAAAGGGGTCCCTGGGCGTTCGTCATGCGTTCGGCGGTAGTTGGCGGCTTGACGTTTCAGGCATTTGGCAGTGAACTGCCCAGTTCGCAAAGGATAACTGGCCAGCTCGACACGGGGTCAAATTTACAGTTAGTCAAAGACCCAAGTAAGCGTCTTGACTCTCTTGTAGTGGAGGTCAACGGCGAACGTCGGATCATCAATCCTGAAGCTGGGCTTGATCTTGTCGCTGGCGATTTGCTCACCATAGTGGATGCATTTCATGTGGACAAATCCTATCCGGTGAAAAGCGTCGATCTGGTCGGCTTTCGTTCGCGGTTAAGTGATACCTGGGGCGATGATCGCGGCCGGGTTATTGATACTGGAAGGCATTTAAGCAAAAAGCGAAGTCGTGGGGGGGAGGGCCATCAATATAGGATTGATGTTGCTAGTTCTGGTGGCCTCAGCGGCGTGACGTTTCTTAATGTCCGAGAGCCCGAATTATTAGCCTTTGAGATAGAAGTTAACGGCAAAGTTCATAAATTATCGGCTAATGAGCCATTGCTCATCAGTCCTTCAGATGCTTTTCGCGTGCTCGATGTTCGCACAAACGTGCGTGGTAATGAGAATGTGAAATACGACAAGCCATCCTCTCGGTCGATCAAAGAAATTCGATTCTCGCGGGGAGGCCGTGTTTTTGCTCGAATCCCAATTGAGTGGCAAGGTCGATGAAGGTTCTCAAAATCGATCGAGGGCGCTTGCTTGAAGTTTTGGTGGTTCTTGGAGTCACTGCGCTTTTAGTTGGCATTAGTAGGCTCGAGGCCAGGCTTTACAGTTTAAGTGAATCACTGGCAAAAGATCACACGCTCTTAGCGTCGATATTTTATTATGGAATTATCAATCTAAACGTTTTTTTGGCAATTTTGCTTAGCCTTCTGGTTGTGCGTAATGTCGCAAAACTAGTGGTTGATCGGCGGCGCGGAGTTTTTGGTAGCAAGCTTCGCACCAAGCTTGTTGGTGTTTTGATTATATTTTCGGTGGTGCCAACGGCCCTTGTTTTTTACGTGAGCACCAGATTTATCACTAAAAGTTTTGATGAGTGGTTTGGCGGTCGGGTGAAAGTGACAACGCAACAGACGCGTGATGCCGGTGCCCAGATTTATTATCAAAACCAAAGGCGGTTGGAAGCGGTCGCACGACTTGCCGCAGGCCGAATAAAGCTGTCGGATGATGCGTTGCCGTCATTTCCTCCGCTAATAAAGACAGAGTTTGGTGGCTTGGAGCTAGATTATGGCGTGCAGTCATTAAAGGTCTATGACATCGCAGGTAACTTACTCAATCGCGATTCTTTGTTGGTAGGTGGGCGCGCCGAAAATTCATCGAGTCTCGACGCAGTCTCAGAAATGCTCACCAGATTTTCCTACCATTCTGACATGATGAGTGCCTCTACTGTCACAGTTGAGGACGGTAAGGACGTGGTTAGGGCAGCCGTACCCATCAGATTTCGCGATGGTAAATTGGGTGCGATTGTTATTGTTGAGGAGCGTTTTGATGTCCCGGTTCTTGCCAACCTTCAAACAATTTTGGACGGATTGGCAACCCTCAAACCCGGCGCCCAATTGGTGCGTGTAAGTTACTTGATTCTGGTGACCGTGATGACATTGCTTATTGTATTCGCAGCTCTTTGGCTCGGCTTTTATGTTGCAAGAGGTATCACGGGTCCACTTCAGCTGCTTGCAGAGGCTACCAAGGAAGTGGCGCTTGGGAATTATAACGTCAAGCTGCAAAGTGGAGCTGAGGACGAAACTGGCCAATTAACGTCGGCCTTCAACTCGATGACACGGGACTTGGCCAGGCAAAAAGAAGAAGTGGAGTCAGCGCGTTTCGGATTAGAACGTTCAAATCAGGAGATCGATCGTAGGCGGCGCTATATGGAGGTGGTGTTTAAGAATATCGCTTCTGGTGTTATTGCCGTGGATGCTGGCGGCGTGATCACAGCATTTAATGACGCAGCTTTAAACATGCTGAATTTGCGAAATATTGATGCAATCGGCCGAGATGTTAAAGATGTTGTTGGTTCTGAACTTTACGGTGCAATGGTCGCAGGGGTCGAGGGGGCAAATGGCCCCATCGAGCGAGAAATTGACCTTCGGGAGTTCGGTGTGGAAGCGACGGTCTATGTTGCTGCAACTAGAATTGAATCGGATCTCGGAGAGTTTCAGGGTGCTGTTCTTTTAATTGATGACGCCACTGACAGAATAAGGATGCAAAGGGCGACGGCCTGGCGAGAGGTAGCGAGGCGCATTGCCCATGAGATCAAAAACCCGATCACTCCAATAAGATTGTCAGCAGAACGAATGTTAAGACGATTTATTAATCGCTTTGATGGCGATGATCGGAGAGTTTTTGAAAGTTGTATCGAGTCTATATTGATGCATGTCGAAACACTAAGGAGCTTGGTCAATGAGTTTGGGAAATTTGCGCGTCTACCAACTATTGAGACTCGGCCCTCAGACTTAAATTCAATCGTGCAGTCAGCCGTTGGGGTTTATCGACAAGGATACAGCCATATCAGATTTATTGAGCAATATGGGAAATTGCCTACCCTTAATCTAGATCCTGAGCAGTTTAATCGAGTAATTATTAACCTCGTCTCAAATGCGGTTGATGCCGTAAGTCTCACTGGTAGAGACGGGGTCATCACGGTTCTTACAAAATTTGACGATTTACTCGGAGCGGGGATCGTTGAGGTCGCTGACAACGGGCCTGGGATCTCTGAAAATATAAAAGATCGGGTTTTTGAGCCTTATTTTTCAACCAAAGAAAACGGTACCGGGCTGGGATTGGCGATGGTAAATCAGGTGGTGAGTGACCATGGTGGATACGTTCGGATCGTTCATTCAGATGATAGCGGTGTAAAGTTCAGAATCGAGCTGCCATTGGTGGCGAGGGTGGTCGGGTGAAGCAAGCAAATTCGAATTTGAAAGTTCTAATCGTGGATGATGAGCGTGGTATCCGCGAGAGCTTGGTGGGTGTCGTAGAAGACGAGGGCTGGCAAGCAGTAGCTGTCGAGAGCGGAGAGAGGGCCATGGTGGAGTCAAAGCTGAATCCGCCGGACTTGGTTTTTCTTGATATTTGGATGCCGGGATTGGACGGCATTGTGACGCTCCAGAGGCTGCGGGAGATGATGCCGCGCCTACCGGTCGTTATCATGAGTGGTCACGCCACTATCGAGACGGCAGTCAAGGCCACACGCCTGGGAGCCTTTGACGTCCTGGAAAAGCCACTAGAATTACAGAAAATTATTTCGCTTCTCGATCAAGCCAAGATTTTGATTCATCAAAGTGGAGCTTCTGAGCGATCTGGTCCTGATTTGATCGGCGGTTCGGGGGCTGTCGAGATGTTGAGAAAACAAATCGCGGCAGTTGGTCCAAAGAACGCGTCTGTTCTAATCACTGGCGAAAATGGCTCTGGCAAGGAGGTCGTTGCCAGGATGATTCATCATAGCAGTCCGAGGGCGGCTGAGCCCTTTGTTGCGATCAACTGCGCCGCAATTCCAGATGAGCTTATCGAGGCGGAGCTATTCGGCCACATAAAGGGCGCATTTACTAATGCCATTTCAGATCGTAAGGGTCGCTTTGAAATGGCCAATGGCGGTACCATATTTTTAGATGAGATCGGCGACATGTCTCTTAAGACTCAGGCCAAAATTCTTCGCATTTTACAGGAGAAGGTCTTCGAGCGGGTCGGCGATCATAAAACCCTATCAGTTGACGTGCGGGTGATAGCTGCGACCAATCGAGATTTAAGCCAAGAAATAAAGTTAGGACGATTCAGGGAGGACCTGTTTTACCGCTTGAACGTCATACCGCTCAATGTGCGGCCTCTCCGTGAGCGTCGAGAGGATGTCCCCCTTTTGGTGAAACATTTTTTTGAAGAAATGGCCCAACAAGGCAGCGGCACCCCTATAATTTCAGGTGAAGCCTTGGACGCGCTCTGCAATTATTCCTGGCCAGGCAATGTCCGGGAGCTAAAAAACACGTTAGAGCGCCTGGCCATCATGAGTTCTGGGCTGGAAATTGGTCTGGCGGACTTGCCTCCGGAAATTTTAAGCGCGGCAGGCGATGAAGCTAGAAAAAGCCAAACACTGCGGGACGCGAAATCAGACTTTGAACGCGCGTTTATTCTTGGTAAACTTGAGGAGCATGATTGGAATGTTTCAAAAACAGCCGATGCTCTGAAGATTGAACGCAGCAATTTACACCGTAAGCTGAAGTCTTTTGACATTGACCCGAAAAAAATAAAAGGTGACTAGTTCTATGAGTCAAAGTGATCTTCAGACCAGGTTGACGCCCGAAGGTTTATTGATTGTTGGCGGTTCTGATGGGGATGGTTTGGATCAGGCCGTTGATGGTTGGCGAGTAACGAAGCTCGCCAATAGGCGCCTTTTGGTATTTGCGGACAAGTCAGCTGAAAATCCGTCTGCAGCATATGGCGTAGCAAATTGTTCAAGTGAGATGCTGTACGACCTCCTATTCGGATTGAACCATCGCAGATGGTCAGGGATGGTTGTCGTTGATGTGGGCTTTGCCAAGAAAAAATTGTATTTTTCCGGCGGAGAGTGTGTTTTTGCCGCTTCTGATCTCATGGATGATCGGCTTGGCGAGGTTATTTACCGCGAGGCGATTATTTCTATGGAGCAGCTAGCAAACTTTGCCGTTCAAGTGGACCGGAAAACAAAGTTTGGCCAAGTGTTGCTAAAAAGCGGTGAGTTCAACAATACGGACCTTTGGAATGCGCTGAAATATCAGGTCAGAGATGTTTTTTTCAGTGTATTTTTGGCGGAGCGTTCCTACCTGGAGGTTTATCCAAACTCGGCGCCAGTTGAGATTGCGTTTGAAGAAGGAACCGAGTCATTACTGGAGACGGCTTTTAGTTACGGCTCACAGTTTCGCGCCTTTAAATCCCGAATTGAGCCCGATCGCACCAAGGTGTCTCCAGCTTTAGATAAAGGACTTTTGACGCCTGAGCAGGGTACGTTTATCGGCGACATCATGGAGCTATGCAAAGATGGCCCCATGGTTGGAGAGGTTGTCGCGCGCAGCAAACTAAATCCTGTCAACACGCTGGTGGCTTTGCAAAAACTCGCTGCGAAAGGTTATCTCCAATTCGAGGGGCTGGAGCCAGCAGCTGCCGCAAAAATCGAAAGCACAGTTGGCAGTTTGAAGTCGACAATCGACGGTTATCAAGTGCTGCATCAAATTGTCAGTTCAACGTTCTTGGCGGCTAGTATGCCACTGCCAACCCGTGATTTAATTGATTTTGCTCTGAGTCTCAATTCCGGCAGTGATGCGGCTATTTATGTGGATGCTAACGGTGCGTTACTGGCGGATTCAGTCAACGACATTTTGCAGCAGTGTGCGGCTAATCGTTACCGCATAAATTATTTCAGAAATCGATTGGGAGCGCTGACTCGGTATCTATTGCAAGTGTCTGGCGATAGTTTGCCACCAGAGCTTGCAAAAAACGTGCGCAAGGAATTTCAGGAGATTATCTCGTGAAGTTTCGCCCGGGGCGCCGCCCTCCTAATCGAAGTTCCCAGCCTGTGCCCAAAAGAACTAATAAAGATGGCCCATGGCCAGCAAAATTTCCCAAAGCGGTCCTCCCAGAGGGTGTTTTTGTCGTGGAGGGAATCGCCGCCATTCAGGAATATCTGCGCTATTCTCCATCTGCAATCCTTAAAATTTTTATCAAAGAGTCCTCAGCGAAGGCCATTAAAACTTCACTTCCGGATTTCAAGGGCCAAATGGTGGTCGTCGCGGGAAGCTCTGAAGAGTCTGTACACGCGACGCCAGTTTGGGCGCACGTGAAGCACGAGCTTGGTGATTGGATGGATTTTTTAAATGAAATTGATGATGATCAATCAGGGCGGGCAAATTTAGTTTTGGTGCTCGATCACATTTCAGATCCGCGAAATTTGGGCGCGATTGTGCGTTCTGCGGCTTTTTTCGGTGTTCGGCATGTCATCGTTCCCGAAAGAAGACAAGTTCTTCTGACCCAGGCTAGCGTGAACACGGCACAAGGCGGATTTGCACTGGCTAAGCTGACTGTGGTGGTTAATGTTTCCAGGGCACTTGAGGAGCTTAAAACAAGGGATTTCTGGGTTTTGGGCGCGGCCATGGCAGGTGAGCCAATAGCACGTATTCGAGGGCGTTATGATAAGCAGGTGCTAGTCCTAGGATCAGAGGATAAGGGCATAAGCCCAGGGGTTCTCTCCCATTGCGATGTCCTGGTGAGTATTGCCGGGGCTGAGAAGTCTTTGGATTCCTTGAATGTTTCTGTTGCAGCTGGGATCTTGATTCACGAACTTAGGGAAACGACCTAAGGCTGCAACTTTTAGAGGCAACCCCCCTAATATTTGGCGAAAAATCCACGTTCGAGAGTTTTACTTTGCTTGACAGTCAGAGTGTCTGAATGTATCAAAGTCTCTCGCTTTTTCGGAATTTTCCAAGTCTAAAGCTGGCTGATTCAGGGCATTCGTTGTTTTGAACCGAAGCTGAAGATTGCGCCGAAAAAGAGATGTTGAAATGTCCGATTTGCTGGCGTAGCTCAATTGGTAGAGCAGCTGATTTGTAATCAGCAGGTTGCGGGTTCAAGTCCCATCGCCAGCTCCAGATCGGGCGTGCCGACTTGCGGATGGGTACCCAAGTGGCCAAAGGGGACAGGCTGTAAACCTGTTGGCAATAGTCTTCGAAGGTTCGAATCCTTCCCCATCCACCACCAAGTCTGCCATCCGGATGGCCAAACCGGATTCAGCAGTTTCAGGGCGCTCTCATTTGGGAGTTCCCTGCGTGTGCGGAAGTAGCTCAGTTGGTAGAGCATTAGCCTTCCAAGCTAAATGTCGCGAGTTCGACCCTCGTCTTCCGCTCCAACGCTGCCTCGGTAGCTCAGTTGGTAGAGCACGTCCTTGGTAAGGACGAGGTCACGGGTTCGAGTCCCGTCCGAGGCTCCACCGGCCCCTCTGGGCGAACCGTGAATCTGTGATTCAAGGTCTCGACAGATGG
>JBAXLR010000100.1:0-10789 GCA_037134655.1 bacterium | reverse complement strand
GGAAATGGAAACTTCTTCTCTCTGCCCTGTTGCCTAGCCAAAATAGTCTCGTTATGCCACATAACATAAAGGCCGATATGACACCGAAGGCGGTCTTTTCGTTTAGTCGTGCACCACGTGCGTCTGATGAGGCGGCAGATGTTAGCCCTAAGCATGGCTGCCGTGTGATTAAGGGAAAATAGCGGATCCCACCCTCCGACTTTAAGTTCGCCTTGGCCTGCAACACAGCCTCGGCGCCCTTTCACCTGCACATGAGTGGCACCGGGCAAGTGACGACGGATCACTTGTGGGTAGTGTTTGTGTGAATCAGAGGTAATAAGTAAACCCGGTGCCGATATCTTTGCCACACTCGAAAGCACGTGGTTCCAGGCATGACTTCGTTCGTCGGGGCGTCGGCCATATTTTTTACGAGATTTTTTAGCTAAAAGGCCCTTGGCCGGCATGCTTGCCACATCAAATGAAAGAATCAGCCGACTTGGATGCTCCACCGCAAGAGTTACGGCCAAAGGTTTCATTTTGGTGTGCTCAGAAGTTTCCATGTCATCAAAGTGAATCTCTTTCACCTGGGGAAGATTCTTTAAAAGATCTTTTTGATAGCGTTCGGATACTTTAAAAAAGTACTCGAGCCTGCGGTCGACAGTTTTTCGCGCCACCGAGGCGATGATGGCAGATCTTCGCATGGAGTTATTAGAGGCAAGCAAAATAAATAGAAATTTATTTATGTGACGCTTTCGTTGGCGATATTCCAGCGCGAGAGTCGCCTCTGAAAAGCTTCGTTGGCACTCGTGGCAAAAAAATCTCTTTAGCCTGACTCCGTCAGATTCACGCCGAAATGAGCCTTTAGCTTTGACGGGTGCAGGCGTATGTCCTGGCAGCGGCATGTGGTGGGGGCAGGAAATTTTGGAAGATGAGGCGCGTTTCATGACCAAAAGACATAGCGGTTCTTAGGCCATGTCCGCCACGAACATAGTAAGTAACGAATACGTAAAGAATAAATCTGGAGAAAACGAGCTTAGACAATGGTGATTAGGGACAATTACGTCAGCCAGTTTCTAAAACTTCATTTAGAACACGACGCCGAGCCGCTTTTAGCTGACTTTTCTTGTATCTCAAGTGAGAGGCCTTACCAACGGTGCTAACCTCCCAAGACTTTTTATCCATGATCTGAATCTCGAATGGAAAAAATGAAAATTCATCGTCACCAGACAGCTTGGCAATATTACGCAAAACAGCAACAAGCTCCTCAAGCTGACGTTTTGGGGCCGCTGTTTTGCCGCCTAAGTCAATTTCCGCCTGCAAACTTTTTCTTAGTACAGTCAGAGGCCTTGGCGTTCTGATCAACTGCCGACAAGTCATCTGAATCGCCCGGTATTCCCGACCACTATGCAAATTTTCTTTGTCATCAATGGGTGGAGAGACTTCAAGTTGCTCAACGGCCGCCTCGAATTGCTCATCGGTCAATTTTCCAGTTAAATACTCTCCCCTCAGCTGGTCGAGCCTCGCTCGAAACTCATCTGCGTCGAGCAACGAGTTGCGACTTCGGGAAGGGATGGCATTGGGAAAACTTATTACGTGGCTTTTATAGAGCATTTTTACGACTTGCATGGCATCACTTTGCGATTCTGTAACGATGCGCAGCCCGAGCATATCGTAGATGGTCTCAGCGACGTTTGCCCGTTTATGCAAAAGCTTTAAAAGCACAGATTCCCGTGATTTTAGGGTTTTCCAGTCAAGTTTGTGCACCTTTATACGATGATCGCCCAGCTGTATCCATGTGTCTCCACGTTCGTCGTAGGCCACAATGGACTGAAATCGCGTTGTGATTTCATCGCGCGCAATATCGATATCGGAATAACGAAAAGCACCCTCAATATGAGCGATCGTATGCATGACACGCAGCACCGCGCAGCTCCAGATTCGCATCTGTGAGTGCTCTGGCCTACGATCACAGGCCCAAACCAGCAAGTCCCTTGGATCGGAGCAACGTAGCACCTCTTCTGGTGGCTGCACACCCTTACGCCACTCTTTCGGCATCAACCACCGCTCAATGAAACCCAACGCCTCACAAATGGTTGCGTGCATGAGGCGAGCATCATAAGTTTTATCCGGGTCATACCCATAACTCTTAATAAATGCAGTAGCCTCTTCGTAGCTTGCGATTTGGATTTCCGGCAAATCAATCGACGAGCGGCCACCGATAAGAACATTCATCACCGGCCACGCGAAAGTCCAAGCATCTAAAAATTTTTTTCCGCGGTCTGGTAACATCCTGACACCTTTATGCTCGGGATCATGGTAGACTTAAGTATAGACCACGCCCCCGAGGAGCACCAATATGTCTCGGTTTTTGTTTCCAATCCTACTTCTAGCTTTAGCTACGACTCAATGGGCCATGGCCTCTGAAAAGCCCGCGCCTGAAAAGGCGCCAGCGGAAGCTCCAGCTGCCAGTGGCCCCCAGCGTGAATACAATCCAGGAAAGGTTTTAGATTTCCCAAAATTCTCGGGAGAATCGATCAGTAGTGACGAGACATTGGCCTTCAAACCCACGCGCGGAAATTCAGTTGTTGTCATCTTCATTGCCAGCTGGTGCGAACCTTGCCAGGTCTTGATGCCGGAGCTGAAGCAACTGGCTCGTAAGCATAGTCGAAAAAGTAACCAAGTGTTTTTTGTCTTCTCCCATGACACGAAACAAGATGCCGCAGCGTTTGCGAAAGAGCACCAATTGACGACTCCTGCCTTGATGTCGAATGTTGAGATTCTGACTGATTTTAAAAATCCTGAGCTACCCAGCGTCTATATTGGCGATAAATGGGGCTACCTAGCTGACCGCTTTATTAAAATTCAAAAAAGCGACATCGATGCCCTCGACGCTGTGATCGCAAAAATAACCACATTGTAGAGCCGCACGCCAGCAGTCCACGGCACAAATAAATCGATAATTGGATGTTTATCGCGATCGGCCAGCATCCAGTGAAGTGGCAGATTGCAACATTTCGGGGCGCCAATCGGTTCGAATTGGAACCAAATCGTAGTTCTTGTTGGACTTCGTATTGCTTAGCAACGAGCCGTAAGGAGTCTTCGCTGCACCGCCGATTTCTGTGTCTTCAAAGTCAATCTTCGTCTTAGAGCCAGATTTTGCACGGGCTTCTCGGCTGATCACACGTTCCCTGACACCAGAACCTTGGGAGTTGGCTGATTTCTTTTTCTTACTTTTTGCCATCACTTCGGGAGACATGACCGCCAGTGATAAGATCAGAATAAATAAGGCCCTCATAACCCATCCTCCCCGTTAAACTATTGATGCTTATCGGTTTTTTAAGAGTTCTTCTTTAAAGACCTCCCAAAATATAGACTAAGTGTCTGTAATTAATGAATTATTTGTGTTTATAAGTTGCCGAATTGGGCAACATCCTGCTTTCTCCAAAAAGGTGAGCACCCGATTTCAAGGGTAACCCACTGAATTTACAACCAGTGCAGGCAAGTCGAAGTTTGCTATAATAAAGAACAGATATAAAAATTAGAACCAACGGCTGTTACTTCATAGTTTTGGAGACTAGGACGATGAAAAAAATCTTTCGCAGCATGAAGCTCGCGTTGCCAATCTGGGGCGCCATATCTTTACCAGTCTCCTCGATGGCATCGGCAGCTGTAACAAACTTATTGGTGCCGTCACAAATGGATTCCAATGCCGGATCTTCAAAAAATCCCTCACATCCGCACAAGCAAGCACAAAAAGGCGAGACGCTTAAAAGCTGGGTTCGACTTGATACCGCCTTGTCGCACATCACGCCCAATTTAAATGCGAAGTACATTGCGTTTATCCCAGACAAAAAACTCGGCATCCGCATTTTGAACGCAGATACTGGTCACATTCTAGAACCGAGTGGACACTTTATCGGCCCATCGTTTTTTTGGTCGCCTGATGGCATGCGACTTTTCTACCGGGAACTCCTCCCCAAGGATGGTAAAACCACCTCCCGCGTACGCGCTTGGGATATCGCGCAAAATAAAAATATCGAGGTCGACTCCTTTGATGGCTCCAGTGGATTTTTATCCTTTGACCCGCGCGATAATCGCATGCTTTTGATGTATAAAAACGGCATTAAGAGTAAAAAACTTGTGTTCCCCAACAACCGTCTGGCATTTTGGCAATCTGCAGAACGCAAAGAAGTCGGTAAGTGGGTGATGGCGCAAAAAGGCGTGACATTTGTCACTGACGCCGGATTTGCCATGCAAAAACTTCCAGATGATAACTCCGGAGTCGAATCATTTGACATCTCTCCCGATGGCAGTGCCGCGGCTTGGGCGACCCGCTCTGGAAAAATATTCCTGAGCGAACAAGGTGAGTCGCCAAAATTTTTGGACTATGGACGCGATCCCAAGTGGCATCCCGAAAAGCCAATTCTTATTTTTGCAGGCGGACGAATGGTTGGTAATAAAGCAGCAGACTATGACCTGAAAATTGCGTCTCTGAGTTCAAAAGGATCTTTTTTAACTGCGACACAACACCTGGCGGAACGTTGGCCTGCGTGGTCTCCCGACGGCAACATGATCTTCTTCACCGTGCAGGGCTCGACCGAACTACGCACCATGCCGTTTCCTGCATCTAGTCCCCAGGGTCAACCAGTTGATCCCACTGAAGAGAGTCGCGAACTCCAACGTTCAGAAATCAGCGTCAAACCTGCGCTGAAGTCGGATCCCAGGCTATGACGTCCAGGCGTTTTAGAATCTTGTTCGCGGCTGCTCTCTTTCCGCCGAATACACCCCTAGCCAAGCGGCTCGAAACCCTTAGTCGGCATTTTGAACCAAAGCCGGGAAGCGTTTCAGAGATCGACCAAGCCACTATTCGTGACAGAATGATTTCTGCAAAGCATGTGGGTAAATTTGGCGGCGTCATTAAAGTCAAACCACCCAAAGGCTCTCGCTTCACCATCACGACCTCACCCGAGCGAACTGACTTGAGAATTTGTCGGGAGACTCAAGTGAAGTGGGCCCTGGACGACATAGACTTACCGTCAGGCACTGTGGCTTGGAAGGTCAGAACTGCATCTGATGATTTCGGCACCCCAATTCAATGGAAAGTACCCTACGTGGTCGCAAAAGTGTTGCCACCTGAGGCCGAGTTTTTCAAGGAAAACAGCACTCCGGTCTACTTCAAAAGCTGTGTTGCTGCACTCGGTGACAAGAAACTAAATCCTCGGAAAATAACTTTAACGAAATTTGATAATTCAAAGTGGGTTATTCGTTTTCCCGACAAAGACGAACAAATGAAATCATTGAACGAAGCTCGCCCTGGCGAGGTTTGGGGTGACGTATACAAGACAAAAAAAGAAGAGGCTCCGAAGGATGCTGCACCAGCTCCAGCTGATCCACACGCAAGTCCAGAAGCAGGTGGCTCCGGCGAGGCTTCGAAGGCGGCCGCAACTGCAGATGCTGGAGGTCATGGCGGTCAAACGCCTGCTGCCCCACCCGAAGCTCCCAAAGAAGATCTGGAACCCTGGACGATTGACGCGGGAAGAACGTTTGAGATGAGCGTGGAAAACTTCATCAGTGATGGGTCAATGCCGCCAGGAAGAAAAGGATCTTGTCGCTATGTGTTTGACCATATCCCTGGCAATCTTGAGCGAGGTCGAATCGAATGTCACGATACGGGTGAGTACCGTTATGTCTATGCATTTTTACCGTGCATGGAAGCCCTGGCTCCCAAAGAATTAAAAGTAACGAGCAAAAAATCTGGAGTAAAATGATTTTTTGCTCGACGCGCCGCGCAAGACTATTTTTATCGTTAACGTAGAAATAACTTATAAAAATTCTTTTTACCTTTGCGGATCAATGCACTTGATCCGTCGACGAAGCGAGCTGCAGACAAAATCCATTTCGGATCCGTAATTTTTTCATCATCGATGGTCAGGCCACCTTGCTCAATAAGCCTTCGCGCCTCACTCTTGGTCTCACAAATTTTGACGGCAACCAGTACATCTATCACGGGCAATCCATTGCCAAAACTAGCCCGCGAGATCTCAACGACCGGCGCGTCGTCGCCACCAGCACCACTGAATAGGCTTTTTGCCTGATCACGGGCTCGAGTGGCCTCTGATTCCCCGTGGATAAGCTTGGTTACTTCAAACGCAAGAGTCACTTTGGCGTCGTTGATCGCGGCATCTTTCAAACCACCAAGACGCCTGACCTCATCAATGGGGAGATCCGTAAAATAGAAAAGACATTTTTCAACTGACGCGTCTTCGACATTCCTGAAATATTGAAACAAATCATAGGGTGGTGTCATGTTTGGATCTAGCCACACTGCACCTTGCTCGGTTTTGCCCATTTTAAGACCCGCTGAATTGACCAATAGGGGCACCGTGCAGACAAACGCCTGCTTTTTCTCACGGCGGCGAATCAACTCCATGCCACCAATCATGTTACTCCACTGATCATCACCACCAAGCTGCACCGTACAGTCAAAGGATCTATTAAGATGCAAGAAGTCATAACTTTGAAGGATCATGTAGTTGAACTCAAGAAAGCTTAGACCCTTCTCATAGCGCTGCTTAAAGCACTCAGCTGCCAGCATACGGTTCACCGTGAAATCCGCTCCGATCTCACGCAGAAGGGGCAGGTACTTCATATCCCGAAACCAATCGGCATTGTTGGTCATGGCAAAATTAGTCGGAGACAGATCTAAAAATCGCGCGAATTGTTTCTTGAGAAGCTCAATGCGCTTATCAATGATCTCGACAGTCAACATTTGCCGCATCTCGGTTTTGCCCGAGGGATCACCAATCATGGCGGTGGCACCACCCATCAATACGATGGCTTTGTGACCCGCCTGCTGCCAGCGGCGAAGGGCCATAATGGGCATAAGATTTCCAACATGCAAACTCTCAGCTGTCGGATCAAACCCAGCGTATGCAGCACGCTTGCCGGTGGCCAAATGACTGGAAAGCTCTTCCGGGTGTGCCACCTGGGCGAGCATGGTTCTTGACTGCAGCAATTCGACAAAATTCATAGAGATGACCCTAAACTTAAAGCGGACATCAGTGAGTCACTAACGTACATCACACCAGAGGGCCGATTCCACCATATTATGTGTCCAAGACGACAAATTCCTCTTAAGTTGTGACAATTCTTTGCTCAGTCTCACTCGACCGGCTCACCTTCATACTCCGGTAGAGGCAAAGGAGGCTCTGGCGGAAGTCGAAAACTTTTCGGCCGCCGTTTCAGCCCAGGAATACTCTCTCCAAGGATGCTTCGCACTGCGACCGAGGCACACGTCATGCCAAAGCAACTTGTGACGAAAGACGCGGTACCCATGACGGTTTTTCTGCGATCCTTGGAAATGGGATCAAGGCCTACAAGCTCATCAGGCGTTATGTCCTCGGCGTCAGCCGGGAAATCAGGTTCCACTGGCTCTCGAATGGGCTCGAGGCTCACCACCGTGGGGACGTAAAATGGCCCTTTGCGGGGGAATTGGTGCCGCTTACGCATGTATATTCTCACCATGCGGGCAAGGGTGTCGTCTCTTGTTTCTGATAAGTCCATCACTCGAATTTGTGTGGGATCCAGTCGGCCGCCGGCACCGGCCGATGTGACTACTTTGATATTTTGCCTGACACAGTAGTTGATGAGAGCGCACTTATTACCAAGCTGGTCGATGGCATCGACTACAAAATCGACCTTTTGCTCAAAAATATTGGCAATTTCGAAACGGTTAACCTGCTGCTCTTTGACGATGATGTTGCAGTGCCGATTGATTAATTTTAGACGCTCGTGAAGTGCCACCACCTTCGGCTGACCGACAGTGGTCTCAAGGGCTGGCATCTGCCGGTTGAAGTTATTGATGGAGACCTTGTCGAAATCAACCAAAGTGACTGTTCCAACCCCGCTACGGACGATGGCTTCTGCACACCAAGATCCAACCCCACCAAGCCCCACGATCATCACATGGGCATTACGCAGTTTGTTTATACCCTCATAATTGACCAGTCGCGCAAGGCGCTCAAACCGGCGGTCGCGGCCAGTAACTGCTTCACTAGAATGTGTTTTTTTAGGTGTCATACGAATAAATGAGAATAATCCATTAGGGCTCTCATAGCTGGTTTCCCGAATCACTAATACAGGGCCCCACCTCTTACATCAGAATCCCCACCCCTGCTAGGCCTTTGTGGACCCTCGGGACAGGCTGGACAAGCCTCCCCAAAACAAATTAAAGTGACTGATAATAAAGACCTTTTAAAAGATGAAATAAAAGAAAAAGGCCACACCTTGCCAAGACTATCTAGAGCAAAGAAACTTGCCGCAGCACTGATCACATGGTCATGCCTTTGCCTGCTCTCTTGCCGCGACCACGATCCCGTCAAGGCGCAAGTAAAATCAGTGAACGTCGGAGTCGTCTCTAAACTCGATCAGTCTCCATTCTATGCCCGCATTCCGACTGAATTAGATCGAGTCTTGGTCACAGACACCTCTGGCTCGTCAGATGGACTAGACATCCATGTCCCAGAGAACATGTCCCTATTCTATGTTGAATTAGCCAATAACCTCTTAGAACCCATAGCAACCGAGGTCTTTAATCACAGGAATATCCGTTTATTTTATGCTTACGATGAACATCATGCTTCTGTGCTAGTTAAAAAATTCAGCGGATTTCCGCATCCGCGTAAAATTGATTTAAATGTTCGCAAGACGCCTGCACCGCACAGTTCCAGTATTTTAACCAAAGGCTTTAATGCCCCTGATCAACCCGACGAAATCATCGACATCGACAGCAAAAAACTGCGAGAAGACCTCGAAACCCTATCGGGAGCTCGTCCGGCATTAGTTGACGGCCGACAAGTGGTCATCACTAATCGCGCCACTAGTGACAATAAAACTCTGGCGCGTAAATGGCTCACTCGGGAGCTTGAAGCATTAGGCTATCTTGTCTCCGAGCATAACTACGGTACGGGCATAAATCTCGTGGCCGATAAGGCAGCTCAGGGATCAAAAGACGACTCCATGCTCATGGTCACAGCTCACCTTGATACGGTGCAGACTGCGGGAGCTGATGATGATGGTTCAGGGATCATAACATCTCTGACTGTCGCACGCGCCCTTGCCAAGAAAAGCCTTGGACGGCATATCAGGTTTGTTGCTTTTGACGAGGAGGAACGCGGCCTCATTGGCAGCGCCGCCTACGCCAGACACCTAGCCAAAACTGGCGAAATAAAGAACGTTAGTGTGATCAACATTGAAATGACTGGCTATGATAGTGACGGCGACGGAGAATTTCATGCCATCGATTGCAACGAAAACACATCAGGTACCCTAACAGAAACTCTGCTGTCCACCATTACATCACTCGGGATCCCACTTCGTAAAACTGCCGCTTGCACCAACCGCAGTGATCACGCAGTTTTTTGGGACTACGACCGTCCAGCCATTGTCATGAGCCAAAACTTTTTTGGCGGTGACGGTAACCCCTGCTACCACAGAACGTGTGATACGGTCACACAGGTGAATTTTGATTACATGGCCAAGCTAACCAAAGCTGCGGCAAATGCGGTATTTAGGCTCACCTCCGCAAGTCACTAGTTCCAAAAATTCGCTTCTACTGTTCGCCACATCAAACTTGAACCGTGCTGCTGGAGGCAGTGGAGAGGCGCGATGTTTTTTTTAAAAATCTTTGGCATTTTCGGCATTAATTATGCATGCAGCTCACCGTTTTTTGGGCACAACGCACAGATGACATGGGATTTAGCCGCAGAATGTTGAGAGGATTTTATGGTTATGAGTCTTAGAAAACGAAATTACCTGAGCCTGATTGTGATAAGTACCTGCTTATGGGGTTCCGAAGTGCTTTGCGGTTGCTTGACCGCTCATCGCCCTTACGAGAATCATCAAGGTTGGACCATATTCCCCTTCACAAACTCTTGTTCTGAGGATGCAACCGCGTCCCTTTGCGTCAAATCATGGCCGCCCGGCAGTTCTGATCCCGCCTATAATTCTTACGGCGGCGTGGTGCCTGCCAATGACAGTCTCGAGATTAATGATGGAATGTGGCGGATCTATGACTCCTACAGATGGCAGGAAAATGCCCCGCAGACTTGCCCCTTCGAATAAGCTGATGAGTCGATTTCCGTTGCAGTTTTAAAACCTGACATAGTATGACAAAGAAAGGCATCGGTTTGTGCCAAACAATGACCATGTATTAGTCAGCAGCTCGCGAAGGGGAAAACGACCAATGAATATAAAAACTTGGGCATTAGTTTTGATGGTGTCTCTCGCCCAATCTTTGCACGCCGAAGAAACGTTAAATAACGGCTCATCAGTTGCTGACAGTGTTCCCTTGAGCGAACTATTTTCGGTCGTCAGTGAGGTTGCAGCTGATGGCCCGAGTCTTAGTTATTTTGGTTGGACAGAGTCGACCCCAACAATGCCCGAGCGGGTTAACTGTTACCCAGCTGGTCTCCACGATGCGACTGAGTACCTTGTTAGGTTAGTTGATAACCTTGATTGGGCCACGCCCGAGCAACGCGGCCGGATAGATCAGTCTTTCTCAAAAGGATTGGAAGATTTCAGGGAGATTTTAGGGGCCGGAGTCTTGAATCAGTGCGAGTGGGAGATTTCAGAACAAATGTCCACCACCAGAGTGACACAGTTTGTGAACCAAGACACTGGCTACCAAATTACTTTCAGCTTGGGATTTGAGGACTAAAGGTTGCTCTCATTCTTGGTTATGGTTAGCAGCCCATGAAGATGATGCTCCGCCTTGAACCAGACGTCATCTTCGCTCACGGTGAGAGCCACG
>JBAXLR010000099.1:0-10883 GCA_037134655.1 bacterium | reverse complement strand
CTGGACCGCCCGGTTCATGATAGCCAGTGACCTTCCCCGGCCACGGCGCAAACGTTGTCGGGTCTTCCGCGTTGATCCGACACTCCAAGGCATGACCACGAAGCTCAATTTTGGCTGGATCAAACGACAACTTATGACCACGAGCGATATTGATCTGCTCTTTGATTAAGTCCACACTTGTGATCATTTCAGTCACGGGGTGCTCAACCTGAGCCCTGGTGTTGACTTCCATGAAATAAAAACGCCCATCCTCATCCATTAAAAACTCAACCGTCCCAAGGCTTTGATAGCCAACAGCCTTAGCGAGCCGGACCGCGGTATCGCCAATCTCTTTTCGGCGTGCTGGTGTCATCACCGGACATGGGGCTTCCTCAAGGAGCTTTTGATGCCGCCGCTGGATGGAGCAATCTCTCTCGCCGAGATGCGTTATATTTCCATGTTCGTCGGCTACAAGCTGCACTTCTACGTGCCGTGGACGCTCGCAGTAGCGTTCAATAAACACGTCTGGATTTCCAAACCCTACCTCAGCCTCACTTCTAGCGAGATCAAACTGCTTAGACAGCTCGTCTAACGAGCGAACAATCTTCATGCCGCGACCACCGCCACCCGCGGCCGCCTTAATGATCATAGGAAAACCAATTTCTTTCGCCAATTTTTCTGCTTCAGCTAGTGACTTAACAGCTCCAGCACTTCCTGGAAGCATCGGTACACCAGCTTTTTCGGCAAATGCACGCGCCTCCACCTTATTGCCAAGGGCCTGAATATGGGAGGACTTTGGGCCAATGAATTTAACGCCATATTTCTCGCAGATTTCAGCGAATTTAGCATTTTCCGAGAGAAAGCCATAACCAGGATGAATCGCGTCAACACCAGCGATCTCAGCAGCACTCATGATTGCTGGAATCGAAAGATAGCTTTTCGGACTTGGGCCGGGGCCAATACAAATGCTTTCGTCCGCAATTCGAGTGTGAAGGGCATCACGGTCTGCCACGCTGTGGACTGCAACGGTGCGCAATCCCAACTCTTGACAGGCTCGTATGACACGGACGGCGATCTCACCGCGGTTAGCAATCAATACTTTTTTCATGAAGAGACCTTACTCGATGACAAAAAGTGCTTGTTCAAACTCAACAGGTTGGCCGTTTTCGATGAGAATTTCTCGAATGACGCCATCGCGGTCGGCCTCAATCTCATTCATTAGTTTCATCGCCTCAACAATACAAAGTGTCTGGCCTTTTTTAACCCGTGTGCCAACGTCAGCAAATGGATCTGAGCCAGGGCTCGACGACCTGTAAAAGGTCCCAACAAAGGGACTTTTCACGATGTGACCACTTGCAAAGCCTTTTACAGTTCCTGCCGCCGTCTCAGGTTTCCCGGCTGGTGGTTGAGCTGTAGATGAAGCCACCATCTGCGGCATGCCGGGCGCCATCATCGGCGCTGCCATCATGGGCATGGACGACATCACCCCGGCGCTTGCCGGAGCCTGCATCGTGATCTCAATTTTCTGATCTTTTGACTCAAACTTCACATGATTAAACCCCTGCTTGCGCATGAGCTCCATCAATTGTTCAACATTTTTAATATCCATAACTCACCTACTAATTGACTGATTAGTTTAGTTTTGAACCTTTGAAAGATATTCATTCGAGCGAGTATCAATTCGAAGAACGTCACCCTCTTTGATATGAAATGGCACCTGCACGACAAGCCCCGTTTCCATCTTTGCGGGTTTACCGCCACCACCGGACGTATCACCTTTGATGTTTGGTTGGGTTTCAACCACTTTAAGGTCTACGTGGTTATCAACTTCAACCGCAACAGCTCTTCCTCGGAAGAAAGTCACCTTCGCGTTGCCATTTTCAACAATATAATAACGGGCATCACCCACTTCTTCGACCGACAGGGTGAATTGCTCATAGTTAGAAACATCCATGAATGACCAGCGATCTCCGTCATTGTAGAGATATTGCATTTCACGGGTTTCAACGTCTGGAATATTGACCTTGTCACCAGACTTAAACGTGACCTCAACCACTTGGCCCGTCTCAAGATTTTTAAGCCTGGTTCTCACAAAGGCGTTGCCCTTGCCGGGACTGACGTGCTGAAACTCCACGATCGACCAAGCTTTGTCGTTATATTCGATTTTAAGACCT
Source organism: bacterium (assembly GCA_037134655.1). GTDB lineage: Bacteria > Bdellovibrionota_B > Oligoflexia > Oligoflexales > RGVZ01 > CAMDKS01. The sequence continues at coordinate 8,730 of JBAXLR010000099.1, read as the reverse complement.
TTACGAAAATCCTGCGTTGAATACATTTTGCTTCCTCTAAACAAACTTTACCTTGTCTGGTTGATCCGACAAGGTACATCAATTATTAGATTAAGTGCAAGCTGAAGGCTTATGTGCTGAGTCGCAGAAAGGCTGCTTCTGCGCATTATTTGCGCAGCTAATCTGTGACAAGGGTTCAAAGGCTCGCTGCGGCTGATTGACTACAAGCCCAAACAAAACATTCCAAAACCGATTAGAGCCATTCCCAGAATGTTCACAAGACGAATCTCTGTGCCAAAAGCAAAATGGCTAATGATAGCACCCCAAACAAATGTACTGGCATAAATGGGATACAAAGTCGCCATACTTCCACCGCGCTTAAACGCCGCCATAAAGAGGACCATGACGGCTAAATAGCAGACAATTCCCAAAATGAGGCGCGGATTAGCAACATATGAAATCACTCCACCGGTTGCCAATTCTGCGCCAGATTTGTAAAAATATTGGCCAAGAGCTCCAAAAAAAGCCGCGACCAAAAACATGACAATCGATGCAACCGGCGTTGTTGCCAAGCTTATATCCCCACTACGATTAGATGATCACAGGCAGCAAACAGATTCACTCGGAACGCCTTTTTTCAACTGGGCGAAACTTAACGTGACGCGCTGACGTGGCAGAAGACCTCGACACATTCGTAGATCCATGCGCAAGCTTATCATGCCGTAACACCCTAAGCAGCGGCCCGCGGAAATTAGCCACTCTAACAAACCGTTCGCGCTGTATGCCTTGCCCTGGCTCCTTAATATCTTTACCACCCGTTGCATGAATAATATCCGCAACACCGGATTCGTCTAATCGCTCAACAATAACAACATGGCCACGGTAGATCAGCAAGTCACCAACGACAAGACTATCAGGACGAAATTCAACGGCCCGAAGGTTGTATTTTTTTGACAATGATTCCGAACTTAACTCGAGCATTTGCAGAGATGTAAGATAGGGAAAACCAAGGCCGGCGCGTTCAAACACCAACTGGACAAAGTGGGAACAATCCAAGCTGCAATGGTGACATGACGGGCATTCTTTGAAACGAAGTTTTGGTGACGGACGTTTTTTCTCAAGACAGCTGTTACAGTCATCACATGTTCCGGCATCACCCACCTTACTTCCGCCGTAAACGTAAGATACCTCGAGATTTTCCAACATATCGTCACCGGCGAGCCTGATTTTCTCTTGAAAGGCCTCGACGCTGCCAAAGGCCGGCAGTGCGGTGGCTAAAAAAGCCATTGATATTAGGTATTTAAAAAAATAGCGCGATTTCATGGGCTCACCATCGTCATAAATAACCCCAAGCTTCCGATATATTAAACGAATTTGGGCGTTTCCACCAGAGTCCGGCTTGTAACCACCACAAGCCAATGGTCCGCCATAGGAGTTTTGTGAACCAACAACCAGAAAAACGTGAAGAGCAAACCAGCTACGCGCCGTTGTCAGATCAAGCGCCGGTGCTGAGCAATACTCCAGAGTTTGAGGAAAGTGAGCAAAACTCCTTTATGCGGCGTCATCTTCCGCTGCACAAGTTCAACCATAAACGCGCTGCGTTAATGATTGAGATTGTAATTCTACTGCTAGCGGGCTTTCTTTCATGGTCTTTCTGGAATAACTGGTGTCCCAATGGCGTGGAGCAGTGTCTCGGCACCACTACACTGGCCCCGGCTCATTATTTAATTTTGTCTTTTATTAGGCCGTTATTATTAACGCCCCACGCGTTTGGAACCTATGTGGCGGCCAGAGCTTTTGACGAGGAATCGGCCATTCTTCTAGCCGCTATCGGTAGCACCCTTTCAACCATACCGGTCTACGGCTTGATGTATATAATTGGTCGGACGATGGTTGTTCCCTGGATGAGCCGCAATTTACCATCAACACTGCGATTCATCAGATCCCAAGATTACAAACTTATTTTCGCCGCCCGCTTAATACCCGTATTCCCGTTTGATCTAGTGAGTTTTTTTGCGGGGGCTTTCAATCTAAAACCTTTGCGCGTTTTGTTTTTCACCTTTATTGGAATCATGCCTGAATGCGTATTCCTGGTGTATATGTCGTCACCAAAAGTCACTCTGCTTGGCTGGACGGTAAATGCGATCGGTTTGACGGCAGGTCTTATCCTCGCGCCGCTTCTACTTTTTGAATGGTATAGCCGCAAACACGGACGCAGCATGCTATCCATGCTCACAGCTGCCTACAAAGAAATTATGATGGAAGCATCTCTGAACAATCAAATTGTTCGCCGTAACAAAGTAATTGACCCGAATCGTACGCCCGTGCTGCTGGTCTACGGCTTTTTCTCTTCACAACGATCTCTGAATGTCCTTGAAAAACAACTAGTCGCAGCTGGATTTGACGTGTTCAGCTTCAATCTAGGAGGTTTATTTGGCACTTTTTTCACCCAAGGGATCATGGAAAGCGCCAACTTCATTGATTATAAAATTAAACGCCAAATGGACCGTCATGGTTTCAAAAAGATCCATATGGTAGCCCATTCTAAAGGCACCCTTGTCAGCTTGTGGTGGTTATTAAAGCTTGGCGGAAGCAGATATTGCGACAAGCTAATTGCCATGGCTCCGCCATGCAATGGCAGCCCTTACACTTATCTCGGACTGGTAACTCCCCTAGCATTTTTTTGGCGCGACCTATGGCAGATGCGCCCAGGTAGCAGCTTCCTGAAATATCTCCGGGACAGTGACGTGCCAAAGAATTTAAAAATCCATATTTTGTATAGCGAAAGAGATTCCGTATCGCGAGGTCGCCAAGGGATTTTCATCCCCAAAACTGGCCACCAAAACATCACAAGTATGGCGATGAATGACCTCAATCATTTTGACTTTATTGTTCGACGCGAGCCAATCAAGGAAGTTATTAAAATTCTGTCAGGAAGTGCCGAGGCCGCACACCTACTGGACCTGGAAGAAATAACTCCCTTGGGAAAACTTAGCGGTGATTCCGACCTTTGATACAATTTAGACCCGGACGGTTTGAATTATCTTTTGTTTGATCCATCGCCACCAGGTCGGCCAGGCTTAGAACCATCTTTAAAGTTACCTCGACCATGCCCCCTGCGATCACCTTGGGACTCCGCACGACGCCCCTGAGACCCCTCGCCTCGACGCTGTCCAGACTCATTTCGACGACGATCCTGCTCGCGTTCATGCTGCCTGTCTCCCGAACCCTTTTGACCGGATTGTGCCTGAGACTTCCCATCTGCATCGGGCATTAACAAACCTAGGTCAATATCATCCGCCCAAACATCGGCTTCACTCTCCATCGCTTCGGACACAACCTCACGCTTATCAACGAACTCCACGTCCTTTGCTTTGGCCGAAATTTGTCGACCATCGGCTGTTTCAAAAACAACCATTTGATTCAAAATATCAGTCTTTATGACGGTTCCTTGATCACCCTCGTGCATATGACGTACTCTTGATTTCAGCGCGGGCAATTTTTTTCTTAGATCTATGTAAGCATCGTTTTCATAGGTCAAACAGCAAAGGAGTCGACCGCAACCGCCCGAAACTTTGCTCGGATTTAAAGCCAAATTTTGATTTTTTGCCATCTTTATTGAAACTGGCACAAAGTCGCGCAAAAAGCTCGAACAGCAATATTCACGGCCGCAAATGCCCAATCCACCCACCAACTTCGCCTCGTCCCGAGCTCCCACCTGCTTTAATTCAACTCTCGATCGCATGGCGCCAGCTAAGTCCTTGACCAGATCCCTGAAATCTACCCGTCCTGGAGAAGAGAAATAAACGATCACCTTGCTGCCGCTCATTTGCGTCTCAACTTTCATAATACGCATATCGAGCTTGGTCGCTTCAACACGCTCCCTCGCGATATCTACCAATTGCGTCTCCGTGAAATGACCAGAGTCACTTAGGTCACGATCCGTTGCGACGCGCATAACCGTCTTCAGTTGACTACTTTCAGGCCCCGACTGATCAGCCGCGGAAACACGAACGACTCGCGCAATGGTCGGACCACGATCGGTGTCCACAACTATTTGATCACCCACTCTTACGGTCAACTCTCCAGGCAAAAAATCATAAATTTTACCGGCGCGTCGAAACTGAACCCCGACGATATTAGCTAAATTCATATAACACTCTCTTTCCATCTGCTGAGTCCCATGGACTCCATAACCAACTGTGAATTCAAAGATATTTTACCTATAACGGCTTGCCTGCGCGCCATACTGAGTGCCTCGCGAAGGCCTCTTCTCGTGACCGTCCATTCGCGCAATTTTTCCCTATCAACATCCTCTTTGCCCAGTAGCTCTCGATACATCGAGGATAGCTCCAACTCGGCGCAATCCAAAACATCCGCTAATTTTGCTTTTTTAGTCCGCGCAAGATAAGCAGCAACCTCTAAAACCTCGCCCTGACTTGACGAGCACAAAAGTCTCCGAACGTCAGCGGCAATTCCATCTGCAAAATGTTCGTCCTGCTCTATCGCCCTGTAGATACGACCCGGACTAAAACCCATCCTCTGCGCAAATCTAATGATTTCATTTTCCTTTATCTCGCGATGGCCACCCACGCTAAGCAATCTCGTCGTCCACCCGATCACATCACTTCTATCTGGCGCATGAACGCGCCAACGCAAACATCTGCCGAGCACCGTCGAGGGGAGTGACAAAGGGCGACTTGACGTTAGGATGATGATTGCTTGTCTTGATGGTTCTTCGAGTGTTTTTAATAAGCGATTAGCAGCCTCCATAGTCAATTTATCCGCATTCATAATCAGTCCAATCCTCAGACCAGAATGACTCAGAATGTTGAAATGCTCCTGGAGCTCCTCGGCGTCTGCCGTACGAATCGGACCATTGCTTCCGTCCAACATTGCGACATCCGCATGAATTCCTGCTAGCACCTCTTTACATGATCCACACTGACCACACGGCTGTATGGATGCATCTGGATTCATGGCTCTCTCGCATAAAAGTCTTGCTGCTACCCAAACCGCAAGATGACGCTTGCCGACCCCTTGTCGACCCTCCAACAAGATGACGGGGTGCATTCTTTGACTGGAAATAAGCTCATAAATAGCCTTCTGATCACGCTCCAGACCGATTAGATGTTGGAGGTTCCAACGATGGCTTTTGACTAGCTCTTTACTCATAGTCCCCATCGACGTTCAAGCTCGGAGCAAGCTTGCGCAAGAACCTGCTCAGGTGGAAGAGATGCATCCAAAATAAAAAAACGCGCTGGATAAAACCCAGCAACTTTTCGAAATCCATCGCGCAATTTATCGTGAACTCGGTGGTCCGCATTATCATACCGCTCCGTAGAGTCGGTGTTTATTTGTTTAGAACGACCGCCAATTCGTCGCGATGAAAGCTCCACATCGCAGTCCAGAAGAAACGTCAAATCAGGCTCTATACCAACAGTAGAAAACTTAATTAGCCATTCCAGGTCATTTAATGGCACCCCTCCGAAGAGGCCCTGATAGACCCGGGTTGAATCAACAAATCGGTCACAGATGACCCAAGTTCCCGAATCAAGAGCGGGTTTTATGACATTGACCACGTGTTGAACTCGCGCTGCGGAAACCAAGAGTGCTTCGGCTTCAGCGGTGATGGCATCTCCTGTGGGCGGAGACTTGAATAACTGCCGAATAGCGTCTGCGATCGGCGTGCCACCGGGCTCGCGTGTGTGGACTACGCTAATCCCGCGACTCTTGAGCCATTGACGCAAACCGGTCATGAGAGTGGACTTACCCACACCCTCACCACCCTCAAGTGTAACAAATCGTGATTGCCTCATAGCCTCGCTTTATAATCTAACTGTGGACAATAGAGCCAAAGCCCTTATAAGACCATGAAAATGCCCCACAGACAAGACCAAATAAACACGATTTTTTTCATTAATTTCGCCTAATTGCACCCTTTTTTGACAACCCAATCGGGCCGTTGCGTCGGGTGCCCACCTTCAGATCAAAATCAGCGAACCGATAAACTATTTGCAGGAATTCGGCCCAACCGGCCGAAAATACCTCGGTATTTTGAAAACCAGGACGGTCATGAGCATAAAACCCTACATCCTTGGACAGGTCGTCGCACGCGGCGGCATGGCGGAAGTTTATCGTGGGCTCCACGTTGGCCAAGACGGTTTTAGGCGTCTCGTCGCGATAAAAAGAATTCTGCCTCACCATTCCCAAAATCACGAATTTACCGAGATGTTTAAAGATGAGGCACACATCGGTCAAAGGCTTCAGCACGCAAACATCGTAAAAGTTGAAGGTTTTGACATCATCGACGGATCCGCATCTATTATTATGGAATTCGTTGACGGCTCAGACGTGCGCGCCCTTTTGTCAGCCATCGAGAACAAGAAACAAACAGCTGGTAAACGTGGGTTTCTACCGAATGCTTTATGCGCCTACCTAGTGGCTGAGGCCGCTCGCGGCCTCCACTACGCGCACACTCGGAAAGATGACATCACGGGTCGTGCTCTTAACATCGTGCATCGTGACATCTCACCGCAGAATATTTTGATTTCATGGGAAGGTGAGGTCAAAGTCACAGACTTCGGAATCGCGGCCGCCGAGCGAGATTTTAAGCAAACTGAGACCAAAGCAGGGATTGTAAAAGGAAAATACTCTTACATGAGCCCTGAGCAAATCAGTGGAAAAAAATGTGACGCGAAGACCGATATTTTTGCCCTAAGCGTTGTCTTGTGGGAGATGCTTGCCATGAGACGGATGTTCACAGCGGACAATGAAATCGAAGTCATCGAAATGGTAAGACAATGCAAACTCCCAGGCCGACTGAAGGACTTCAATAAAAATGTTACCGATGACTTGGATGCGATCGTTTTACGAGGATTGACCAAGGATCCTAGACGTCGATATGAATCAATGGAATCATTTGAAAAAACACTTCGCGTCTATCTTGCTAAGGAGTTTCCGAACACCAGTGCTGCAGACCTCAGTCTTTTCATGAAGGAGTTCCTAAGTGACAAACGAGAGATGGCGCAAGAGGAGATGCGAAAAATCCTGACCTCAACTCAACTCCCAATTGCTGCGGCGGCTTCGAGTTCATCACGCTCGGTGGAAATCAATCTCGACGACACAAGCCAAGGAAAAACATCTTTTACAGTTGGAAAAGTGACGCCTGCCGGGTTAAACCCTCAAAATAAGCGCCACACGGCACTCCCACAAAGACACTCCCACGGCTCCAGCCAAGATGCACACCAATTTTTACGCTCTGAATCCGGGCGAAAGCGACAAACCCATTGGCAATCACGGGCCAATTTGACGCCATTTTATGTCGCCATGGCCCTGATCATCGCTGTCATTGCTGGCGGAGCAGTATTAAAGCAGCACCGTAGTGCTGCCAAGCAAGCATTAATGCTCAATCTGCGGACAGTGCCCTCGACAGTAAAAATAAAAATCAACGACCGCGATTACGCTGGCGGGCGGTTCATAACATCGCCGCATAAAATTAAGCTTGAGCCCGGCTTAAACAGTATCGAGGTCACTCGCCCTGGTTATTACTTCCCAGATCAAAAACTATTCATCAAAACTGATGATGGCATGCCAAAAAAACCACCTACTGTCCGCCTTCTGCCAAAAGCGACGTTCGCACCAGTTCGCCTCGAATACCGTGGCAAGGAAACAATTACGGCTGTGGTAAACGAAGGCTTTTTCCGTGCAACACTGTCACCAAGTCAAAACATCGAACAAATACCCGATATTTCAAGTGGCACAACCTCGCGTCTTGTCGTTCTAAACCAAGAGCGCAAAGTATTGGTCAATTGTCAGTTTACGCCTATGTCAACCACAACCGTAAAGCCTCTAATTGTAAAATTTTCTGATTCCGGCGCTTGTGAAATATTGGGGCCGGCTAAAGAGGGCAAACAGTGAGCCCATTCAAAAAAAACCTGCTACTTTTATGTTGCAACTTGGCAGTTTGGACTGTCAATAGCTTTACTTATTCAAGTGGTATTACTCTTTTTGCGAAAAAAGGCATTGCCGTCGTTATTCAAACAACACCACCCCGCACCAAGCTCAGTGTCAATGGAGCCATCTGGCGCGGCACTGGGATTACAAACGGATGGGTTCAGTCCCCAGCCCGAATAAATCTAATTCCAGGGCAGCATAAAATAACCCTAGAGCGTCCAGGATACATCCCACACTCTTTCAAAGTACTTGTGACAGAAAGCGACAGCGAAATGCGACTGAACTCGGAACTCGAGATTTCCACTGAGGCCAACAGTTCACTGGAGATTGACGTTACCGATCAGGACTTACAAACCGCCACGTTTATCTTGGATCAGGGACTGGAGATAACCGCTCCACCCCTCATAGTACAAGACCTGACTCCGGGTATGCATATACTAGAAATTCGCAAGAGCAGCACAGAAAACTCAAAAGCAAAGCCATTCCTTTGCACCTTCTCAATACCATCCACCGGCAACGCCACTTACAAGATAACTGTGTCGGCTAAAAACGGTAGAATTCAGGCGTCAAACTGCCTGCGGCTGAAAAAACTTTAAACTGGCCGACTTAATTGTCCCGTGATTCGCAGTTTAATAACCCCGACTCCCGCTGAGTTGGCGTCGAGGGCCCAATTGGACACTGGCCCAATTGGACACTGGTACAGTTGCGACATTGATCTAGACGAGCCTTACGCCGCCTGAGGAAATGGAAACTTCTTCTCTCTGCCCTGTTGCCTAGCCAAAATAGTCTCGTTAT
>JBAXLR010000098.1:0-11085 GCA_037134655.1 bacterium | reverse complement strand
TGAGGTACGTGTCAGGCGCTGAGGGTGTTCCGCACCATGCCGCTTCCTGGCCTCCGCGTGTTACCGGACCAGAGCTGTAAACGTTCGCAAATTTCACGCCCGTTGACTGTAATCGGTCAAGGTATGGTGTTAGTGATCTGCCATCCTGTGGTCTCGGACCCACGTCACTTGATCGAAGTGACTCTGATAAAATAATTCCCAGTATGACTGGTTTTTTTACGCTTGCCATACTTTGAATAGCTGATCGCAGCGTTGCAAGTGGTTGCGGCCTTTGGGAGTTCTTTTTCGTGTGGTCAAGCCACAGCCAGCTTCCATGGCCTGTTAGCTTCGTGAAGCTCGCTTTTTCTTCCTCAGATAGTCCTTTAATTTTTGGCTTTTTCGTAAAGTTTGCGTAGAGGGACTCCAAATAGTTTGTTTGGAGAGGCTCAATCACAAACCAATTGATCCGCCAGCGAATGTTCAAAGCGTGACTAACGCACACAATGCAAAGCAGCCCACCAAGTATGATGTGAAGAGGCCGTCTCGTGACAATCTGGGTTGCCTTTTTGCTCCAGTATGCGAGTGCTGCGGTCACAATTATGATAATGGTCGGGGCTGGGTCAAGAACGCTGCTAGAGTTGCTTTTTAAAAACGATGAATCGATCAAATAAGACAAGTGAAATGGAATAATTTGAAATTTGAAAAACTCAACATAAGATTGGTGCCCGGCTGTCAATGCCCCAATTAATACAATGAGGGCAAATCCCAAACGACGTTGCCACCGAGTGACTTTGGGTGAACGGAAATACTCAAAGCCCCAAAGTGGGAGGCTTAAAATGCCCGCTATCCACACATCACTCATAAGGCCAACGAGGACTTCCCGCCATAAGATAACGCTACGTGGACCATATTGCTCCGCCAAAAAATGCCACGCATAGTAGCGATGCAATAAAAAAATCAAGACTAATGAAATGAAGATTTTTAGTGTTCTGATCATCTTATGAAGATAGCATGAAGTTGGTCTACTTTATAAGACCCAGCAATATTTGAAAGGTCGATTCTTGAGCGAGAAAATCCAAGGAACCATAAAGTTTCGGGTGTCGGGAATGACCTGTGGCGGATGCGCCGCCAAAATTAACTCCACGTTACAAAAAGATCCGCGTGTTAATTCGGCCATGGTTGATTTCGTCACCGGAACAGGCGTCGTTTCTGGATCCATGAGCGAAGATGATACGTCTAAAATGGTGAGGGCCTTGGGGTATGGATTTCAAAGAGCTAGAGATGAGCAGCAGGACTCGCCGGCTGCCCCAGGTCCAATTGTTACAGAATGGCCCATGATTGTGGCCCTAATCTTGGCGCTTCCAGTGGTCTTTCTGGCTATGGGCCCTTGGCATTTTCCGTGGTCTGGAGAGATCCAAGCTCTATTAACAAGCTTATTTCTAATGGGTCCTGCCGCGGGTTTTTTTCGCCGCGCTGTCAGCCAAGCTATCCATCGTCATGTAACAATGGATAGCTTGGTCGCTCTCGGTATGTTCAGTGCCTGGGTTCTGTCAGTAGTCCTCGTTATGAATGGGTCGACCCATCTCTATTTTGAGTCGGCAGTTATGATTGGTTTTTTTGTTTTGTTGGGCAAAAAACTAGAGAATTGGGCAAAACAGCACTCTTTGGAGGAAGTCGAAAAACTTATTCAGCGGAGACCCAAAAAGGCTTTCAAAGTGGTAGAGAGCGCCCCGCCTGAGGAAGTTTCCATCGGTGACTTCAAAATTGGCGATCATATATATGTCCGGCCTGGAGACATGTTGCCCCTTGACGGTGTTTTGCTCGATCGCGAGGCTGGATTTGATGAATCGATTATCACTGGGGAAAGTCAACCGGTCTTGCGAAAGCCTGGCAATCTAGTGCCAGCCGGCGCGATAAACTCGACGGCATTTGGCGTAAACCTTGTGGTCTCTAGAATCGGAAAAGACACCACCATTGAACAAATAATTCTTTTGGTGGAGCTGTCGAGCCGATCTCGCCCGCCGGTACAAAAACTAGCGGATCAAATCTCGCTGGTTTTCGTTCCGTCAGTGATTTGCCTTTCATTACTGACAATTATTTCATGGCGTCTACTCGTTAAGGCCTCGTGGATCGACTCTCTCGTGACGGCTCTTAGTGTTTTAGTGGTTGCTTGTCCTTGTGCTCTAGGGCTTGCCACACCAGTAGCTTGGATTGCTGGATTGGGCAGGGCAGCGAGGAGCGGGATACTTGTCAGATCCTATGAGGCGTTGGAAATCTTGAGTAAAGTAAATGCCATTGTCTTTGATAAAACTGGAACACTGACCAACGGCCAGCCGGAAGTTCTTCGAGCGTTGAATGACCAAGGGTCAGTCTTTACATCGACTAGGCATCTTTCTGAGGATGATTTATCTGGACTAGATTTACTTTTTTCGGCTTTGGTTCATTCTAGCCATCCTAATGCACGATCCATCTCGACTTGGTTAAAGCGACAACTTGACGGCCGGCGGATTCCGAATAGCAAATTAATTGCTGAAGTACCCGGACAGGGCGCTGAGTGTGAATGTAACGTTGGTGACTTCAAGCACGTTATAAAATATGGCCGACCAGAGTTTGTTGCAGTACAGCCACAAAGTTTTTTGCTCAACAAACAAGATCCAACGCGTTCCATCGTCGCCGCCTCAATTGACGGCTTGCCGCGCTTTTTCTTTGAACTGGGAGATGCCTTAAGGGAGGACGCGCTCACATGCCTCCAAGAGTTACTAAACAGAAACTATAAGATTTATATCGCTTCTGGTGACCGAGAGTCAGTAATTCGTCACCTTTTTTCAAAAGTCCCATTGATTTCAATTGAGAGTGAAGAGCCAAGACCCTTTGGTCATGTGATCTATCAAGCTGAGATGACTCCTTTGGCAAAGAATAATTTAGTTTTGTCACTGCAAAAATCTGCAGCCAAAGTAGCCTTTATTGGCGACGGGATCAATGATGCCCCGGCACTCGCAGCTGCTGACGTGGCAGTTGCCATGGGCTCTGGTTCTGATCTTGCCGCGGGTCAATCAGGTCTTGTGCTGCGATCAAGGCGAGTGATGGCGTTAGTAGAAGCAATTGATCTGTCAAAGCAAACAACAAAAATTATCAGGCAAAACTTCTTTTGGGCCTTTGCCTATAATGCAGCTGCAGTACCGATTGCAATGTTAGGGTTAATGAGTCCCATGTGGGCGGCCGGGGCCATGGCCATGTCGAGCCTTTCCGTTGTCTTAAACGCGTTACGTCTAAGACGGTAGGCTTTCAAGCCAACCCTGCTCGAGGGCTTCAGCGATTGTTTTGCAAACGGCTCGTGCTCCCACAGTCAGCATTTCTTCAGCCTTATTTTGCGTCAAAATCCCGATGGGAAACATTCCCGCTTTTACAGCTGCCCGTAATCCGTGCGGACTATCCTCGAATACAATTATTTGGGGATGTTTCAAGACACTGATTTGAAGTTCGCGAGCGCACTTTAAGAACACGTCGGGCGCTGGCTTCGGGTTTGCGACATCGTCAGAGCCAAACAGATGTGGAACTTTGATGTCCAGTCTTGCAAGCGTATTTTCGATAAAATTTCTCGGGGCGTTACTTGCTATCCCGAAGGGGATGCCCCCCGCGCTGAGTCTTTGAAATGCTTCATGGGCTCCGGGTAAAAGTTTAATGGCGAATTCGTTACCTTTTAAGACTTCGCGTTTCATCTCCGCCAATTGCAGTGCTGTGCTTGGTCGACCGGCTCTTGTTGATAGGATTTCAGCGATCGCAATCGTAGATCTTCCGGCTAGACCAACCGTATCCACCAATGCTTCGCCATAAAAGGCTTTATAGCTGACCTGCCATGCTGCGAGGTGAATCGATAGGCTATCGACGACCACGCCGTCAAAATCAAAAATCACGCCAGCTGGTTTAATTTTGTGGGCCATAGGTTTCAAACACTCGAGGTTAGGCAAAAAACATAGCAATAACTGTGCAACTTCGACTATCTTAAATTAGCCCTCGAACTATTTGTGTGCAAGGGGAGTCCGGAGAACAGTGACTTATTTTTCTGCTGAAGCTAAACGTCTCATATTTATTGTCGCGGCTCTAACCGCGGCAACTCTTCCGCTCGACCAACTCTCCAAGCAGTATGCAAAAAGCCGTTATCTACTTGTGGAAGATCAGTCAGACAGCACCATTTATCAAGGTCGAAGGGAAGAGCTTGTGGCCTTTGGCTCTGAACGGATATGGCTATCACTGAGCAAAACGTACGTGAGAAATCACGGCGCATCTTGGGGTGTTTGGTCTAATCTGGAAGAGCTTTGGCGTAGACCAGTGATCCTAGTCATGGGCCTTGTGGCAACAATGGCGTTATATTTTGCCGCCGTTCGTCTCTTGTTATCGGGTCACCATTACGCAGCCTTCTCCCTGTGTGGGGTCATTGCCGGATCCTTCGGTAATATGCTGGATAGGTTGCGATTTGGTTACGTTGTTGATTTTTTGACTTTAAAAATCGGGGCGGAATCCCTGTCATATGTACTACCCAGTTTTAATGTGGCTGATATTATTATTATTTTAAGCCTAATTTGCTTGATCTCCACAATCCATGTCCGGTCCCGACATGAACCTAGCGGCGCCTGATTTTTTCCGACTATTTTCTAAGACTATCGGCACTCACCTGATAGAATTAGATAGCAAAATTCACGACCAATTACATGGGTGAATCCCTAGTTGGTTCATCGTTAGGATACGGCAGTTTAATGCAAGCTCGACATTTTATACTCTGGTGCATTGTCGGAGGCTTATTAAGTCAGTCAGAAAGGCTTGATGCTCGCAATCTGGATGTTCTGCGAACATCGTACGAGCGTCTCCAGTATCGCGCCGAAAAGTCCAAAGAAGCTTTGAAAAAAATGGACGTAGGATCGATTGCGCAACGTGAGGAAAAAGCTGTCGCCTTATTCTCCCGTGGGTTGGCAGCTTTTGAAGAAAATCCCAAAGAGGCAGAAGAAAGTTTCACCGCGGCACAAAAAGTCCTGCCGTCAGACAGCCCGTTCTATGGCTTGGTCTCTATCTATCAAGGGCGTGCGGCATTGAATAAAACCAATGCTAAGGCGATTTTGAGCAGACTTAATGCCATGACCAAGGGAAATATAAAAAAGTCACCCATGTGGAGACCGGAAAAGTTTGCACTGATGATCGAGATCGTAATGCTTCTAGAGCAGGATCGTCTATTGGTTCGTACCTGGAATGACATGAGTTTGAAAGTGAAACCGGCCTTGAGAGATGGACGATTGACCCCGCAGGTCATTACGTACCTGGAGCGCCGGGATTTGAAGCGTCTGCCAGAGCTTTGGCCTGTGCTCGAGTCTCTGGCATCCGAGTATCCCCATGGCGATGGTGCGCGTTGGGCATTTCAAAAGTTGCAGGAGCTTACTTGCATATCACCGAAGCCATATATTTATAGTTTGCCTCTAATTACTCGACTCGCCTCCAACGTCAACCTTGATGAAGGACTCAAGCACTTTTTGATCGAGCTAACTCAAGGCCCGGTCCGATTTGCCTCAGGCAAAGTTGGCAAACTGGAAGATTTTGAGCGCCTCAATTATCTATATCAAAATAGATTTTGGAACGAGGCAAGACGCCTGCTTGAAGATCGGATCGAAGAAACGCAAAATAGGCGGGATCTGTTTGGTAAGATGGACCACGCCAAAGGGATGAATTTACTTGGGCAGATACAAACACGCCAAGGGGACTATGAGGCCTCAATAAAAACCTGGAGCCTCTACATTGAGCTGTTCAACGATGTTGTCGATACAAGACCAGCTATGGAAAATCTTGCTGATGGGCTTTCGAAGTTACGTTATCACCGTTCAGCCGCTCAATTATATGGGCAGTTGGCCGCAAGACCTGGCGTGGACCCTGTTGTTCGGTGGCACCATTTCTGGAACCTATATCTTGGGGGTGATTTCACCGAGGCACTCGCGTTGCTTGATAAAGGTAATTACGTACCGCAGAGGGATAGGGGGATCGACGGCGGCCTTGATTACTGGCGGGCCCGTATTTTCGAGGAACAAAATAAAGCGGCAGAAGCCGAAGAAATTTATAAGCGAATATTGACCACCAATGGTGACAATTTTTATTCCGCCTTGATTTTGGCTCGCAAACCAATGCTGATGGACAGCGTTAGACGCGGAGTCGATCCCAAGATTCCATTGGCCAACGAATCTACACCCCCCAATAAATCACTGGCTAATTTGGCTATTGAGAGCAGCCCATCCGAAGGCGAAGTGGATGCTAGCGTGTTGAATTTCGACGGTATATCAAAGGCGCATCCAGGAGAGCGTATCAACAGAAATTCCACGCTATCGCCCGAGCAACAAACTCAACTGCGAACTGCATCGGCTTTAGGGAAATGGGGACGAAAGAGGATAGGCCGTCGTTTGCTGCGACTTGTGCCAACAGTCACCCGCAAAGGCGGCGAAGGCTATTGGGTTGAGTCTTTTCGTCTTGCCATTGATTTGAAAGATTACTCCTACGGTTTTAAAGCACCTCAGATGATTGATTCACCGCTTCGCAGGATCCCAAGTTCAGTTGCAGATCTTGAAGTCCATATGCTTCAATATAATTCTGATTGGCGTCTTCTTTATCCATATGCGTATCGGGAGATCGTGGAGCCAGCGGCCTCTGCAGCTGGAGTAGACCCCTTTCTGTTGCTCTCGCTCATGCGTGCAGAAAGTATTTATGATGAGGATGCTCAAAGTCACGTTGGCGCTCAGGGATTAATGCAAATAATGCCGTTCACAGCTGTACGCCTGGCAAGGGTGATGCAAGATACCAGCTTTGAGTTGAGTCAACTCAGGCAGCCTGAAATTAATATTGGTTATTCGGCTTATTATTTGAGGATGCTAGCTGACTATTACAAGGGGAATATGATCCTCGCTGTGGCAGCCTACAATGGCGGGCCGACCTCTGTTGACCGCTGGTTGTCCAACTATGCTGATCTCGAGATGGATGAATTAGTTGAAACAATGAGTTTCAGAGAAACTCGACGGTACGTGAAATCCGTCTTTAAAAATTTAAACTATTATAAATTCATTTGGCAGCAAACCCGGGCTCTTGCGGCGTTGCCGAGTGTTCCTTCGAACACCTCTGGCGAAGAGATCTTTTAAGCAGAGTACATGCTGTAAACTCGTCAAAATTTTGACGGATCTGCCAACCACTTGGCGGGCTTTAAAATGAACTGTCGGCCCTGCTATTCTATTAGAGAACGGTGTGGGTTCTTGGCACCGAATCGTTATGGAGTCCAAACATGGCAGACCAGTGGCTATCAATTGTCGAGTATGCGAGAGAAACTGGCATCTCTGATATGACAATTCGTCGTCGTATACGAACGGGGCGTATCTCCGCAGAGTTACGTGATGGTAAATATTTTATTCCCGTAACGGTCGATCAGGCTAATGGACAAATCACTCCCGTAAAACCTGGTTCCCGTCAAAGTAATTCATCTGCTAACAGCCACGCCGTGATCAAAGCACACCCATCACCTGATCGGACTATTCCGCGAGTGATACCGTCAGCGGCGATTAATGAGTCGACCTCTGTTGGATTTGGGGTGAAGGAAAAGACAATCCATCATAGTTCGCGCGAGAATAGTTTTACCAGTTATCAGCCACCGATGGCGTCCAGTCAAAGTCAAGCCACTGAGTCGAATTTGACTCCCGATATCCTTGTGAAGCCACTTATTGACGCTGGCATGGCAAGTGTTG
Source organism: bacterium (assembly GCA_037134655.1). GTDB lineage: Bacteria > Bdellovibrionota_B > Oligoflexia > Oligoflexales > RGVZ01 > CAMDKS01. The sequence goes on along the minus strand of JBAXLR010000098.1, from coordinate 3,346 downwards.
AGGCTAGAGGATTGATTGAGTTTTGCCATAAAGCATTGGAGCAGGCCAGAAGTACGGTTGTGTCCGTTGAGGCTCGCTACGTGGCGCGGTTAGAGGCTTTGAATGCCCAGCTTGCACAGAAAGATCAAGAGTTGAAATCTCTAAATCAGCAAGTGGAAGATCTGCAGTTGCTGGTACAAATTCTCGAAAGAAAAAAATAGTCGTCTTATTGACCCATTTTAAGGCGAAGTAAGCTGCTGTCACCATAGCTAAACAGCCTGTAATTTTTAGCGATCGCAGCGGCATACATTTCATGGGCAGAATCAAAGCCAATCAAAGCACAAACCAGCATGAATAGGGTGCTTTGCGGTTGGTGAAAGTTAGTCATCAAATAGTCAGCTGCCCAAGGATGAAAACGGTCCCTTTGATAGCTCGGCTTGATAAATATATCTGTTCGTAACCAGGTATCGACTAGCTCCGCCATATCAATATTTTTACTTTTCGCCAGTTGATTTAATCCCTCAAGAGTTCTGAGGGCGGTTGTTCCTACGACCACTACAGCTCTACCAGATTTCTTGGCGTCGATAATCGAAGTGTAAGTAGATTTTGGCACGAGGAAGCGCTCGCTATGCATGACGTGTTGCCCCGGATCTTGATTTTTGACGGGTAGGAATGTACCAGCGCCAACGTGCAACGTTAAGTCCACGAACTCACAGCCCTTTGATTTTAGTTTCTCCATTAGAGACTGGCTAAAATGAAGACCCGCGGTGGGTGCTGCCACTGAACCGAGACCATGAGAATAGACGGTTTGGTAATTTTCTCGGTCGGCATCACTTTGCTGCGGAGAAATTTCCTTTCTTGAAATGTAAGGTGGAAGTGGCATTTCTCCATGCTGATCAAGCCACGAAAAAAGTTTCTCGCCTTTCAAATTAAATGCAACCGTAAAGGGCTTGGGGCCGTCCGCAAGATTTTTTGGCATCGCTGTAATGACGCCTTGCAGACCATTGCCAAATTGCAATTCAGAGCCCGTTTGCAACTTCCGCATGGGCTTACCGAGGCATAGCCAATGTTCCTCACTAGGTTGCCCATCAGTGATTGGTTCCAAAAGAAGTATTTCAATATTTGCACCAGTCGGAATTTTGCCGTGGATGCGACTAGCAATAACCCTGGAATTGTTTACAATAAATAGAGCCTTCGCGGGTACTAATGTGTCTAAGTTTTTAACGAAGTCGTGAGTGGCCTGATGACCATCCCACACCAAAATTTTCGAAGCGTCTCGTTGGGGAAGTGGGTTTTGTGCAATCAAAGATTCTGGCAACGAAAAATCAAAGTCGTCCAAGGTCAGGCGCCGGTTTTGAATTCGTTGTTCGGAATGATACATAGCCCAGTTTTATACCTTCGCAGTTTATTCAAAATCATTTGCAGCCAATACCCACAGGGTGGTTGGCTTTGTAACCAAATTTTAGTTTTAGGTCTATTTTTATCTCATCCGGCCTCGGCCCATCCTGAATATAAGTTTGCCAGCGATTTCCCACAATTACTGCAACAGCCCCGCTCAACAATTACGGTGATTTATAACGCTGCAACCGGGGGAAAGCCTAATTTTAAAATGGCTCAGCCAGCGATTGTTCCTGTCAGCAAAGATGGCAAGATCCTTTGGTTTGACGATGAGACATGGCGATCAGCCCCCCTTAACGGAACGGATCGTCTTGTTATAGAAAAGGATATGCTCGGCGCGGATGTCATTGGGAGGTTCTCCTTCCCCGGATGCACACCTCGCGGCGGCGAAAAAATTTGGACGCCGCAGGGCGTCGCCTGGCTTGTTTCCTGCCCTCCAGAAGTCACAAAGGCCATTGACAGCAAGTCGCGCAGGGTGACGTATGATCCAAAGGCACATGAGATCTTGTCCCGCTTTTATAGCTACAAGTTCAAAAAAGATAATCACATGCTGTTTGAGTCGGTGACACTTAAGGGTGATAAGGATTTTCTTGTCTCGAAGGATAGTCATCTTTACATTCGGTCGGATGTTAAAAACTTCTTTACCCTCGACTTTTCGTCGGATGATATTGAGAGTGATCTAAAACGAAAGCGTCTAGAGCCCTTGGCGGCATTCGCCTCGCTTGGCTTTTACTTGAAGGTGTTATTTTTTAAGATAACGTTGGACTTGAGTACAGATGTTGGTTTTTATGAAAGCTCAGCCAATATTCCGATGATGATGACGCTACCGGTTAATGCCTATGATCGCCTGCATCGAAAAAGTGGAGTTTTGTATAATTTTCGCTTAGGTGAGGGCTTAGATCCGCAGGCAGTTAAAATCAAAATGCCGACTCTTAATTCGGAAAGCCTGACGACTGATTTTGAAAAAGTTGGTTTAGCTTATTGCCAGAGTGTCTGCACCTATGAACTTGAAGTTTCAAATCCTGTGAAGCCTCTTCGAATGAAAATTAATATCGCCAGAAGTTTGGTCGAGCGCGGAATGTTTCCATGGTTTGTTGATGACGTCGCTAAACATCGATCGGCAATGAAGTGGGACCTTGATGACGACAAAAATCGCGTCGGACTTTATTTCGAGGTCTCTAAACTACCCAAAGGTAGCCACCCGTGGGATTTTTGGCTCACATTTTAGTTACAAATCTAAAAATCAATATTGAAACCTAGTGAGAAACCACCGGGCTTGCATCATCATCCATCCGCTGTGCTGTCTTGTAGCCGTAGGGCTCAAGAAATAGGCTTGACCCCTTCGCAGTCGGCGCAGACTGATTGACAAAGGGGAACTTCACGGCCTGAATTAGACCAGGGGAGAATTGATTCCAGTATTCTTGGGTTTTGTTTGGATTGGTTGTCTCTAATTCAAGCGTGATTGTCGGGATGCCGCGCTCGTTTCCAGCATAGTTGCCGAGACTGCCAGGATAAAAGGAGTAGTCGACGATCTTGTAGTTCTTGCTTGAGGAACTCATGAATTGCACGAGACTCCGTGCTTTTTCTTCGCTCTCCGTGAGAGGTCTTAGTTTCTGATCACCTGGTCCGTCGTAGTCGTAAAAACCAAGAGGTGCATGAATAGAAATAATTTTATCCGGCTTATAAGTGTCAATTAGCCAAATCTGAAATAGTGTCTCGATTTCGCTATTGGGAATGTGCCCGGGGAAATGCTGTTCGTTTTTCTGGCGTCGTGTCACCCACCAGTTCTTTGCAGCGGCATACCAATCTTGGGTAAAGAAGTTTCGGTTTAAATCGACTCCTTGACCATTGACCCGTGAGGAGGCCTTTCTGAAAAAACCATCTGGATTGACCAAGGGCGCGATAATGACTCTTGTGTCAGTTGGAATGATATGACGGTTGGCCTGAAGGTAGTTTGCAAATTTAAATG
>JBAXLR010000097.1:0-11243 GCA_037134655.1 bacterium | reverse complement strand
CTCTTCACTCGAGTTTCGCTGCCATCGGGATTTTTCTGGGTAATTATCTGGCCTGGGGTTTCATCAGTTCCTGAAAGCATTCCTCCCATCATGATGAAGTCTGCTCCTGCGGCAAGAGCTTTGACGGCATCGCCAGGATTTTTGATGCCGCCATCCGCGATAACGCATCGATCAACTTTTCGACACTCCTGCAAGGCGGTCAATTGTGGCACTCCAAACCCTGTCTTCATGCGAGTCGAGCAGACTGAGCCTGGACCGATGCCAACCTTTATAACGTCAGCTCCGGCGGCTGCCAGGTAATCGGCGCCTGCATAGGTTGCGACATTACCGGCTATAATCATGATGTTATTACCCCAGCGCTCGCGTAGTTGTCGAACCGTACGATTTACTTCCTTGCTGTGACCGTGGGCAACATCAACGCAGATAATTTCTGCTCCTACAGCAATCAAAGCTTCGGCGCGCGGCATCGATTCTTCGCCGATGCCGATGCTGATACCCGTTTGTTTTGGTTTTTTTACCCGTTGAAACATGGCGACGTTTTCTTCGATCGACATGAATCGGTGTAAGATGGCCATTCCACCAAAACCGGTGATGGCATCGGACATGGCTTCCTCGGTGATGGTATCCATGTTGGCGCTGATGATAGGTATCTCAAATTTTCGGCCAGCAGCCGTCACACTCGTGGTTACATCCTGTCTAGAACGGATGCCGTTGTAGCCAGGCACGAGCATCACGTCGTCAAATGTCAGACCTCTAATATTGGACATCATGGCAGTATCTGGGCCTCCCTAGGCGCAGAGTAATCAATAAAATAACTGCCAGTTTTTATTAAAATCATCCTATAAAGTCAATGTCAAACCGTGTTCGACCTATGGGGTTCGTGTCAGCTAAAAAATCTATACATTTCAGTCGCTTATTGTGCTTACGGATCGTCAGGCCAGGCGTATATCGCTGTTTTGTCTCCGCCATGGCCTCACATCTGGTCACAAAAGAGAAAGGATCTGATCAAACATGGCCGCGTGTTTGCGGATGTTTTTGTCTTCCTCTTCGTATTTACCCTCAAAGGAAAAGGCGCGGCGCATGAATGTTTCTTGAATAAAGTCAATGGATGTTCCAGCTGCATTGTAGTTCACAATGTCCCAGGCATTACCATAGGGATATCCAAATGCATTTTTACTGATTTCGCCGACTTCTTTTAAAGCCTTCATTTCCGAGCGAGAAGGGGCCTTATCGGTGTAAGTCCAGGGATGAATAAGTCCGCCTATGCAGCAGTGATATTCCATAAAGAGTTCCAGCGAAAAATTTTCCTTTTTTTGCTCCGACGTAACTAGGGCAAGAAAGGCTTTCGTTTCAGGCTGAGTGACTCCCTCTGCGCCTTGGGAAGGTAGGGAAAAATCACGATTAAGATCGATACTGTTGGCGTTCTCACGGGCACCTGCAATGAATCCGTCGGGATTATAAACTGGAATCATGTAGACGACTCCGCCGGCTTTGACAAAGCGACCGACTGGAGTTGTCTCACCGGATTTTTTCGCAAACTCGCCCACAAGCTGATCTGTAATATGAAGATACTCATTGCCATGAATGGATTCTGTGATGACGATGGCTTTTTTTGCCGCGTTTGACTGTCGATCTGGCGATGATATTTTGAGGGCTAGCAGCGGTTTGCCTCCGGCGGATTGGCCATAGGTGATTAAATTAACCCGGGATGAATATTTCTTTTGAAGATCCAATAGATCTTTATGGATTAAGGAGAATTTTGGCCTGGGAATTCCAGCCTCACTGTGGACTCTGGAATAGTTGGAGGCATCTCGGCGTTTACAGGCGCTGATCATGCTAATTGCGCACAAGACCCAAATTAATCGAAACGTCATTTGAATTCCTCCGGGGGCAGCGATTGTGCACTATTTTCATATTTTAGTGCTCGTAGCCAGAAAACTCCAGGGGTGTTGCAATATTGCAATCATTTTCGCGAAAAAATACTCCCTCGCCAGAGGAAACCGACCCTATTGTTCGAAGTCCACACGGCCAAGGGAACTCTCGGCTGAGACTATTGGCAACCGAGGGGCTGCAGGTGAAAAGCAGCTCAAAGTCCTCGCCGTCACAAAAAATAGAGCGAAAATCCCCGGGGGAAGCAGTCTTGTTTTGTAGCGCGTCGCCACTAAGAGTGAATTGTTTTTTGCTGGCTAAGGCTAGGTGTTTGACATCCGTAGCTAGGCCATCCGACAGATCAATCATGCTATGAATCGGATATCGATCTAATATCCATTTTGCTTCAGATAGTCGTGGCGTGAAATGGGCATGATGTCCGGAACGAAGTGAGCCTCCGAGATTCTGACCAGTGACCATTATGATGTCACCATCCTGTGCGCCACCGCGTGGTACTGGTCCACGCCAATGTGTCGAGCCAATAACACAAACGTTGATGGCAAACTTGTCAGTCCAAGTATTTGTATCACCACCGTCGATGCCGCAATTAAACTGTTTTGAAATATCTTGAGCGCCAAGCATGACTTTTTGTAGCCACTCTAAACCCTGAGCTTTCGGTAGAGCCAGCGAGACAAAGACTGCTAGAGGCGAACCACCCATGGCAGCAATGTCACTAAAATTTACCGCCACTGCCTTGCGACCGATTAATTCAGGCGAGATTTCGGCGCTATTGAAATGTATCCCGTCCAACAGCATGTCGGTAGCAACTAAAATTTTTGAGTCCATCTGGTTTATCACTGCACAGTCATCCCCGTTGCCAATAAGCGAGTTGGGGGAACTGGGAATCGTCTTAAATACCCAGTTAAGAAATTGACGTTCCACTGTGGATGATTCCTCGAATTATTTAGGTTTGATTAATCGAGCTTAAGTTTGAAATCCAAAGCCGCCAAATCTGTAATCGTGCGGCGCGTATCAATCAGCCCACCAGCATAAGCAGCAAGTCCTCTGACCTCAGCGGCACTTAACCCCATCCGTCGAAGGTAGGCTACCGCTTCAGAAGATTTTCGTTTTGCAAGTTTTTGACCATCCTCGTCAAAAATTAGCGGATGGTGCGCATAAATTGGCGTCAGAGCATCTGGAGCTAGAACTCTCCGGAGGGCCAGTTGCGTAGGGGTGCTGGCTTGGAGATCTTGCCCACGAATGATGAGGTGAATTCCCTGCTCGAGGTCGTCAATGACCACGGTGAACTGGTAGGTCCAGTGGCCGTTTCGATCTTTTATCACCACATCACTGATCTTGTGTCCGGAATTGGCATTAATTTGGCCCAATATAAGGTCGTAAAATCCTGTCGCCGGGGTTTCGTCAGCAGCTAAGCCATCGTTGTAGGCCTGGCTAAGTTTGAGGCGTAAACAGCTAGCTTCCCTATCAAGGGGGTAGTTTTTTTCACGGCACGTTCCGGGGTAGTGGAGCTCTCCTGAGTCCTGACTGGTAGCATCCTGAATGTCCTTACGGCTGCATCGGCAGGCATATATAAGGTCTAGTTTAATCAATTTCTCAAGATGACTTTGATATACTTGGTCGCGGTCAGATTGCCTCCATAGTTCATTTGGTAGTCCCACCTCGAGCCACTCTAGATCTTCGAGGATCGAGGTTTCGAATTCGAGACGACAACGGCTCTGGTCGTGATCTTCCAGGCGAATGTTCAAGGTTGCGCCAAGTTGCTTCCCGATACCACAAACGTAGATGATGTGGAGGACATGACCCAAGTGGAGATGGCCGGTTGGACTGGGGGCGATTCGTGTCTTTAATGTCTGCGGAAGGTTAATCATATCCTGCTGATATTACATGGGATGCTGCCTTTTAACCACCTGCCAATGCGGGAAATCTAACAAGGGTCTGACGTTAGCATCAAGGTGCGCCGGGGACAATGCCGGGCAAAACTGCTTTTAATTTAGGCAGCAGAGTGATAACAGTGCGGATCTTTGATCGGGGCTATGCTATCCTAGCGACTTTACCAACTTTAGGCGTGCTAAAAAGGCATGGATTGAGGCTGTGAAGGTTCCGTGACCTGGTTTTCGTTAAGGTAGAAATTGATGGGTTTTTTTACAACATTTTGGGACGAGATGAAGCTGATTGGCTCTGGGCCAAGGCGGCTTGCCTTAATGGTATTCGTCATTTGTGGCGGTATTGAACTTGCGGCTTTGGGTGCCGAGGTTTTGTTAGACCGCTTAATTGACAAGAGATTCCTGCCTAATCCGGTCGTTAAAACCCAATTTGTTGCCCTGAATCTCGATATGAAGCGCCTTGGGCCGCCTGCTCCTAAACCCCCCATCGAGCGTTTAATGGATGTGGCAAATAGTTTTTCGGTCAAGACTTTGGTCCCCTATGTATTTGGTGGTGGCCAAATTGGCTCACCGAAGAAGTGCAGCGAATGCTCCGATTGTATTCGTCGTCGACGGTTGCCTGCCAATTCCAGCATGGATCGATTCAACCAATGCTCAGCTTGCCGGGAGTGTGGGCTTGATTGCAGTAATTTTATAAGTCATCTGCTACGTGAATCGGGGTTGAAATCAAAATTTGCGACGACTGCAACATTGAGTCGGGAGAATGAGCGCACCCTTTGGGAAAAGTACGCTTTTATCAATGTGGGTCATGATTTACTTGATGCCAAACCTGGTGACCTTATTCTAAAAAAAGGCCATGTCGTTATGCTTCTCGATATTCATCCCGCCCTTGGCACGATGGACTTCATTCACGCGAGCCGGGGAAGCAAGCGAACGCTCGTCGGTGGGATCGAGTTGCGTCGGGGTGTTGGTATAAAAAAAGTGCAAAGAGAGACTGTTCGGATCTTACGACACAGAGAGCTTGTTGATCCAACCGACTCGACTATTGTGAATCTGACCAAGATGCGGCAGTTGTTAACGGACCTACGTCGGCGGATGGCAGCAATTTAATGATGAAAAGCAAGGCTCCAGTGACAGTTGGAGTGTTTGATTCTGGGCTGGGTGGACTATCTATACTGGGCGCGATTCGTGCTTTGCTACCCGAGCTTGACTATGACTATTGCTGTGACAATTTAAACTTTCCTTATGGCACCAAGTCAGAAGGGGAAGTCATTTCTGCGGCTGAGCGGGTTACCCGTTTATTCTTCGATACAACTCATCTCGACGTTTTGGTCATTGCGTGCAATACAGCCAGCGTTGTAGCTCTCGAGTCCATCAGGAGGAATCTCCCAATCCCAGTTATTGGCGTGGTTCCTGCGATAAAACCAGCAGCCCTGGCCTCCAAGACAAAGGTGATTGGTGTGCTCGCGACTCCAGTTACCGTCGCTCGACCGTATCTTGATATCTTGATCAAAAATTTTGCAGCAGACTGCCGAGTTGTCAAAGTTGGCTCGAGTAAATTGGTCACGTTAGCTGAAGACAAAATGCGACGAAGGCGTGGGCAAGGGGATTTGCATCTTGAGAAAATTCGAACCGAGGTGGATGCCATTATCGCGGAAGCAAAGGTTGGTCTTGATCAGCTAGTCCTTGGTTGCACGCACTTTCCACTGCTGGCAGAAGAGTTGCGCCAGGTGATACCACAAAGCGTCAGCTTCGTTGATTCTGGGCTTGCCGTGGCCAGTCGGGTTCGTACAGTTATCGAAGAACATTATGGTTTTAAGAGTAATTCCGGTGCGAGTCGTCAGGGTCGTGTGCATGGTTTTTGCAGCGGTGATCCATTTGAAATCTATCTGCCTGGAAATATTTCTGGGGTTGATGAGATATTTGGGTTGCGCAAATTGACATAAAACACTATCTCCAATGAAATCAGCCCCTTTTGATTGGAATCTCGATGAAGCCTTGGTCGCTAATCTTAATAGTCAGCTTTGCCCTAAGCTACGGTTGTGGCCGCGCGGCAGATCAATTTTCCAAATTGAAGATTATCGGGGGGCGACCAGTAGCAGCTGAGCAGCCTTGGTTCGTGCAAATTATTGATGGAAGTAATTCGCCCCAAGGTTACTGCGGGGGCTCTCTTATTGGTCAGCGCATAGTCCTTACGGCAGCACACTGCGTTGAACCCCAATATATAAAAAGTATGTATGTGGTCCTTGGGATGGCAGATGGGCTTAATTTGCATCTCAAAAATCCGGTAAAAGTTGAGGGCGTTATCGTGCACCCCGGGTATCAACCTGAGGGTGATGATCCTGGTCAAAATGATATCGCGATACTGTATCTCGCGGATTATCGCGACGTACAGTTCGAACGCCCCGTCGCGCCAATACCGCTGCAGCAAGGTGCCGCATCTTTGGAGTCATTGACGTCCTCTGCGCGGGTGGTCGGGCTTGGCAACACGTCGTCCCTTGGCTGGTTATCAGATAGCGTTATTCGGGAAGTGGACCTGCCTGTGCTGGATCTTGCGCAATGTGCGGCAAAATACAGAAATATTGGTAGTTCTCAGATCTGTGCAGGGAACCTGTCCCTTGGCGGTATTGACAGCTGCCAAGGAGATAGTGGCGGGCCTCTGATGTACAAAGATGGCAATGGTACATGGACCCTTGCTGGGCTTGTTAGTTATGGTGAAGGATGTGCGCAAAAGGGAGCGCCTGGGGTTTATACGCGCGTTTCGTCATTCCTGCCGTGGATTGATGCGTCGATTGAAGTTTTGGCAAGGCCAGAGCCAGAGCACCTGACTCATTCTGCGGTGTCAGATTTGCTGAAAACCAGATGTTTATCTCAGTTTGACTTCATACCGCGGCACATGAACGCGGGTAACAACACCCGTCAGACTATTTATGGAATCGATCGTGACGCTTTAACTTTCGTTGCGGACCAGTCGGTGCCTAGGGGCGTTGTGCTAGAACGATGCGCTGTGAGTGTCGGGCCGCATCATATCGAGGCAAAGTGGATTTTAGTCCAAAATTCGCCAAATTCAGGACGAGAGGCAGTGGTCGTAGCTGCTACGGCTAATGGAAAAACATGGGTATCCCGTCCCCATGATTTGGATTACAGGCAAGACAGGCTTACCTGTCAAACGTCACAAGGCCCTGTTGTTTTGGTTGATCAGTACAAAACGACTTCCATACAATTTAAGGACGTTCTCTATCAGTTGGACGAAGTGGTGGACGCTCCAGGCGATAGCGAGCCTACCTGGGGGTGCTCAATTGGGGATGCTTCCATTGAGGTTTTCGAGGACGGCAGTCAGGGTGACAGACGCCTATCTGCGCGCATTTTCCATAAACGCGCCGGAGCGGTTGTCGCTTCTCTTAAAAAAATGGACCAAGACTCCGACGTTGATGCGAGTATTCTATGGAACGCCACCGGCAATGGTGTCGTCAGATTTGCCAATCATTCATCAACCGATATTTTCACCTGGAGACTCGTATGTCCACAGGCTTTCAGCGTAACCGTTGGTAACCAAGTTGATGTTTTAGCTGTTGCCATCAAGGACGGAGTTGGCTTCGGCGTGGTTTTTGATTCAGCACTAATATCTGAAGGTACAGTTCTCGCTGGACGGTCACTGGAAGTGCCGATTCATCGTGAGGATGGAACACGGGACTCTTTGTCGGGTTGCGTGATAAATGATGCGATTCAGGTCCTACAGGCCAACTGACAATGGATTCCGTTGATCATGGTTGAACTAGCGATATGGTGCCGACCCTTCCGGAACCAGATAACTTAAAAAGATGAGCATTCCACACCAGTGTATTCTCCTGATCATAAACGTTTTCGGTGGAAGCATTCGTTTTACGGGGTACCAAACGGTCTAGTTTTCGTCGGGGCTCGCTTTTGTTTTGCGCCAACATCAGCGGAACGGAAATTGCCCGCCAACCTAACATGGAAAAATCAGCTTGTTCGATCATGTCGTTACTTGCAAAGAACGGTAATTCTGGGCCCTGAATTCTGATCCTTTCTGGCATATCGGAATAGAGACCCTGAAAATCGACGAAATATGCGTTACTTAGAAACGGGTCCCAGGGATTGACCAAACCAACGCTTCGCCACTCGAAGTGACCGAACATGGGAATCTTTCTGACGCCAAGAAAAACAAATATCTTGGCGAAATGCCGAGCTAAGCGAAATGAATCCGGAATCAGTACCGCATCTTGCTGAATATCTGGCTGAAGCGCGATCATCTTGGGATTGAATTTCGTGCCGGTTTCCTTCGCGTGCTGCTTGGCTGTTTCGTAGAGTTTCTTTAGCTCTTCTCGGCGGTCAGCTCCATCAAGGCGAAAGATCTTTTTTGCCGCAGCTTCCATCGTGTCAAATCGCTTTGAGTCATAGCTGACCTGATGAACAACAGTGATGCCAGATGCCTTTGCTGCATCATTGTATGCAGCGACGAACTTTGAGCTTCGCTGGTCCGATGGCATTAGAATTGAAATCTTTTTGTGTCCAAAACGAATATTTGCGTCCACGGCTGTTTTGGCCAGAGATTTCTGAGTCGGGTGCGCAAAAAAGACAAATGAATTCTTGCCTGGGATTCTAGGCTCACTAAGCAAGAATGTAGGTAGCATTAATTTACCTGCCCAACCTGCGAGTGAATCCGCCTCTTGAGGTTCGCTTCCTCCAACAATGGCGGTTACCCTGTGTTCAAACACAGCAGACGCGATGGCTTTTAGAAGCTTCTCTGGTTTTTCTTGTGTATCAAAATTTACGAATATCCTTTTCGGATCCTTTGCCTGAGCATTTGCATGTGATTCAAATGCACTCGTCACGATGCGTAAGTGCGGATATTTTGACAGAGGTAAAATGACGGCAATTTTACCTGTGTGTGAATTTAAAATTTTCGAAAGTAATGCGATCAAGTCGCTGCGAGTATCGGCATCACGGCAGTGTTCAGAGGTCAAGTCCTCGATCATGGAATATCCGTCAGTATTTTCTGCTTTTAGTTCTGGCGGTCGATTTTTCCAAAGATCCTGAAGAGGAATGACATATTTTTGAAAAAGTTTTTGACAACCTTCCTCCGGAGGTAGTTTGCCGGCATGTCCCACTGGTGAATCGAGTTTGGGTTTTTGGTGGTTGGCTTGGGCCATGGCAGCAGTATCTAGGCCAGTTAGCAAGCAGGCTAAATAGGCAATGCAAAGGGCACTTTGGGTTAATTTTTTAGTGTCTGAATACATTTCTGTAGGCCTTCCCCCCGGAGTTCTCAATGTTTTCGAGAGCAGATTCGGTTTGTTCTGGCGGTCTGTTGCTAAGAAAGAACATTTTAGTGCCATTACTTACTTTGTGCCCGTAGAGTGGGTGAATCGATTCCGCGATAATGCCCTCAGGCTGCTCAAATTGTCGAGACGACCTGATCGATTTGCTTCCTTGAGTAAATTCATCCCAGATTGGTAGGGCGATGGATCCACCGGTGACGTTTGCCATAATTGGGGCGTGCTCGTCCGTGCCGACCCACACAATCGTCACCATGTCAGGCGTAAACCCACAAAACCAGTTGTCGGCGCTGTCATTACTTGTTCCTGTTTTTCCAGCGGCTACGTCAGCCAAGTGGGCGCTTTTATGCCCTGTACCAGTTGAGAGTACCGTGCGCATTCCCTCCGTCATAAGGTAAGCGAGTTGAGAGTTTAAAACGCGTTTTTGACGTTTGATGATGTTTGGTGCTTCCCAAATAATTTGACCATCTGCAGAAGTAATCTTCATAATGGGTGTGATCTCGGTCAGTAAACCGCCCGAAGGGTACGTACCGTAAGCGCGCGCCAAATCTAACATCGTTAGATCTGATGAGCCTAAAGCGGATCCGAATTCATTCTTTATCGGGCTTCGAATGCCTAGGGATCTGGCCCTATCAATAATTGATTTTAGACCAAGCTGTTGAGCTATTTCAACCGTTGGGCTGTTCATGCTGCGGTAGAATGCGCGGAGCATGGTGGTTTCTGTCAGGTAATCATCCTTCATATTTCGCGGGCGATAATTTTCAATATTTATGGGTGAGACAAAGATCATATCGCTCCACCTGTAACCGCGTGCCAAGGCCTCAGTGTAAACAATTGGCTTAAACACTGAGCCGGGTGATCTCAAAGATGAGACAGCTCGGTTGAATTTTGATTTTTGATAATCTCTACCACCCACCATTGCTAAAACCTCACCAGTTTTCGGGTCGGTGGCGAGTAGGGATGCCTCGATGGTTGCATGCCTTTCGAGTCCCGTTTTTAGATCTTTTAACTTACTTGTTCGCTGGGTGAGCTCGTTCAGTTGTGGTTCGTAAACCCGCACGGAATTTTCTGCCATTTGCTGTAAGTTTAGATCTAAAGATGTGTGAATTCTCAACCCAGAACGTTTAGCATTTTTAAGTAGCTCCCCAGGCATATTTTGAACAATATCTTGCACGTAATCGATGAACCAGGGGGCCGACGATGAATTGATGAATTGATATTTTTTATAAATCAATGGTTCTGCGGCTAACTTGTTAAATTCCTCTACAGTTATTTTTCCGCTTTTCTCCAGAGCTTTCAGAACTGCAAGTTGACGTCTTTTCGCCCGGTCGGGATGCTTTGAGGGGTTGTAGCGAGTTGGCGACTGGTACAGGCCGGCAATCAGGGCTGACTCAGACGGAGTTAGCTCATTAACTGCTTTCCCGAAATACCTTTGGGCCGCGGCGCCTAAGCCGTACGCTCCATTGCCCAAAAACATGGTGTTTGAATAGAGTTCCAGGATTTTTTCTTTGCTGAGGATTTTTTCTGTCTTCAGTGCAAGTGAGATTTCTAGGATTTTTCTTTCTAGGGTTTTTTCCCTGGACAAAAACTTGTTCCGTACGAGTTGCTGGGTGATAGTGCTCGCGCCTTGACTGAATTTTCCGGTTTTTATCCGTGAGACGATAGCCCTTACGATTGCCTGCACGTCGATTCCGTTGTGGTCAAAGAAATTTTTGTCTTCAATAGCAATCAGTGCATCTATGAAGTGCGGTGGCAAATTCTTATGGGGCACAAAAACATGGTACTGATCGAAAAATTCGCCAATCTTGTTGCCGTTACGATCATAAACCAATGAGTTGTCTTGGTAATTAAATGTTTGGAGTTCGGCAATCTTTTCATGGTCAATTTCAAATACACCGACTCGATCAAGCCAAATATATAGGCTCATGGCGGTGATCGCAAACAGCAGGCAGATCCCACCAAAAAGCGCAAAAAATATTTTTAAACCGCGACGGCTTCCAGTTTTTACGACGTCAGAAACCAGCATGGGCGGTCTTGATGGCTTGAATGGAGAGGGGCTTTCCAAAATTGATTACCTCATGATTTTCATAGGTTTATCTATCGGAAATGCTGGCCAAGGCTAAAGACTTAGACCCCAATCGGTCTGAATTAACGCCTATTGGTAGGCCGCAAGTTT
>JBAXLR010000096.1:0-11258 GCA_037134655.1 bacterium | reverse complement strand
CCTGAGGTCCTTGAAGGGGTCTGATATCACACTTTACGGGGGCTGCCGTCAACCGGTTTTTACGGCCACTTTGACTTCTATGCTGCCCAGGCGGATGGTGTCATTGGCCATCAGGGGATGCATGCCCTTGATTTTGGCACCATTTAGATAGGTGCCATTGGTCGACCCTTGATCCTCAACGAAAACCTCGCCATGGTCATTAAGCTTAATCAGAAGGTGTTTGCGACTGATTTCTACGTCGTTTTCAAACTGGCCGAAACTGGTCGCTCGGCCCAGGTAAACCTGTTTTTGTGGCAGCTCGATCGTCTCACTGGTCCCGTTTCCATATTTGATCACAAGCCATAGTGAGAAGCTTTGCTTTTTTCGAACTTCGTCCTCAATCAATGTGTCGACGAGGCTGCCTTTTGTCCCAGATTCTGTACTTTGGTTGCCGCGAAAGATCGTCGTGATGTGTCGCACTTTTGCGTCTTCTTCGAGCGCAAATCGAAAGACGGTTTTGCCGATTGTTATCTCGTCGCCCTGATTAAGCCGCGATTTTACAATTCTATTTTTATTCACAAACGTACCGTTGGTGCTGTTCATATCGAAGATGTGATAGATGCCGCTGATGTTTTGAATTTGGCAGTGAGTTGATGATACTTCATGATCGTTTATGAGAACGTCGCCTTTTTCTCGACCAAGAATGGTCGCATCACGGCGCAGCTTCGTGGCTTCACCTGCGCCGTAGCCCGAGACTGTATACAGGACGGCCCGTACTTCACCTTTTTTTTGGGCTGGATTTGAGGACATACTCCCACGGCCTATGAGACAAAAGTTATTAAAAATCACATATTTTAGCTGGGAGACTATCGGGAAAATAATGGGTTTCATTAGGCGCCAACTGTTTTGGCTTGCAGGTGACGGTGTAAATAACCAATATGACTCATTAAGGAAAATAGGAGCTTTTTAAAATGTCTGCAGAGCCTTCCAGTACGACCGTTGATTTTCGGGGACTCATTTTGGGATTTTCAGGTGCAGCCTTGCACTACCTTGGAGAGTCAGCACTTGAGGGCGAAAAACCAGTGCAAAACATGGCCCTTGCTCATCAAAATATTGAAATTTTAGCCCTCCTTGCCGAAAAAACTAAGGGAAACCTCTCAGACGAGGAGGAAAGCCTTCTTCGTCAGCTGCTGATTGATCTAAGAATGCGATTTATTGAGAAAAGTCGGGCCAGTAAATAAATAGCCAATAAAATTAATGGTATATCACGCCAGTATGGATTTCCTCTACATCGGCCCCTAAATCCGCCGATATCCCGGGTGGGGCTTCTTGTTGAATCCCCTTGTGGGAATAAACTTGATGGATTTGAGTCGATATAATTTTCAGTGCCAGAAGGCCTTTCATCAGGGACTTCAATTGGCACGCAGCTATGGTCATCAATCTCTTGAGGTTGAGCACGTAGCTTTTGCCTTGTTGCGCGATGAACCGTCTCTAGTTGGTCATCATGCAGAATATTTTCTCACAGCAATGCAGACACACCTGCGACGCCAATCGCGCGTCTTTGGTACGGAGCGGGTTGGATTTGGGCTAAGACTTGATGCCGCTTTGGATGATGTCGAGCGTCAGTTTGATGGGCGTCTTGTTGACCAGCATGGGCTGTGGTCTGCTTTAAGCAAGCAGTCGACAACAATTAAGCTTGCAGTCGAAAAAATTTCAGCTGAATCGGCAGTTAATAGCCACGAAAAACCAGTCGAGTTCAAAATAAAACCAATCGACGCGAAGCAAGTGAGCTCCAAAAACGGCGAAGTCAATACAGCCAATCCCAAGGAAAACCAAAAAACTGCGGAGAAGCCCGAGGCCAAGAAAGTCGATGACGTGTTGGTTAAATTTACAGTGGATCTTTCTGCTAAAGCTGAGCGTGGCGAGCTTGATCCAGTCATTGGACGAGATGGCGAAGTGCGCCGTGTGCTTGAGATTTTGGGAAGAAAAAAGAAGAACAATCCCATTTTGGTCGGAGAGCCGGGTGTTGGCAAAAGTGCGGTCGTTGAGGCGCTTGCTTTGCGAATAGCCGCAGGCCAAGTGCCTGAGACTGTCAAGGGCAAAAGAATTTTATCGCTAGAACTCGGCAGCCTTTTGGCAGGCGCTAAGTTCCGCGGGGAATTTGAGGATCGCTTAAAAAATCTTTTGCGCGCCATGGAAAACCACAAAGGTCAAATCATTCTGTTTATCGATGAGCTTCATATGATTGT
This sequence comes from bacterium, assembly GCA_037134655.1. Taxonomy (GTDB): domain Bacteria; phylum Bdellovibrionota_B; class Oligoflexia; order Oligoflexales; family RGVZ01; genus CAMDKS01. Next base: position 9,030 of record JBAXLR010000096.1, on the reverse strand, counting down.
CGGAGCTGGTAATCCAGAGGGTGGCGCGGATGCAGCGAACCTCTTGAAACCCGCGTTGGCTCGGGGAGAAATTCATTGCATTGGAGCGACGACGTTTGATGAATACCGCAAGCATATCGAAAAAGATTCCGCACTAGAGCGCCGATTTCAGCCGGTCACGGTTGATGAGCCTGGTCGTAATGCTACGGTAGCTATTTTACGTGGGGTTAAGTCAAATTACGAAGTTCATCATGGTGTTCAAGTCGACGATGATGCCGTTGTTGCGGCTGTTGATCTCTCTATCCGTTATCTTCCCGCGCGCACTTTGCCCGACAAGGCGATAGATCTTCTCGATGAGGCCTGTAGCCGTCTAAAGCTAGAGATTGCGAGTATGCCAGCTGAATTGGATAGTTTGCGTGGCCAAATAGAGTCTCTCGAGATTGAGCGTAAGGCAATAAATCCTGGCGGCAAGTCCAAGGCGATCATCGCAGGTATCGACCTGAAGCTTAGAAAAGCTCGCGATGAATTTGATCAGATGAATTCAATTTGGCGTCAGCATCGCGCTCATTTGGATCGTTTGACATCCGTTGAGAGCAAGCGTCAGGAGCTAACCAAACTATTCGAGCAATCCAAGGCTAATGGGGATTATGATTTTGCGGCGAAAGTTCAGTACAGCGAACTCCCGAAGTTTGAAGCCGAACTGAAGCAGATTCAAAAGGAACTTGAGGGACTGCAGAAGCAGCATCATTTTTTGCGTCAAATTGTGGGTCGAAGAGAAGTGGCAGAAGTTATCAGTGTCTGGAGCGGGGTCCCCGTTAGTAAAATGTTGGAGTCTGACGCCGTACGGCTTATGAGCATGGAAGCGAGGATTTCAGCGCGCGTTTTTGGCGAAGAACAAGCGATTCGCAGTTTAAGCCGAGCGGTTCGCAGGGCGCGTGCTGGCGTGAATGAACCAGGAAGGCCTCAGGGTGTTTTCATGTTTATTGGCCCAACCGGAGTGGGCAAGACGGAAACCGCCAGAGCCCTAGCGGCGGAACTCTTTGACGATGATTCAAAAATTGTTCGTATCGATATGTCCGAATATATGCAGGAGCATAACGTATCGCGGCTGATTGGAGCACCTCCGGGCTATGTGGGGTACGGTGAAGGTGGTGAATTGACTGAGGCCGTAAGGCGCAAGCCATACTCGGTCATTTTGTTTGATGAGATCGAGAAGGCTCATCCGAGAGTCCTGGATGTTCTGCTGCAAACCTTTGATGCTGGACGGATGACAGATGGTCACGGGCGAGTCGTTGATTTTTCAAATACGCTAATTGTTTTGACCTCTAATCTCAAACCTGAGGTCGAAAAATTTACGGGCGCTGAGGGTCAGGAAACAGCCCTGCGTCACGCCCTGGCGGAAATTTTACGCCCCGAGTTTGTCAATCGCCTAGACGAGGTGGTCGAGTTTAGAAGTTTGGGAGTGGACCACTACAGTCGGCTCGTCGACAAGCAGCTGGCCGGGCTAAACTCCCGGCTCGAGGATCGTGCGGTAAGGATTTATGTTGGCCGCAAGTTGAGAGACCGTCTGGTTGAAGTTGCCAGAGACGGTCGATTTGGTGGACGTGCGCTTAAGCGCGCATTCGAATCCCTCGTAGTCGATGCGGTTAGCGAAAAAATTATACAGGAGCCCGATAAGTTTACCGGAGCCTGGAGTCTGGATTGCGATGATTTTGGCCGAATTTCATGGCATCCGGGATCGGGCGAAACGCCCCTGCTTCCGGCTGCCAAAGGCCTTTAAAAACCGGCGGGTATTCACTTGACACCCGTGACCCTAATGGCTAATTTCGGAGACCACTGTGTCATACCGTGCATGTGACTTATTGGGGCGTCGTCAAGTGGTAAGACTCTGGATTTTGATTCCAGCATTCGTAGGTTCGAATCCTACCGCCCCAGCCACTTTATTCTTGGCTTAAAAGCCGAGACGCATGTTTGTACAGATGGTGTAGCCTTTCGGTTTAATTTTTACCTGGGGGTCGGACTATGGAAACGGAAATGATTATTTTCTCCGGGAACTCCAACCGACCGCTTGCTGAAAAAATTGCTTCTTACCTCGATATAACCCTAGGCGCTGCCACAGTGGGTCAGTTTGCCGATGGTGAAACACGCGTCGAACTTGGTTGTAACGTGCGTGGGCGCGATGTTTATGTTGTTCAGTCTTCGTGTTATCCAGCCAATCACCACATCATGGAGGCTGTGATTCTTGCGGATGCGGCTAGAAGAGCATCAGCAAAAACAGTGAATTTAGTGATGCCGTATTTTGGCTATGCGCGCCAGGAGCGCAAGAGTGCGCCGCGTACACCAATCACGGCGAAATTAGTCGCAGATTTAATATCTGCTGCCGGCGTCTCGAGATTGGTCACCATGGAACTGCACACTGGTGCTATCCAAGGTTTTTTCAACATACCGGTTGATCACTTGTTTGCGAAACCGATTTTTAGCAGCTACTTTCGAAAATCAGACAATATGCTCATGGTCTCTCCTGATGCGGGAGGGGTTGAACGCGCCCGCGCATTAGCCAAGATGTATGATTGTGGGCTGGCGATTATAGATAAAAGACGCGACCGCCCAAATGAAAGTAACGTGATGAATCTTATCGGTGACGTCAAAGGCAAAGATTGCATCATCGTCGACGATATTTGTGATACGGCGGGCTCATTGTCCAAAGCAGCCCAAGCACTACTAGAAGAGGGGGCGGCGTCGGTTCGTGCCTGCGTTAGTCACCCTGTGCTTTCAGGTCCCGCGGTTGAGCGCATTGAAAGGTCCGTGTTAACTGAATTTGTTTGTACGGATACCATACCGCTGTCGGCCGAAGCCAAAAAATGCAAGAAAATTGTGCAGTTAAGCGTTGCTGAGCTACTCGGGAAGGCTTTACGCCGCATCCACAACGCCGACTCGATAAGTTCCTTATTTGTATAGGCCTCCCGTTTTTTCGTTGGCGAGCTCATTTTTACCCGAGAAATCATAGTGTTTTTTATTGCCAATTTAAGTCGGCAATTATATAAGGACCTCCCTTTTTCAGCCAAAGTACCTCGGTGGTTAGCGCTGGACCGGGTATCTTTGTGAATGTTAGACACGGGTACGTTTTTTTTGAGATCTGGAGACTTAAAGTATGTCTGAACAAACGACAGTGACAATCGAGGCTCAGCTTCGCACCGGAAGTGGCAAAAGCTACACCAACAAACTTCGCAGAGCTGGAAAAATACCTGCGGTCTTGCTTGAAACAGGTAAGGCTACAAATCTAGAGCTAGACCCCAAGCTTTTGCCAAAAGCATGGAAGTTTGGTGGACGTCAGTTCAACATGGTTTTGGATGGCAAGACTATTCCAGTGAAGATTCAAGAGCTACAAGTCGATCCCGTTAAGCGTCATGCTTTACACGTGGATTTGATGAAGGCGTAATTGTCTTGCAGCTACTCGTTGGGCTCGGCAATCCGGGGCAGCGTTACGAGTCTACGAGGCACAATGCTGGTTTCTGGGTGGTTGATGAGATAGTGCGAAGTGCCGGTGTGAGCTGGGATTCAGGTGGAGTTGAAAAGTTTCTTGGTCAAATTGCCAAGGGACAGTTGGTTGAGCGAAATTGTATTTTCCTAAAGCCAGCAACGTTCATGAATCTGAGTGGCCGATCGGTAATGAAAGTCGCGCAGTTTTTTAAGATCCCGTCGAAAGACTGGATCGTCTTACACGACGACATTGACGTGCCGGCGGGTAAGGTTCGGGCGAGAGCAGGTGGCGGCCATGGCGGCCACAATGGCATTCGGTCGATTATGGAAGAATCTGGCAAAGAGGACTTCCATAGGATTAAGCTAGGTGTTGGACGACCAGAGAAGTTGGAAGATGGTCGACCCATGATGGACGTAGCGGATTACGTTCTTCAGGCAATACCTGGTGAAGACGCAGCAGATTACGTCAAAGCAGTGATGCCGGATGTGATGCTGCGACTAAAAGAGGTGTTCAGACAGCAGAAATAAATTTTGCTGTTTTTACATAACAAGGCTTTAAGCCTTGGTGATTAGCTCCTTTGCTGGGCACGATGTTGATGCTTGGCTACCAAAACCATGAGGGAGGAATTTAAACGTGTTAAGAGAGTACGAACTGACAATCATCGCGAGAGCCGATCTACCTGAGTCAGAAAATGCAAAGCTTCTTTCGAAGTATGAGAAGCTCATGACTGCTGACGGTGGGGAAATCCTGCAAAAAAACAGCTGGGGCGTGAAAAAACTTGCGTTCCCGATGAAGAAAGCTTTTCGCGGCAGCTACGTTAATTACGATTTCGTGGGCATGTCTTCAAACCTATCCGAGATGGAGCGTTTGATGCGCATTGACGAGGACGTCTTGCGTTATATGTCTGTCTATATTGGACAGAATGTTAATGTCGCAAAACGCAAAGAGCAATTAGCCAAGATTGCAATGGCTGCGCGCGAAGCCGCAAACGAGCTTCGTGATCGTGATTAATAGGCTTAGCTGAAGCAGGAGAGCAAAAATGAAAGTTATTTTGAATCAAGATGTTTCGACGCTTGGCCGCATCGGTGAGATCGTCAGTGTTCGAAATGGTTATGCCCGGAATTTCCTTCTGCCACGTGGCGTTGCTTCAGTGGCAAATGAGTCGAACGAAGCTGCTTTGAAGCACCACCGCCGTGTCCTCGATAAGAAGAGAGCTCAACTTTTGGCTGAGGCGAAGGCGTTGGCGGCCCAAATTGAAAAGACAGCCGTTACTGTTTACAAGCAAAACGGTGAAGACGAGAGAATTTTCGGATCTGTAACCACGGCTGAGCTTGAAGAATTGCTAAACCAAGAAGGTCACAAGGTTTCACGCCGTGACATCTCCTTGGTTGAAGAGATTAAGAAAGTTGGCGTTTATCATGGCCAAGTGAAACTTCACCCCGAAGTAACAGCTAAGTTCAAAGTTTGGGTTGTCGCCAAACAGTGATTCTTGGTTGGTTTTGAGCTGACCCAAAGCCCGCGTAAAATTACGGGGTTTTTTGGGTCTGATTAAAATCTTGCCCCGCGTTCAAGAAGTCAGTTGCAATCTGGCTCGATCGCGGGTTATTTTTTGCCCTCGTAATAGGCTTTGATTTTCAATTTTATGGAGCAATCCAGATCATGCGGGGATTTACTCCTCCACATTCTCAAGAATCGGAAAAGGCTATTCTCGGAGCAATCCTGAAAGAGCCTATCCATTTGAGCAGCGTTTGCGCCGATGGACTTTTGCCCGAGCATTTTTTCTTGGATGCTCATCGTAGAATTTTCGAGGCCATGGTTGACCTAGATTCTGCGAATGATCCAACAGATATCGTTTCAGTCGCCGAGCGACTCAAAAGGGGCGCTAATGTTCAAGGCCAAGAGGTCGGTTGGGGTTACCTGATCGAGTTAATGGAGAACGCTCCTGTCGCTCAAAATGCCCTGTATTACGCCACTCAAGTCAAAAAGCATGCCTATCTTCGTCGTATTGTGGCCATGGGGCAAAGTGTTAGCTCGCGTGCTGCAACCGCAGATGGAGACGTGACTGAGTTTTTAGGTGAGTTTGAGCGAGAGATTTTGGCAATATTCAGTGAGCAAGACCGCCAGGGTGGGATTACCTCATCCGAAATGGTTTTGAATAGCACGCTTGAAGAGATTGAAAGACGAATTAATTCAAACGGCGCACCAACGGGAGTTCCCTCTGGTTTTCGGGACTTGGACGCTCTGACGGGTGGATTTCAGCGCAGTGACCTGATCATCCTAGCTGCAAGACCAGCCATGGGAAAAACGGCCTTGGCTTTGAACTTTGCAGCACATGCCGCTGAGCAGGGTATTCCCACCGTAGTCTTTAGCCTTGAGATGCCTAAGAATCAGTTGATGATGCGTCTAATCTCCTCAAAGGGGCGCATCGATTCTAGTCGTCTAAGAAAAGGGGATCTAGCTGATGACGATCTTAATCGTCTTAGTGCAGCCTCCACTGCTTTGATGAATATGCCTCTTAGTCTCGACGATACAGGCGGCATTTCCCTTGTAGAATTAAGATCTCGCCTTCGGCGTCATAAGAAAGAGTTTGGCCTTGGGATGGTCATTATTGACTACCTTCAGCTTATGGGTACCTCCAGTAAAAGGGCTGATAGTCGTGAGCGCGAGGTAGCGGAGCTCTCCGGTGGTCTAAAGGCCTTGGCCAAAGAATTGGATGTCCCGGTCATAGTGCTCTCACAGCTTAACCGCAGCGCTGACACGCGTACAGACCATCGACCAAAGACCAGTGACCTGAGGGAATCCGGAGCTATCGAGCAGGATGCCGACTTGATCATGTTTATTTACAGGGATGAGGTCTACAACCCGAACTCAGAAGATGCCGGAAAGGCGGAGATACTGATAGCCAAGAACCGTCACGGCGCTATATCGGACATTAAGCTGGCTTGTCAGTTGAATTTCGTGTCGTTCTATAACTTAATGCAATAATTAAATATTTTTTATGTCAATTGAAACGGGGATGGAAGCTGTAGCTCCCATCCCCGATTTGCTTCTAGACTCGCAAGCTTTAATTAAGCTTTTACGGAGTGCATCTTCATTTTCTTGCGAAGAGTGTTCCTGTTGATGCCAAGAATACGGCTCGCGTGGACTTGGTTGCCGCCTGTGCGGCGCAAGATCTGAGCCAATAGGGGTTTTTCAACTTTGCCTAAAATAAGGCTGTGAAGGTCTTCTGGGTACATCCCGCCAACTTGGTCGAGGAACTTCGAGATTTTGTGCTCAACAACGGCTTCTAGCGAAAAGCTGTCTAGCTTGCCGGTGAACTCACCATCTGTGGCGAAGGGCAGGGCATTCGCATAGCGGGACGCGTCAGAGTCCATACGAACTGGGGTTGTTGATACGATTTTAGATGGTGACATTGAGCTGCTTACGGTCTGCATTTCCACGGGAAATTCTCCACTAGAATTCAGTAGGTTAGAGCACAAGCTGGCATTAGTACCAGCGCCTAGAAGGAACCAAACACAAAGTCCGTCCAACAATTTCCCTTATCTTTTTGCGCCTTTCGACCGTATGCACGATCTATGTTCGCTTCAAATAAATGGGCCTCGAAAACGGGACTCATGAAATAGCAAGGCCAAGGAAGGCTGTCAATTGGCGATATGCAAAAAAATTTAACTGATCGGCTTTTATTTTGCTTGCTTTCGGTAAAATTAAAGCCAGAAACACTGAGGTAGGAAATTCCTGCCCGCTTTAAATGTCTGTCTCGCACGGTATTCTAGGTAGTAAGGAGATGGATTTTTTGTGCAGGTTTGAGAAAAGGACTTTCTGAACTTGCCTCCGGTGAAAACGTGATTATAGTGCCTCTCTGAAGTACGATTTGCGAACTCGGAGAATCATAATGAATCACGATGCTCAAAAGCCAACCGGCAAAGAATCAATCCCTGACCAGTCCCCGATCACAGGAGCTCATAGCCCTGCGGTTGAGATCGCCGAGGAACAAACCGAGGCAGTCGCTTCCCCCAACAAAGCGACCGAGTATGCGAGCGGAGAAGATGTCGAAAAACTCAGCCAAGAGTTGGCTGATACGAAGGACCGCCTTCTGCGAACTGTTGCCGAGATGGATAACATGCGCAAAAGGCTCGAAAGAGAAAAAGCGGACTTCATTAAATTCAGCACAGAATCGCTTCTTAAAGATATGATTCCAGTTCTGGATAGTTTCGACAAAGCCGTACCCGCACAATCCCAAAATTCGGACAAAGCAGACGCTGCGAGTTTTCGAGATGGGATGTTGATGGTACACAAGCTTCTTCTTGCAGCCCTCGCCAAGCATGGACTGGAACCTGTCGAAGCTGTTGGCAAGAATTTTGACCCAAACTTCCATCAGGCAATCCAGCGCATTGAGTCCGGGGATGTCACGCAAGAGATCGTGGCAACGGAGTTCATGAAGGGTTACGCTTTACACGGGCGGCTGATAAGGCCTGCCATGGTGAGCGTGAAGGTGCCCGAAGGATCGAATTAGAGATGTGCCAAGGGCGGCAAGTCCTTGTCACCCTTGTTGGAACCCGCCACCTTTGCCGTTTTTGCCACCAAACGTCTACAGCCTGCCTTTCATGCCTAACTAAGATTTCCCAAGAGCGCGCCGAACAATTAAGTGCGAAGAGCGGGAATTCTACAGCAAAAATTGACGCCCAAAAAGCGTCCTAGGCACGAGGAGTTTAGACATGAGTGGAAATGGCGATGCTAAAGCCCTAGATCTGGCCCACGAATTACCTCTTCTACCGTTGAAGGATATCGTGGTCTTCCCTCACATGATCGTGCCGGTGTTTATCAGCGAGGACCTTTGCATAAACGCTGTACAAAGCGCGCGTGCAAATAATGGTCGGATTTTTCTTTCGGCATTTAAAGTACCTGGCGAAGATGGAGAAGGTTTGTCCTGTAGCACCGAACCTCCTTTCGACGTTTATGATGTTGGGACTATTTGTTCCGTCATGCGTGACCGCAAACTGCCAGACGGCCGAGTCAAAGTGCTCATTCAAGGTATACAAAAGGCTCAATTGAAGAGTCTTGTTAATAATGACGGCTTTCCACTTGTGCGCGTCACCCCAGTCAGTGACGCTGTAGTCGCTAGCTCTTCTCCCGAGCTTGAAGCTCTCGTCAGGGCAGTCAGGGAAAGTCTTGAAAAAGTTGTTTCATTGGGCAAAGTCCTGTCGCCAGATATTTTGATGATTCTTGAAGATGTATCCGACCCATCACGACTTGCGGATCTTGTCGCATCCAATCTTGGTCTAAAAGTAGCGGATGCTCAAAGAATTTTAGCAGTACAAAATCCATTGGATCGTCTGCGCCGCGTTCATCAGTATTTATCGCGAGAGATCGAAGTTTATCAAATGCAGGTTCGCATTCAGAGCCAAGCCAAAGAAGAAATCGGGCGTATGCAGCGTGAACACTACTTGCGTGAGCAGATCAAAGTCATCAAGAATGAGTTGGGCGATAATGATGGCAAGGATGAAGTTGAAAATCTTTGGAAGCGAATGGAAGGGGTATCCCTTACCGATGAAGCCAAAGAAGAAGTGACC
>JBAXLR010000095.1:0-11268 GCA_037134655.1 bacterium | reverse complement strand
GCTCTTCAGACGCTGAGGTAGAATTCGGTTCAATTGTAACGCTGGAGGGCGGCAGAGGAGGTAGTCCCTCTAAACCAGAAATTAACTCACAATCCGTATAGACCAACACTTGTCCGCGCTCAGTTCGAGCTATTAACTTGCCGTTTCGAACCTGGCGCCAAATATCGTCCACCGATACACCGAGAATCTGGGCGGCAGCCGATAGCTCCAAACCGTCAATCTCCGTGTCATCGCTGGATTGCCCGAAGAATACTGTTGGGCCGTTCGCATTGTTGCGGCTTGAGTTGTTCGATGGTTTACGGTTCGTAGATCTGGTGGATTCTAATGCCATTTGAGCCTGCCAAATTAATAAACAGATTAAATAATACGCAGTACTATATTATTTGTATCCCATATGCCGGTCATGCCGCAAGTCTTACGGCCGGTTTAGGCGCCTTTTTTTTCAATATCAGTCGAACGATGGTAGTCACCCGCGTTATCGACAACATTTTTGGGTAATTCTTTTGTGGCGCTCGCGCCTAGCTCTTGTAATTTTATTTTTGCTTTGCCGAAAAGTGGATTGGCTGCCATCGCCAGTCGCAGAGAGTGAGTCGCTGAGGTCGCGTCGCCCGAGAGTTCATAAGCCATAGCCAAATTGTATAAAACTTCAGTATCAGTTGGGTTCAATCTAAGTGCGAACTGAAACGTTTTAATGGCTTGATCAAGCATATTTTTCTTGAAGTAACCGAGACCTAGGGAGTGTAGAAGACCTGCATCGTCACTTTCTAAATCCAGGGCGCTGACGAAAGATTTTTGATCTTTGGCAGGATGGATATCTGTTTTGTTGCTTCTCAATAGCGCTGATTTTTTTTCAGCAAGCTTTTGGAATGTTTGTGCCGCCTCAATATCGTCAAGCTGAAGCATGAGTTCAGCCATGATAAGCGAATACCTCGGATTTTCTGGGCTCATTTCATGCAGCAACTTTGCGGTGTCAAGTAAACAGCTTTGATCATCTGATTCCTTGGCCAACTTCAGAAGGTGTTGGTACGTCTCGAGGTAGTCGGGATTAAATGAAATTGCGAGCCGTAATTTTTCTTTGGCGGCTTTAAAGTCGCGACCTTGCATGGCGACTAAACCGAGGCCGCACATGGCCCTAGCCGAATTGGGTTTGATGTTTTGAGCTTCCATGAACAAGGATTCTGCGATCCAGGTTTCGCCATTACGCAAATGCGTATCGGCGCGCTCAAGAATACGCTTCAGGCTCGATGGGTTTTGCGAGCTGGTGATAATCAAATCGATCTGTCCTAAGAAATCCTCGAACGAAAAAGGTTTTAGTAGGTAACTGTCAACGCCGCCCTCGCTTGCGAGAATAATGTCATGGCGAAAGCTTTCTGTACCCAAGAGAAGAAATGGTGTTGTTTCATGTGCGGTTGCTCGCCGAAGTTCTCTGCAAAATTGTAGACCACTTTTGCCGGTGAGATTGCGTTCCACTAAGAACAATCCCACCTTTACTGTGATCATTTCTCGCCTTGCTTCTTCAACAGAAGCCATAATTTTTAGATTTTTGACACGGATGTTCTGAAAGAAGTTTTTAAGGGTCGTTCGGTACGATTGCGAGGGCTCAATGACCAGCACAAAGTTGCTGCCCAGATATTGGTTTATTTTTCGCATGACAGTCGTCGACGCGCTCACGAGGCGGGACCTCCCGTTCGAGGGTTCGGAAGGCTTTTTGAGAGGCTTTAAAAAATAACAAAAATAAATTAAATAAATTAATAAATTCAGGTAATTAAATGCATATAGTCTTGCCGAGGCTGGTTGTGTTACGATGGGGTTTCTCATGCGTAAAACGTCATTTAGACCGTTTAGTTTAGAGGCATTCCATGGAGCGGGAGCGCCAAGAGTCTAGTCCAAAAGCCATATGGTGGCGGGAGGTTATTCGGCAATGGCCCGTCTACCTTGCCGGACTTTGTGCCATGTTGATCACCAACGGTACAGAAGTGCTCGCACCCAAGACGCTTCAATGGATGATCGATGCTCTCCTGTCTGCCAGTAAGCAGGTCGGTGAGAGCTCTAGGGACGAGAGTTTTAACGCCATTTTAAAAGCGTCTGGTTTATTTGTTCTTGTGGCATTTATCGGGCTTCTGGGTCGTGTTTTCTGGAGGTTCACACTAGCCAGAATGACCCATGTGGCTGGCGCCGCGATGAAACATGGGATTTGGGATGCCCTGCGGTCGTCGCCTTTGGAAAGTGTGCAAAGGTTCACTCTTGGGGATTTGATGAATCGTGCCATCGGTGACGTTAACTCGGCAAGATGGATTTATGGATTTACGCTCGTACTAACTTGTGACGTGTTTTTCTTCACGACGCTTGGCGCAATTTCAATGTTACTGATTCATCCTGGCCTAGCCGTCGCCTGTTTGTCGACATTTGTGATTTTCCCTCCCATCATCATCCGTTTGGCCAAACGTGAGTATGAGGCACATGAGGCCGCACAGATTGAATTGACGACTCTGTCGGAGTACGTCAGCCAGGCGGTGCGCGGTGTGAGATCACAGCGAGCGAGTAACGCATTCGGCACATGGATTCACTGTCTGGGGGAATCCGCTTCTCGCTATGCTGCCTTAAGGTACCGGGCGCAAAATCTTGCAATCAATAGTTTTCCAGTCTGTAGCTTGCCGACTATCGTGTCTTACATCATCTTGTTTGCATGGGGTCCGCAGCTCGTTCTAGCCAATGCGATCTCTGTCGGTGAGTTCGCGGCTTTGGCTTCGTATGTTTATCTCTTGCAGGGCCCTGTGGCTGATGTTGGTGAATTGGTCGCTGAATGGCAAAAAGGTTTTGCGTCGGTTAATCGAATTGCTGAGATTACGAACTTGTCGAACAAAAATCCCCTGAGCGGAGAGGCAACAGGATTTTTGACTCAAGATACAAATTACCTAAACATGAATCTAGCGCCAAACATTAACCTTAAGTCGTCCTTGGGTGAAAGGGTCGTACTCGAGGTCAACGGACTAAAAACGGTGCGCGGCGAGCGTATTTTATTTGAAGACGTCAACTTGAGTTTGCGTTCCGGTGATTGGTTAGGGATTTCAGGTGATGTTGGTTGCGGCAAATCCACACTGCTGCAAAACCTAGCCGGGCTTGTGCCAGTTGCTGATGGACACATTCGTCTGCTGGGGCAGCGAATTTCTCTCGAGCGACGGCGCGAGACAGTCGTAGCGGGTAAATGTGAACTTGCCTACGCTCCCGAAAGACCGTTTGTATTTGCGGGGACGATCCGTCACAACCTCGCGTTGAGCCATGCCTATAGTGAAGTGGATCTTTGGCATGCCCTCGAAGTGGTCTGTTTGGCCGATGAGGTGCGAGCTATGCCTCTTGGACTGGACGGCGTTGTTGGTGAGGGTGGGGTGTCCTTGTCCGGCGGTCAGAGGCAGCGCCTCGCCCTGGCCCGCATTTTTTTGCGCGCGACGAATTTGGTTATTCTGGACGATCCTTTAAGTGCGGTGGATACTACGACCGAAGCGAAAATCATCGCAAATCTAAGTCGCTGCTGGACAACACAGACGGTCATCTGGTCATCCAACAAGCGTAGCTCCTTGGCTTGCTGTCATATGATCGCAGAACTGACTCCAAGTGGCCTAGAGTTTTCAAAAAGCCGTCCCGCTGTCATGGTTGGCGCTATCAAGGACGTGCGTCATGATTCATAATTCAACGCAAATAAAGACGAGCACTAGTGGTTCAGATCACCATTTCAACTGGCGCATTTTTTTGCCTCTCTTGAAAACGTCGCGATTTTCTTTAGTGATCGGTATGGCTTCCTTGCTAACTAGTACCTTGCTAGTAGTCTGGGCTTCTGTGCTTCTTGGTAGTATTTGCGCTGGCCTTGGCGCGAAGAATTTTGAGTTCCCTGCAGGGTGGTCTCTGATAGTAGGATTTGTCGCGCTTGAGATCTTAAGTATCGGCGCGCAGTTTCTTGGGCGCCGTCTTCTAGCTTCTGGCACTAACCAGGTGTTGCTGGATTTACGAGTGGCGTTATTCAAAAAATTAAATGAGCTACCAATGGGTTATTTCGACACTCAGCCTCTGGGTCGAATTATCACGCGCTTGACCAATGATGTTGAAGGCGTGGAGGGTTTTTTTGCAGGTGGTCTAGCAAGAATTGCGACAGCCTGTGTTCAGATTGTGTCGGTCTTAATTGGAATTGTGTGGATAGCGCCGAATTATGGCCTGTGGGTCGTGGCGTCGGCTCTGCCTGCTTTGGGATTTAGCTGGTTGACGCGTAAACCGGTGCGCTATTGGTTGCGGGAAAACAAGATTCGCAATGCCCATGTCAATTCCACGTTAGCGGAATTTATCCAGGGACTACCCGTATTAAGAGTCTTGGGTCTTGAAAAGTGGTCACTGGACGAATTCGGAAAAGACACCAGCCATCATCTTGAGTCCAGTATCAAAGTTCTGTCATGGAATAGCTTTATTCGACCAGTGACAGTTTTTTTGAGTGTGATGCCAACCGTCGTGGCTGCTCTTTTGGGTGGTATGTTCCTTTTGCAAGGTCAATTAGAGCTGGCAGCAATTGTTGCTGTGATTCGTTTGACAGAGCGATTTAGTAATCCGGTTCGTACACTGACGCAGGAAATTCAAGTGATTCAAGACGCCACCGCGAGTGCAGCCCGTGTTGCGGAAATGCTCGGTGAACAAGGTGAGGTAACGTCCCAGATTGCAGATGCAGTAGCACACCGTGGAGCTGTAGCGGGTCAGGTGACTTTTAAGAATGTTCATTTGGCCTACAAGTCATCAATGGATGTGTTGTCAGATTTTAGTTTATCCATACCGGCCGGGCAGAAAATTGGAATTATTGGTGCCACCGGTGCTGGCAAAAGTTCACTTATCAACCTTATTCCTGGTCTATATCAACCTCGGCTTGGCCATGTTGAAATCGACGGCGTTGATATAGCCAATTGGGACTTGCCAACACTTCGCCGTCAAATCGGCTATGTGGCACAAGAGCCATTTCTCTTGCGCGGGAACCTTGGTGATAATCTGCTCGGTATCGGATGGGAGTCTGATCGGGTTAAAACACAGAAGTTTCTTGAGACAGTGGATTCGTGCGGCCTCGACGGCGTACTGCGACGTTTTCCAGGCGGCCTAGACTATCAGGTGCGCGAAAATGGGGCCAATCTCAGTAGTGGAGAAAAGCAGATGCTGTCATTTATGCGGTTGCTGCACGAAGATCGGCCAATCCTTTTGCTGGACGAGGCCACATCTTGTCTAGATCAGCATTGGGAATCGGCGATTCAGAGCGCTATACTCGTACTTATGAGTAAACGAAAGCGAACCTGCGTGATCATTGCACATAGACTTGATACTTTAAGGTCTTGCGACCGGATCATTAAACTGTGTGGGGGCTCAATTATTGCTGATGGCGCGCCGGCGGCGATCTTAACAAAATAGCTATTAGCTGGGACGGACCTAATGTTGTTTAAGTGTTCTATTTGTTGTTTGGACGTCATCGCGAAAGAGTCGTTTTTATGGAGTTTTAATGTCGTTAGCTGATAACCCAACAGCAGCCTTGCTGCTGCAGTATGCCTATGAACCCACGATGGTTTATTTATTGATTGTTTTTCTGCTGACCGCGAGCAGTTTTGGCTTACCGTTCCCGGAAGAGATGGTTTTATTAAGTGCCGGATTATTGGCTCATATTGGGTCTAATCCGCACTTATATCCTCCGCCATACCCTGGGGCGGTTGGGGTCAGCATCCCCTTAACGGCGGTGATTTGTTTCTTCGCGGTTTTTTTGAGTGATTTATTGGTTTTTTGGCTTGGAAAGCGTTTTGGCTCGCGCATGTTACGACATCCCTGGGCCCAAAAAATCATCTCGCCTAAGGGATTTGAGAAAATCTCTGAATGGACGGTTAAATTTGGTCCACTTGCCTGCGGTGTTTTTCGTTTCACGCCCGCCTTGAGATTCCCAGGTCATTTTGCCTGTGGTGCAACTGGGATAAAGTACTCGACGTTTATCGCTGTCGATGGGACTGCTGCACTGCTGACAGTGCCGACCCAAGTGTTACTGATGGCTCATTTTGGGGAAAAAGTTTTAAGTCTTTTGAAAGACATCAAGATCGTCATAGCCGTGGTCTTGTGTTTGGTGGTCTTAGTGATGATTTTTAAAATACTTTCGAAAAAACGATCTGCCGCGCGCTAGCAGTGAATTGAGCGGAGCGCTCCCTGAGTCTATCAGGATGGCGAAGAGACAAAAATTTTTGATAAAAAACACCCGCCAAGAGAAACCTTGGCGGGTGAATAAATTTTCTTTGATCAGCCAATCGCTTAGTAGCGGCTTGGGCGTGGTCCACGGTTCTCGCGAGGAGGTTGTGGGCGCGCTTCGTTGACCGTCAAACGACGACCTTCGAAATTTTGACCGTTGAATTTGTCGATAGCTGCTTGAGCTTCACTATCAGAACTCATTTCAACAAACGCAAAACCTTTGCTGCGACCTGTTTCACGATCTGTGATGATGCGTGCTGACTCGACTGTCCCTACTTCGCTAAAAATGCTTGCAAGTGCCTCTTGCGACGTGCTGTAAGGCAGACCACCAATGTAAAGCTTCTTTCCCATGTCCTAAAACCTACTCATAATTTTTGCTCACCTTAGAAGCGGACTTCCCACTTTTCCAGTGACGCTGTTAAACCTGCACCCTAAAAACCAAAATAGTGTGCTTAATGTCGTTTATAACAGGTGGGTTTTAAAAATGCCACAAAAAGAATCAGATTATAGGCATTTTTTAACATGTGCTGTCATTTTAACGATTTGACGTGAATTTAAGCCTTGGCCGCGATATAGCAACTGTTCTAAACAACTGAATTTGCTGAGGGTTGCCCATGATTAAACCTAATCGCTCGAGACACCGCAAAGCCTTAATGTGGGCTCTCTTTGCGCTGGCCTTAGGCTCCGTGCCCCTGGCGGCCCGGGTCTGGCTTGAGAAAAATGGTGCCATGGAGCAGCCAGCCCTTGGGGTTGTGGGAGAGTTTGTCATCCGTGATGAAAACGATCGCCCGCTGACTCGCGATCAACTTCGCCGAGCTTTGACACTGATTTTATACTGGCCAAAAAACTGCATCTCGGCACCGTCGTGCCAAGATGCGAGAACTCGCATTCAGGCCCTGCGCTCTTGGGTAGAAGCGACCCTTGAACCTGGCTGGACCGAGGAAAAAAACCAATTGCATTTGATCATCGTGGGGGAGGGAGCTCTTGATTTAGAGGCTTCAGGACGATGGCGCCGGTTTCCCGAATCAGTTGATGTGAACACCTTACTGCCCGCAACAGCAACTCTTGATCAGCCTTGGCTCGTGGTGGTGGATAATGTTTTACAGTTTTCAGCCCTGGAAAGTTTGAATGGTGAATTAGATTTTGCCAGACTAGGTCGGGTTATAAGTAAGACGTCTTTTGATCAGTATCTTGGTAACTACCTGTCGAGACGAACTTTTATGGGCCCCAAACGAACTCAGAATTAGGCCTGCCTAACCTAATGTCTCCACTGGTATTTGTTTAGTCCCCTTAAGTTAACGCTTCAACTAGCCGAACAAATTGGTGAAAAGAGGTTGCGAGATGGGATTTAGCGCTCACTTTTGGTCGATCGCAGGCACCGCGGCGTTCTTTTTTTTATCCTGTGCAGACTCCACCAAAACGACCTCTTCCAAACGAAAGCTAAGTTCGACCGACCAGCAAAAACAAACGTCAGATCAAAATAGTTCAAACTTGCCCCTTGATTGTGAATCCCAATGGGCTTTAGCACTGCGGCAACAACCGACGGGCGCCAAATTCATTTACGATAGTAGTTTTTCGGCGGTAATTTTTTCCGATCAATTTGAGCGTCATGTGTCCATCACAGGCTCATCACAAAATGCCATTTCCCAGTCGATTTCTGTGACTAGTGAGATTGTCACTAGTGTTGTGCCAACTTTGAATCAGCAGACCATCACCCTCGACAAGGCAAAATTCATAGAAGCGTGTCAGGCCAAAATCCCTCAGCCCATTGCGATTGCTACCCTTGGCGGTCAGCTCGTCGTCAAGAGTAAGACGCAAGAATCACTAGCGCTTCTAGGGCAAAATGTTCCGGTTGAATGTGTCGACATGGATTTAAATAACGTCACCTACGGCGGCATACGCATCTCTGCCAATGTTAAAATGTATGTTTCGAGTCGCTATCCGGCTCTGCCGCTAAAACAGATTATGACGATCACGGAGTCGCCTAACTTGCAGATTATTCGAGGTGCAAGTTTTGTGGACACAATCAAAAGTTCGCTACCAACGGCAAATTAAAATCCTCTCCGAATCGGACACTTCGTTTAAAAGCGTTGCGCTGGATCCACCTGCCACATTATGATGGCCCGAACGTTTCAAGCGAATAAGCTATCGTTTTTGAAAACATTATCAGGAGTAAATCATGCGAAATGGATGTCTCGTGGCGTCGTTGGTGCTGTTAAGTGCAGCTTCCCAAGGATTGGCCGAAGAGGGTGTTTCAACCAAGAAATTATCTTATGCTCTTTTGCCAGAAGGCAAGACCTTGCCGGCGGGAGTTGCCAGGTTTCGTTTGCCTTACCAGATGGCCTCAGGATCCTCCGGCTATGATGCGGACGGCAAAAAAGTCGATTCTCCTGTGAAGTTTACAGCCACAGGCGGAGCGATCGTGGCAGAGTACGGATTGACTGACAAGATCTCGCTACAGTGGAAAACTGATTATGTTGTCAATCAAAAGGCGGAGATCAATAGAAGTTCTGCAACATTTGCTCCGACAAAGGCTGCGGTTTATGCTGAAAAAACGGCGAAATTGGCGCCAAACATTACAGATCAAGCCAGTCTTCAAAATGCAATAAGAGGCGCATTTATTTTGGGCTGCGTCCAAGCCACTGCTCAAGACGCGGCTACTTGCGGTGCTGCCTACGAGAGTGGTGCTTTGAAATCTACAGCTGCCACAGCCCTTGGCTTAGCGTCAACCTTCGGCGCTGGCAACGAGGCAGTATCGGCTAAAGCCTACGCAACTGCTGCGGCTGCAGCAACGGAATCGAAGATTGAAAAAGGTATGTCACCGTCAGGAAAAGGCATGGGTGATACAATCTTGGGTGTCCTCTATGAGGCTTATGACTCAGGCACAACGTTTGTTGCTCTTGCAGGTGGCATTCGTATCCCCACCGGTAATCACGATCTGAAATTTGCTGAACTTGATTCAACCCGCGGAGCTTGGGAGGCGGGAGCTAGGATTAACGTGGACCTACTCCCTGTAGATTGGTTCATGGTGTCCTGGCAAAACCAGTCAGAGGTTGGTCTATTCGGTGCTACGCACAAGGAAGACGGTATGACAGTTGACACTAAAAGAAACGGCGTCAGAAACGTCGGCTTTATTTATCTAAAGCCTTCTTTGGCGGCGATGGCTCCTGCGCTAGAATCTCTGCGCGCGAGCATAGGTTTGACCTATGACTTGGACTCGGCACTTGTGCAGACCTCTGGTGGGGTCGAAACCACAGGAGCTCGCTCTGAGATGGTTTGGAATTACGCTTCGCTAGGTTACAGTTTTATCGGCATGGAGGTACCTCTCCAGTTTGATGTTGAGCATGAAATGCCAAATCGTGGGAAAAATTCTCCGATCGCAGCAACCAAAACCACGTACACTCTCAAGGCGTTCGCTCGTTTCTAATGGTTTAGAGTTTTGTTCTAAAGGGTTATCTCTTCGACTGAAGGGATGACCCTTTTTCTTTTTCTACTTTATGCTTGGGATCTTAGCTGGATGATTTTACTTTAAAAAGCATTTGAGCCCGGATCGCCTGCTCACGGTGGTTCACGATGGGCATTGGGTAGCCCAGTCTCTTTCTTGTTGCATCGTCAGGACAATGTATGGTTTTACCTTGTAGGTCTTTAAGCTCCGGCACGTAGCGTCGTATATAATCGCCGTCTTTATCGAATCGCTCGCTCTGGAGAGCAGGGTTGAAAATTCTGAAATATGGCTGGGCATCACAGCCTGTGGATGCAGCCCACTGCCATCCACCGTTGTTGGGCGCAAGATCTCCGTCGAGTAATTGGTTCATGAACCATGACTCACCCCATCGCCAGTCGATCAACAGGTCCTTGGTCAAAAAACTCGCTACGATCATACGAGCGCGGTTGTGCATCCAGCCTGTAGTTTTTAGTTGTCGCATAGCGGCATCGACCACAGGAAAACCGGTTTTGCCATCTTTCCAAGCGGTATAAAGACGATCGTCATTTTCCCAAGCTAGATCCCGGTACTTTTCATTGAAGGCTTCACGCTCAACATTCGGCCAATGCCAGAGAATGTGGTAATAAAACTCACGCCAAATCAGCTCACGGATAAATTTCGACTCACCGTCTTTTGCTTTGAATGTTTGATTTTCCAGGCCGAGAATGGCGATGATCTGTGGAACCGTAATGGAGCCGTTTTTAAGGAAAGTTGACAGACGAGACGTGCCATCTTGCTCCATGAAATCGCGGGTTTCACCATACTTGCTGATCTTTTGTTTGAATTTTTTAGCCGCACGCCAGGCCGTCAGACTTCCGGTTTGTGGAATCTCTACCGAGACCCGTCTTTTATTTTCATCTATAAATCTTAGCAGGTGATCTTTCGGAGTGTCGTCACCAAGAAGTTTTATCCACGAGAGGTCAAAGATTTTTGGTGGTTCTCCGCGATCAAATTGTTGCAGTAATTTGAGGCCAGCTTTTTGCATGGTGACACGTTCTTGAATTTTATTTGTTTGAAATAATTCAAACCAGCGTCTTGAAAATGGCGTGTAAACTTTATAGGGGGTACCTTGGTTGGAAGAGAGCTCCTCTGGCTCAATTAAGAGATGGTCTCGCTCACTGATGGTTTGCCATCCCCAAGAATCCAGTAATTGTTTAACCCTTTGGTCTCGCTCTCTGGCAAAAGGCTCGTAGTCTTTTGACAATGAGACGCTCGTGGGTTTGATCTTCTTTTGGTCAAAAATGTTCTTTAAAGTCGCAAAACCCTGATCCGGACTGTGAGGTAAAACCAGCAGATCTCCGCCCGTTGCGCGTAGGTCATCACGAAGGCTGACAAGCGAGTGCAGGAAAAATTGAAACCGATTGGTACTGAAGTCTGGCCTGCTCAGGAATTTGTCATCGAAGGTGAAAAGACCTAAGACTCGGCCCTTAAGGTTTTGAGTTTGAATTCGCAAAGCACCGTTACCGGCGATTCTTAGGTCACGGCGAAACCAATGAATTCCAAATTCACTCATCTGATGTGGTACTCCCGAGAAGCCTTAG
>JBAXLR010000094.1:0-11341 GCA_037134655.1 bacterium | reverse complement strand
GTGGTGGTGGTGGTGGTGGCACCGGCTGCGATGGTGCGGGAAAAGGTGGAGGCGTGAGTCTTTACGGAAAGGGTGCAACTGGCGCCGGAGGGGGATATTCAGGCAACTGCAAGAAGAATGAATATGGCGCAAATGGGGGGCCGGGCAGCATATTGGGAGCTAACAAACGCTATGGCGGTGGGTCGGGAGGTCCAGCAGAGAATAACGCTGGACTTATTTCTAATCCTGGAGCTTGTCGAGTCGTCTTCTCGAATGAAAAATGGAATTGGCTGATTCAGAATTAATCTCATCCGGATTTGGCGGAGCGGTAATTGTTTGTTGCAGATATTTAATTGGGGTGTTCATGGTTGGCGTTGGGAAAAATGGAGGATTTAAAACAGCCGGATTCTCCTTGCCTGGAGTCTTGGTTGGGGTTGCGCTGATTGGGATCTCGGCGACTATTATTTCGCAAACCGTAATTAACTCACGACGCACTCAGAAAGCTGCTGAGCTTAAACTGACGTCTAATAAATTCCAACAAGCCGCTTTGGACGCGGTAACTGAGCGGGCGAAGGAATTTGTGCTTGAAAACTGCAAGGGCGAACGTTGGGGGGGCTCAGGAACTGATGTGGAGAACGCATTTCGTGAGTTGCCGCTGATGACTGATACAGGAGATGTGACAAGCTTAAGGTTTACGAATTCGCCGGCGTCTTTAGATGGGCACGCTGATGTGAAGAGTCGGTGTCAAAATCCCATTGGTCCGGGTTTGATGGGATCTGGTCAGTATATGAGTTTTTGTATGCAAATAGAGACATGTAAAGCCGGAAAATGCCAGGCGCCTGGTTTTCCACAGATCGATAATCGACTTTTAGAGCTTTTAATCGTACCAGTTAACCTGGCATCGGATCAGCCTATAAAGTGCAGCGAAGCTCGCGGCGCTGCAGCTGGATTGAAGATTACGTGGCAGATGTATAATCAGATGGATAATAAGAAAGTTAGTGGAAGTGGAAGTGGAAGTGAAAGCGTCAAGACTGTCATGAAAGAGTCGGGTGTTTTCCTGGCCTCTTCTGCGGATGATCCTGATTCGAAATGTGAGATTACAGCAGATAGGCAAAAAGATGCATTCGGCAAATATACAGATCAATGTCTAATCAGCGTGAGCGACTTATTACGCCCGCCTAAGTTATTTAGAGACAGTGTCGCTGTGGTACCGTTGAATTGGGTGCGCAGCGCCGGTGTCTACTCGTTTACCACACTCTGTGATTCCGACGCTCCCACGCAATATGTCGCACAGTCTTATTCGGGCACAGCAACCTGCGAATTTACTGCACCCATCGCGCCATGTGACCCCGGTATTGCTCGACTTAGATCATCAATCGCACAGAAGTCGAAAGTCGGAAACGATGTCATTTATAAATTTTTAGCTTCCGATCCTGCTGCACAAGTTGTTTGTCCTGGTTGGGCTCGTATCTTACTTGTGGGCGGTGGTGGTGCCGCTGGCAACTCAGCTGGCGGCGGAGCCGGTGGTATGACAGAGATTGCCTCGGTAAACTTAACGTCCGGCGTTACCCCTGTGGTTGTTGGGGTGGGTGGAAATTATTATTATACTTACTCGGGCCCCTCAAATGGCGGCACGACAAGTTTTTCCACTTGGTCGGTGTTAGGTGGTGGTGCTGGAGGTACTCATTGCAACGATTTGTATTGGAAACCGGCGGGCTGTCAGGCTTCTTTTAACAGTGGACAAGCAGGCGGATCAGGCGGAGGAGCCTCGTACAACTATTTTGCGAACTATGCTCATAATTATTATGGCGGCGCAGGCACGCCCGGTCAGGGATTTTCTGGTGGCAACTCTCAGATGGGGAATCCGCGAATCGGAGCTCAAGAATTTCGTACAGCAGGAGGTGGCGGAGGCGCGGATGGAGCAGCAAATCAAATGTATGGCGGTCCAGGCAAGTTCTCGAACATTTCGGGGACAAATACATGCTATGCGGGTGGTGGAGGTGCTGCTACCAGTTGTACTAATGAATGTGTCTCCCAAGCTGGAGGCTCCACAGCTGGATGTGGCGGTGGATTTTATTCGGGGGGAGTTCCTGGCACCGGGGGGGGTGGAGGAGGGCCCGGGTATAGTGGTGGGTCAGGAATTGTAATTATTAGAGTTATATCGCCCCCACCGAGTTGATGGGCCACTGACTGAGCAGGGTCAGGAATTGTAATTATTAGAGTTATAGCGCCCTACCTTCCAAGCAAACTATTTGTTGGCGCTCAATTAGTGAATATTCCAGTTTGGGTTAAAAGTTGGTGAATTTTATGGTGTTGTTTTTTGGATTCAGTCATCTAACTGACAAAGAATTTCTAATGTCTTTATTGAGTCATTATTTTTTGTTATGCAGGCTAGGTAGTCCGCATTTGAATGTGGCTTCGACGTCAATCACTAGAGTTAAGATCCCAATAAGTTTCGAGCTACGTCCGGGGACCACGTAATTTCACCAATTCTACCTAACCTGCGACTCCACCAAAAACCCATGGTTCCAGGCCGAGCTCACGCCCCGTTTTAGGCGCATGACGCGGTTGTTGTAGTTGCCTTCCACCGTCCAAATAGATTTGGTCGCAACGTCGTATGCGATGATCATAAGTGTGTGAGTGCCTTGGCTCGTGCCTTCATAGCGGATCATGTCGGCCATCATGCTTTTATTTACTGCCAACGATGGGATCTTCGACGCGTTTTGAATGGCGCGATGTTGTCTGAAAAATGACGAGGCGGAGTAAGAGTTAGAAACTTTGAAGTCTTTGGAAACGGCCCATG
This sequence comes from bacterium, assembly GCA_037134655.1. Taxonomy (GTDB): domain Bacteria; phylum Bdellovibrionota_B; class Oligoflexia; order Oligoflexales; family RGVZ01; genus CAMDKS01. The sequence continues at coordinate 8,559 of JBAXLR010000094.1, read as the reverse complement.
TGTAGAAGCGGTCGCACCAGCTACCATTATAGTAGCCCTTAGACGACTGATAGTTGCCATATTCCCAGTCGTAGGATTCCGCTACGGCACGAAGCATGGCTCTGCGCTTTGCTTTTGATAATTTGGTGTCGGAAGTAGTCGCGATATGGAACTGATGCTTAACAGGTCCACCGACCGTTGTGCTGACAGCTCCATCTTTCACTTCGAAAACACTCGTGCCTTCGAGGCGGTAAACGGCCTCCGGTGCAAGCCCGTCCACATAGAAGTCAATGACGCCGTTTTCCAACACGTCCACTTCCCGGTCCAGGGGGATCTTGACGCTTGAGTTTCTAAGGTTGACCAGAGTGCTTTTAACTTTTACGCGCTTAGCCGTTGCTAACGGGCCGTTTTGAATGACCATGCGGATGACAGAGGCAGACGCGCTAGCTCTCGACAATGTGCCTTGATAGTCGAAAGCGACTTGAACGCGAGGGATCGGCCTCATCTTCGGCAGGTTTGCCGGAGGTGACAGTTCAGACGTAGGCTGCTCTTGGGAGTCACCTGCCGTATTAGAACTTAGTTTTGCCGATAACAGTATGGAGCGTGCCCCTGAGTCTATGCCGACGACGTGAAGCACAAGATTGTCTTGTAAGCGGATCGTCGAAGCACTTTTCCAATAACTAGGAGCGGTTTTGATCAGTGCAATGAGTTGCGTGTTCGGGTCAAGGCAGGCTGAAGACGTACCGGCGCAAAGTGCTACGTTGTCCCGATCACTTGGTAAGTGCACCAGAACTATTGAGCTATCACCTTCGTCTTGGAGGGCGAGGGTGCCGGAGTCGGTGGTAACCGGGCGGTCTCTTAGTCGGCTTGCCTGATCCAGGTCTGGAGCACCGCAGCTGTTAAGGGCTACCAAAGCCAAAGCTACCAGGGCGGCTGAACGCAGGGGCGCGAGGCGTGATGTTAGGGTAGGCATGGGGTGGTCTCCTTCAGCTTTTGAGAGCATACAATTGGGGCAACTGCTTGGTATTGAGGCGAACTTATAACCTGAAGCAATAATGTGGCCAAGGTCTTTTTTTTATATACCCCTGTAACTATTGAAGATTATAAAGAATAACCCCCTTCAAAATGTCCAGAAAATCGACAGTTTGTCAGAATTGTTTCCAGCCATTGGCCCTAAGATTATTGAGGAATTTGGCCGTAACTTCGAGGTATGCTGGCGGGCTTAGAGTGACTTACAAGGATTCAATTCTTAAAGCCAGTTTTGGTGGGTGGCATGTTTAATCCAAACCGATCCGAAGTGATTGATCAAAATTTCATTCAATGGGTTCAGTCCGGGAATCTTCCAGAGACTAGGTCATCAACGACTCTTAGGGAGGCCGGCCTTGATACGTCTACTTTTATGGACATTTTTGAATCCCAAATGATCAGTCGGCATCTTGACCTGGCTGCTCGGCGATTTCGCACGAGAAATCTCACGTTTTACACAATCGGTAGCTCGGGCCACGAGGGTAACGCCGTCCACGGCAAGATTTTTCCCTTAGGCGACATGGCCTTTCTTCATTACCGCAGTGGTGCTTTCTTTGTGCAGCGGTCCAAGCAGCTACCCGGGATGGACGCCATCTATGATGGAGTGTTGTCGCTTGCGGCGTCATCGGAAGATCCAATTTCCGAGGGGCGGCATAAGGTCTTCGGAAGTGTTCCGCTTAATATCCCGCCTCAAACATCGACGATTGCATCGCACTTGCCAAAAGCCGTTGGTGCGGCTCTTTCGGTTGGCAGAGCTCGGGATATGAAAATTAAAGGCGTGATGCCCCATGATGCGGTCGTCTTGTGCTCATTTGGTGATGCGTCGGCTAATCATGCGACAGCCCTGGCGGCTTTCAACACGGCAGGCTTATGCACTTATCAAGGCCTAGCGGTCCCGCTTATTTTTATCTGCGAAGATAACGGCATTGGAATTTCGGTTCCAACCCCCGGGGGCTGGGTGGAAAAAAATTTCGGATCAAGGCCTGGGCTTCGCTACCTCAGCTGTGATGGTTTAAATCTTGCTGATTGTTACCGGGTGTCACGGCAGGCAGAAGAAGTGACCAGACGCACCCGGCAGCCGACCTTTCTGCACATGCGAACCGTAAGACTGCTTGGGCATGCTGGGTCTGACGTGGAAACCACTTACCGCAGTATGGATCAGATCGAAGCCACTGAGCGTCACGATCCATTGCTCCATTCTGCCAGAATCGCCCTTGAAAACGGTATTATTTCAAGTGGCGAATTGGTGAAGCTTTATCAATCCATTCGTCAACGGGTCGACATTCAAGGTGAGATTGCCTGCGCGAGGCCCAAGCTTTCGGGCGCTGACGAAGTCATGCGAAGCATTATTCCACCAAAGAATTTAAAACCAAGCATGCCAATTCCAGATCCTGAAATTCGCAAACAAAAATTAGGTGATCGTATTCGCCCAGGGCAAAAGTTTCATTTTGCGAGACTCCATAACTTAGGGCTGGCTGACGTTTTGCTGCAGTATCCAAACACCATGATTTTTGGTGAGGACGTAGCAAAAAAGGGCGGCGTTTATAACGTCACGGCCGGCCTGTTTGAAACCTTTGGTCCAAAGAGGGTCTTTAATTCCCATCTTGATGAGACCAGTATTCTCGGTAACGCCATAGGCATGGCTCATAACGGATTTTTGCCCATCCCAGAGATTCAGTTTTTGGCCTACGTGCATAACGCCGAAGACCAGATCCGCGGTGAGGCTGCCACGTTGTCCTTCTTCTCCTCTGGTAAGTACACCAATCCCATGGTCGTCAGGATCGCAGGTCTTGCTTACCAAAAAGGCTTTGGCGGGCATTTTCACAACGATAATTCTTTGACCATCTTCAGGGATATTCCAGGGCTAGTGGTCGCGTGCCCGTCAAACGGGGCTGACGCTGTAAAACTCTTCCGTCAGTGCGTTCGTTTGGCCCATGAGGATGGCCGGATTGTTATCTTTGTTGAGCCGATTGCTCTTTATATGACAAAGGATCTTCACAAAGACGGTGATGGTGCTTGGCAGTTTGAGTATCCAGAGCTCGGTCAGGAAATTAAGCTAGGTGAAGTCTCCGTGCACGGTGATGGTAAGGATTTGGCCATCGTCACCTACGGCAACGGTTATTACCTCTCAAGACAGGCTGAAGCGGTCCTAAAAGCAGAACACGGCATTAACGCCCGCGTCATTGATTTGCATTGGATCTCTCCATTGCCCGAAGAGGCTTTACTAAAGCAGGTCAAGGGCTGCAAAAACATCTTGATTGTGGATGAGTGTCGTAAGACTGGGTCTTTGAGCGAACAGATTGTGTCATTGTTGGTTGAGAAAATGCCGACACTACCCAATGTCTCAGTCGAGGCGGCTAAAGATAGCTTTATTCCGCTTGGACTGACAGCAACGGTGACCTTGCCAAGCAAAGAGTCCATTATTGAAGCGGCAACAAAGCTAGTGAAGACAAAGAAGGCGACCAAAGCGACCGTCTGAAAAATTTCATTGGTCTATTGAAGTGTTCGCGAGGAACCCGAGGGTCTTGTCCATATGAACGTCAAGACCGACAGTGCCACAATCACAATGGTTATTTTGATCGGCATGGTTACCGATTTGATAATAAACAGCGGAAACGCAAGATTAAGCGTAATAAAAACCGTCGCAAGAATTTTTGCAGGCCTTCGGATCACGCCATTTTTCTGCCAATCAATAATGGGCTTGGATAGGGTAGGGTGTGTCATCAGCCAATGGTGAAAACGCTCAGAGCCCCTGGCAAAACAGGCGGCTGCCAATAGCAGAAAAGGCGTCGTTGGAAGCAGCGGCGTTATGATTCCGATAACTCCAATAATCACAAATAAAACGCCTAAGCCCGCATAAATGATTCGCATCACTCTACCACTTAATCCTGGGGGCGATCCCCAAGCGTTTCAACTTTTCGACTGAGGGATTCAACTTTGCGGTCTTCTTCGAGAATCTCGCGTTCGATGACGTCCATCTCAGGTTTCATGAGAGCCGCCGCAAACAGGGCAGTGTATAGGGCGCTAAATAATGTGCCAAGCACCATCAGGGCCATGGACAGCCGTTTTCCCAGAACCGTTGCAGCTGTAATGTCGCCATAACCAACCGTGGTGGCTGTGGCAACGGCCCAGTAAAGGGCATCGTTAAATGACTGTAGTTTTGGGTTGATATCAATTTCTACGAAATACAAACACCCTGCGGCTAACAAGATTAAACCGTGCACGCCAATGGTTAATTGCCAAAAAAGTCGCCGGCGCAGGAGCCACAAGAGCCTTTCCATGGGTATAATTCGATTAAACTTTCGTTGTATTCTAGAACGCATGAAAGTGGACTCCCGGATTTCAAGCCTGCTAAAATTGTACTGTGTTTTCCAAAGTTTGAAAAATGTTCTTCCTGGATTGACGGGTGTATTCAATGGATAAGAAAGTCGCAGTGGTCGCTGGAGCAACGGGATTGGTGGGGCAAGAGCTCGTGCGCCAACTGTGCGCTAGTAGCCAGCATTCCGCCGTGATTGCCTTTGCAAGAAACCCGCAGCCTTTGAGTCTTCTTGTGAAATCTGAAAAACTTGTAGTCCGTCCCCTACCATCAGGTGACGACATCATTGTGGGAGATGAGTTTTATTGTACCCTTGGGACGACAATAAAAAGAGCTGGCAGTCGCCAAGCATTTGCCGCAGTGGATTATGACTTAGTGCTAGATCTGGCCAAGCGCGCCAAAGCCGGCGGAGTGGGAAGGGTCGTCGTTGTCACTTCAGTTGGAAGTAATTCAAATTCAAAAAACTTTTATCTGCGAGTTAAGGGTCAAATTGAGCGAGCACTGATGGCTCTTGGTCTGCAGCGACTGGAGATTTTTAGGCCGTCACTTTTACTTGGTCATCGTGGAGAACTTCGCCCGTTGGAGCGCCTTGGAGTATTGAGTGCGCCCGTGATCTCGAGGCTAATGTTCGGCGGCTTGAGCAAATACCGTCCCATCGACGCGCGAGAGCTGGCCAGAAAAATGATTGCAAGCGAACCTGTTTCGGGGGAATAAGGCCAATCTCAGCCAGCCGCGCAGAGTCTCTGCACCACAACTTGGGTGAATCCCTGTAGAACACACTGATCAAACTGCACAGGAGTCACCATGGTGCTTCTGCAGTAATAGTTATACTTCCAGCCATGCCCTGTGGTGTAACGGTTTGCATGGGCAACGGTGCCTTGTGGCGTAGCGACTTTAAACCACTCCCACGAATACTCGATCCAGTGAACATTGCCTCCGCGAGGATGTTTAACGGCAAAACCTCCGGCGCGGTCCAGGATGTGTGCAATGATGAATCCTGCGCGATTAACTGCAACGTAGTCGGCTGGGGTTTGAAGATTGGGTGGGGCGGTTTCAAATCTTAGGCCGCAAGCCTCGCCGCCACTTTGGATGGACCTGATGACGTCCCTCGAGTACTCGGGAATGTTATTAGCTAGCTCTGCCCTGGCAGTTGTTGAAAATAGAATTGCTAACATTAAAATCAATTTCATTTTGCCCTCTTTGATTTGGCTGGAGTTTGCGAAGTCACTTTATCTTTACTTGTGCAAAAATCGTTTAGCGTGCAGATGCCACATTTCGGGCCTCTTGCTAAGCACGTGTACCGACCGTGTAAGATAAACCAGTGATGGGCCATGGGAAGCCACTTTGGGTTAATAACTGATAATAGCTTCTGCTCGGCCTTCTCAGGCGTAGGACTTTTGTGTAAACCAAGACGCCTAGTCACCCTGAAGACGTGAGTGTCCACGGCCAGCGTGGGTTCTCTAAAGATCTCGCCTAGAATGACACTTGCGGTTTTTCGCCCAACTCCGGGCAGGGACTCGAGGTCTTCGCGGGTGGTGGGAATCTCGCCGTTGAATTTATCCTTGATAATCTGGGAGAGCTTGACGGAGTTTTTTGCCTTTGTTGGTGCAAGGCCGATGCGCCGGATTTTTTCGAGAAAGCCTTTTTCTCCCAGAGCAATCACATCGTCAACAGTGAGGCCATTTTTATAGAGGTCTGTCACGGCAGCGTTGACACTCTTATCGGTCGCCTGCGCGGAAAGAACCACGCTTAAGAGCAGTTGATAGGGTGTCTCGTAGTAGAGCTCACAGTGAGGATTTGGGTTAAGTTTTTTTAGGCGTACCAGAATCTCGTCAGCGCGGGCTGACAGTTCTTTGGGGGAAGATTTTTTTTTCACAGTTGAAGCTGGAATTCGCGCCGTCATATCTGAGATTTACTCAGAGACTTCGATGACGATGTCTCCGCCGCTGACCTTACATTGGCAAGCTAGGCGCTCATTTGGTGTTGCGGCCATGGTTTCAAGAAAGTCACGCTCATTATCTTGCATTTTGCTGATAAATTGCTCGCCCTCAAGCACTCTGATCATACATGCGCCGCAGGCTCCGTCACGGCAACCGAAGAGAATCGAAGTATCGTGGTCTTCGCACATGTCGATTAAAGGGTAACCCTCTTTAACATCAATGGTTTTATTGTCAGTTTTAATTGTGACCTTTGGCATCGGTTCTCCAGGTGTCAATATAGACTTTGTGCGTCGTCGTCATATCGTCAAAGGCTGTCTATATACTGATGCTAGGCGTAAACGCAAGACCCAAAAATATCCTGTACATTCAGCCGTCTAGGAGGTGACCAGGGCGTCTAATGTGATGACCTGGGACCAAAATTATTGCATGATAGGGGCCTTATAATTGAAGGCTTGAAGCCCAAACTGGAGACTTTGGAGATCGATAAATGGCAAAGGCAAAGCCAAAAAAGGCAGTAAAATCGGCCCCAAAAGGCGAACGCAAGGCTCGTTCAACCCCAAAAGCCCGTGCGCAAAAGCCCGTCAGGGCTGAAGTTCCTAGTTCAGCCTCGACGGCGGCAGAAATCCACGGATTTAGGCGAGGCCTAGGCGTTCTCTCTCATGTTCAAGAGAGTCCTGCCAAGCTTTTACCGCCCAGTGGGTCCAGCGTTGATGGCGAATGCCATATCTTTGGCCAAGCTTCAGTTGATTATCAGAAAAAAGAATCAGAGATTCTAAAAGACAGCCTTGATCACTGGCAGAAAAGCCTCGTTGAGAATCGTTCTCTTGATTCTATCTTCCTGCAATCTCGTAGAGCCCCACTTTGGGTTCTTCGTCCGCGAAAAATTCAAGGCCCGACTCAGTCAGGGCGAGGTAAGACTAAATCACATCACTACGGTCTTCTTGAGGCAAGTCCCTATGCACAGATGCGTGACCGAGTTGGTGGCCTGTGGCACTCGTTAAAAGACACCCATGGTGTGAAGCATCTTGGTCTATTTTTTCACGACTGCACGGATGAGGAAATTAGTGGTGCCTTAGCAGGTCTTGAAATTGCAAGCTACCGATTCAATCACGTCGTAAAATTAAAACAGCTGCACCCGCATTTCAAAATCACGGCTTTCGGTGCGGCCAAGCAACAAATTCTTGGCGCCAAAAGAATTGGTGAATCCGTTAATCTGGCTCGGCACCTTGTAAATCTTGATGCCGCCAAGATCAATCCGGCAACCTATTCAGAGTTTGTAATGAAATGGTTTCAGGGTGTGCCGACAGTCAGTGTCGACATTTGGGGTCCTGAGCGGCTTTTAAAGGAAAAAATGCATCTTCACTATGGTGTTGGTCAGGCCGCCACGCACCGTTCTCATATGGTGCACATCAAATACCGTCCTAAAGGTAAAAGCAGACTTTCAAAACCCCTAGCGTTCCTTGGAAAAGGTGTGACTTTTGATACAGGCGGTCTTGATATCAAGCCGGCCAGTGGCATGCGGTTCATGAAAAAAGACATGGGTGGCAGTGCCAGCATTGTGGGAATTGCCCACTGGCTATCTGAAAGTGGATCTGATGTGGCATGTGATCTTTACTTGGCACTGGCGGAGAACGCAGTCGACGCCCATTCGTTTAGGCCAGGAGATGTGTTGACCGCAAGAAACGGTTTGACAGTGGAAATTCACAACACTGACGCCGAGGGCCGTCTTGTCATGGCGGACGTTATGGATGTTGCGACAAATAAACCTATCGATTCAGCTCCCGCCGCTTTGATTGATCTGTCAACATTGACGGGTGCCATGCGCGTTGCAGTTGGGACAGAAATTGCGGGAATGTTTGCAAATCACGATGGTCTTGCAGATTTAGCCCTAAGCTCGGGCCAAAAAGCTGGTGATCCCGCCTGGAGAATTCCCTTGTGGGATAACTATAAAACACAACTTAAAAGTTCTTTTGCCGATTTGGCAAACGCTTCCGACAGCGGTTTTGGGGGAGCGATCACGGCGGCTTTATTTTTACAGAAATTTTTGAAGCATCAAATCCCTTGGCTTCACTTTGATTTGTATTGTTGGAGTGATCGTGCAAATGGGGCCATTGGTGATAGCGGTGGAAACGGCCAGGGTGTGCAGATGATGGTGAGACTAATCGAGAGAATCTCCCAAGGAACATTTGGCAAATGACGACAAAGATTTCATCCTTGACCTCTTCAACTGGAGTTTTACTCGTTAATGTGGGTACGCCCGATGGACCAGACGTGTCATCGGTTCGGCGCTACTTGCGC
>JBAXLR010000093.1:0-11385 GCA_037134655.1 bacterium | reverse complement strand
AGTACTCTGCATCCGCGCTCGCGACCGCACCCATGGCCAATTCCTCTTGGCCAGGGACACCGATTTTCCTAACTACGATGACATCGAGGGGTAATGCAAGCTTTTCTGCTACCTCTTTAGCAACGGGAACTCCCCCGCGCGGCAACCCCAAGACGACGGCCGTCTCGGGGATCAACTTCTCACCAGGAAGAAACACTTGCAGAAGCCCCCGAAGTTTAGCCCCCAAAAGTTCGCCCGCCTCTTTTCGGTCACGAAACATCATCTTTGCTCACCTTAGGATACAGCGCCCTCTAGCAGCCCAAATTTTTCAAGGCGGTAACGAAGGGTATGCCGCGTCACATGAAGAAGTTTAGCCGCCTTGGTTTGATTGAACCGAGCCCTCTCTAAGGCCTCTTTCAAGAGCCTTTTTTCAAGATGTTCAAGATCAATTCCGCCAGTTGGCAAAATGAAATCAGACGGGTTGTTTGAAGAATCGTCAGTTATGCCATCAAGCTTAAGGGACGTTCTCGCGAAGTCTGAAACTTTTGGAGTTGTGGGTGATAAATGATCTGCATAATTAATTTCAAGAATGTCCGAAGAAATGACTTTTGGTTGGTTAAAAATTATACTGCGCTGCAATGTGTTTTTGAGCTCTCTAACATTGCCAGGCCAGTTGTGATTCTGCATCTCAGCCAAAGCGGCCTCATCAACCATTGGCTTTTGTACGCCAAGAGCAGACGAAATACGTGACAGTAAATGATCAACTAGCGAAGGGATGTCCAGTCGACGCTCTCTCAGCGGTGGAACAACAATCGGAACAACATTTAAGCGGTAGTAAAGATCCGCCCGAAAATTTCCATTCATTACTTCGCTCTCAAGATTGCGATTGGTAGCTGACACAATCCGACCTTGAAATTCAATATCTTTTGTCCCACCAACTCGGCGAAATCTGCGGTACTCGAGAACTCTCAAGAGCTTGGCCTGCAATTTAGCTGGCATCTCACCAATCTCATCCAAGAAAACCGTTCCGCTGCCCGCAATTTCAAACAGTCCAAGTTTACGCTCCTTGGCGTCCGTGAAAGCACCTCTCTCATGCCCGAAGAGTTCACTTTCAAGCAATGCTTCTGGAATACTGGCACAGTTAACCTCCACAAACGGGCTCACACTTCGATTTGACCATTCATGGATCGCACGGGCCGCAAGCTCCTTGCCTGCGCCACTTTCACCGTGAACAAGAACCGTGTCAGCCTTACTTTCAGCCACACGACGAAGAATCTTCTTGAGACGACGCATAGGCTCAGAATCCCCCACGATTGTGAATTCGTCTGATTTCTTCGGCAAATCACTGCAAGGCTCTACCCTCATCGATTCTTCCATCATGTGTCATCTCCTTTTTCCCGTGTGAATTGATTTTCCAAGAAACGGCTGGCGATTTTTTTTAACATCCGCCGCTTTCGAGCGAAGTAGTACAAAAAAACACAAGCCCATGTCCAGCAGGATACGGGTCATTGCTTGATTATTTTTTTATTTAAAAAAACTTTAAGGATTAATTTAATTCAACTGTAGCAAAGTGACTCAGCCCAGGCGTTCACACTCCGTAAACAATTGCTAATGCAACGTTTCGAAATGCGTTTTCACTGCAGTTGTTGCGTCGCGGCATCTTTTAACATTTGCGGATTGATATGACCAACCCAACCCAAATTACCTGCGCTACGCTGATAGAATTCAACACTGTTGTTAAAATTACCCTCGAGTGTCGCAAATTGTTTTTTTGCAACATCATAAGCCAAGATCATCGCCGCGTGGCTACCCACCCGGAAATAATCTCCCATGATTGGCTCTTTCGAACTCATCTCAACCAAGGCCGCGCCATTTTTGACCGCGCCAAGACTGGACCAGTAGGACTGGCTATAGTGCGTATTCTCAGAGCCCGTTCGAGTTTTAAGATAGGGCTTTATAACCCAATTATAGAAAATGTGACACCAACCACCAGCGCCATGTGTATAGTTTTTACTTCGGTCGTACCGGTTTAGATCCCAATCACTTTCCTCAGCTAGCCCACGCATCACAATGCGAGCGCGTATCTTTGTCTCGGGATCATTAACGCCGTCGGTTACGAAATTATAGGTTCGGCTTGAAGACCCTAGATAGCGAGGTTGAGCCTGAGTTCGATCGCTGCGATCATAAAAATGAAGTCTCATCTTGTAGATTGTTGCCGGCGAAAGGTTATCACCCACCAAACTGAGTCCGCCTTGCGAATCAACAATAACTGCCGTATGTGCCGCGATATATTTGGATGAATTATTCAACGCATAACCACCAAGAATCACGCCCACATTGCTTCGCAGAGAAAGTATTGACTGGTTTGTGATTTTTGCTCTGATTTTTGGCTGATTAGGATGGATATTTTGTTGACCGTACTTGTAATCAAAATCTACTCCAGCAATCTTTTGGCTAGAGCGTTCAATCGTTGAGCGATCAAACTGAAATCGATCAACCGCAGTATTTACTGGCGGGCTAACTTGATTTTGGATTTCGGACGTCTGCTCTTCGGGTGAGGTCCTCGAATCAAGACGGACCGCTAACCAAATGACTTGTGCTGATGATAGATCTTTTGCGGAAATAGCGATCTGCTGGATTTTGCTAGAGTCAATAATTTGAGGGATTTTATGCGTGACTATGGTCGGAGCACCCATAGTCACATCTCCGCCATCCACGGGCACCATCTTCAACTGATAGTTTTGCTGACTTTGGCAAAGTTCAATACTTGATAAGCAATAGGTGAATGATCCACCAATAATCTGCAAGGACGGGCGAGCCGTCACCTCAACTTGACCATTACCGAGGTCTCGAACCTCAGTGCTGATACGCAATTCGGCGCCACTTTTTCCAGGACGATTGATCTGCATTTCGCCGCTGCCACAGCGTGATAAGGCGAGTAATAGACCGATTGACCCGATAACGTCTCGCAGACGCATCAATTGGAATGAGCTTTTTTGGCAAATCATTGGCAACCTCTGCCCACCGGGCGTGGCTCTCCATGCGGAGCATGCCCAAAGGAAGCAACAACCGCACCAAGCATAAGCTTTCTTAATGACGTAAAGAATGCATTGATTATCGAGGATTAGACTCCGCGGGGGAACCAGCCGGCTGCGTCGACCTTAAACACTGTCTAAGCCATTGACAGGCAAGGGATGCCTTTAGGTAGAAACAAGAAACCCCCATCCCTACTCATCAGTGGGGCTGGGGGGCTTCAATTAAGCAATGCGAGGTTTGGCGATTAAGCCAAGCCAATTAGATGCCGGCTTTAGCCTTCTCGAGGTCTGCCAGACACTCTTTTTTACCAAGTGGACCGTAAGTTTTCTCAACTTCTTCGGAGAGCTTTTTACCATCAGGAGATCTCGTGACGATGACGTGCGCCCAACCTTTCATATTTGGATTGGATTCGTCTTTGATACCATTTTTGCAGTGGTGGGTCGTCTTATTGGGTAATACTGGAGTCGAGGGACAAGGAGTTGCACCAGGCGTAGTTCCTTCCGGAGCTTTTTGGGCACACACTTGCTGACCACCAAGAACAACACACTGTCCCGCCTGTAACCAAATCGAACGATCCTCGTTAGCTTGGATGGCCGTGGCAACAAATCCCATGAGCACTGATAGAGTAAAAATTACTACCTTCATCGAACAGTCTCCCTGTAATTAAATTATGACCAATATAATAGCGACTATGAAAGATGGGGGGCAAGCCATTTCGCAACGACATCGACTGGAAGGCCTTTCCTCTGAGCATAACTTTCAAGCTGGTCGCGCCTTATATCCCCTACCCTAAAATATTTCGACCCGGGGTGTGCAAAATATAGACCGCTGACCGAACTGCCTGGTGACATAGCGAAACTCTCAGTTAGACTGACTCCTGTATTTTTCTCCGCCGCCAGTAACTCCCAAATTTTCGCCTTTTCCGTATGATCCGGACAGGCAGGGTAGCCAGGCGCAGGACGAATGCCTCGATATTGCTCTTTTATCAAGTCATCAATAATAAGAGGCTGCTCCTCCCGCTCATAACCCCAATTTACTCGAGCTTTTTTGTGCATCATCTCAGCTAACGCTTCCGCGATTCTATCGCCCAGCGCCTTGACCATGATTGCCGAGTAATCGTCGTGCTCATCCTCGTACCGTCGCGCCAAGGTCTCAACACCTGCACCAGCAGTCACTACAAAAGCACCCAACCAATCCTTCCGATTTGAATCTTCCGGGGCGACAAAGTCAGCCAACGAGAGGTAAGGCTCATCATCAGACCGTTCACGCTGTTGCCGCAAGAAACAAAGCTTGGTCAGTAGCTGACTACGAGTGTCGTCTTTATACAGCAGCACATCATCACCGGCAGACTGGGCAGGCCAAAAACCAAGAACCGCCTTGGGAGCAAGGAGATTATTTCTACTGATTTCCTCCAGCATCTGCTGCGCGTCAGCAAATAGTTTTTGAGCTTCATGACCGACCTTCTGACTGTCAAACAACTTAGGAAACATTCCTTGAATGCCCCAAGTCCAAAAAAATGGTGACCAATCAATAAAAGGAATCACCTCATCCAAAGCAATGGAGTCATAAACAATCACACCGCGCTGGCGAGGTTCATTAACATGTACATTTTTCCAATCGGTTTTGAATTTTTTTTGCCCAGCCTCCACATAAGACACGAACGTTGCCTTGGCCTGAGACTCTTGCCACCTGGCGCGTATGTCTTCCTCAGCGGCATGGTGACTCTTTAAAAAGTCCACACGCTGACTTGAACCCAAAAGGGATGAACACACATTGACAACCAGTGATGCATCACTCACGTGCACTACGGGACCACTATACGCTGGGGCAATTTTAATCGCCGTATGAGCTCGACTTGTTGTCGCTCCACCGATCAACAATGGAGTCTTGAAGTTTAATCGTTCCATTTCCCGAGCCACGTGCATCATCTCATCCAAGGACGGGGTGATGAGGCCAGACAAACCAATAACATCGGCGTCTATTTCCAGCGCCCTTTGCAAAATATCCTCGCAGCGCACCATAACACCCATGTCATGCACTACGTAGTTATTACAAGCAAGTACCACACTCACAATATTCTTACCGATGTCGTGGACGTCACCTTTCACGGTCGCAATCAAGAACTTCCCTTGATTTGAACTCGTCGTTGACTTCGCGGCTAACCTCTCCCGCTCCATATGTGGTTCAAGCCAAGCCACAGCTTTTTTCATGACCCGAGCTGACTTTACGACCTGAGGTAAAAACATTTTACCTGCACCAAAAAGCTCGCCCACCACCTTCATGCCATCCATTAAAGGGCCTTCGATGACGTCCAGAGGACGCTTAAGGCTTGCCAATGCCTCAGCCGTGTCGACGTCGATAAAATCGGTAATCCCGTTGATAAGGGCGTGCGCGATTCGAGTTTTATAGTCACCTTGCCGCCACTCACTCGCCTCACGCTTCGTTTGTTTTCCCTCACCCTTAAACTTTTCGCCAAACACAATAAGACGATCTGTCGCATCCGACCGTCGATTAAGCAAAACATCCTCGACATGCTGCAGTAGCTCCGGATCTATTTCTTCATAGACCTCGAGCATCCCCGCATTAACGATTCCCATATCGAGACCAGCTTTGATCGCATGATATAAAAAAGCGGCGTGCATCGCCTCGCGCACGCGGTTATTACCGCGGAATGAAAAACTAACATTAGAGATGCCGCCGGATGTGCGTGCGCCCGGACAAACTTGCTTGATTTCACGGACGGCTTCGATGAAATCTACTGCATAGTTGTCATGTTCTTCGATACCCGTTCCAACAGTCAAAACGTTGGGATCGAAAATAATATCCTCTGGTTGCACTCCTACCTGATTAGTCAAAATCTCATAAGCACGTTTACAAATTCTGACCTTGTCAGTTTTGGTGGCTGCCTGACCTTGCTCATCAAATGCCATCACAACCACCGCGGCACCATAACGCATACAAAGTTCAGCTTGGCGAATAAACGTCTGCTCACCCTCTTTGAGTGAGATTGAATTGACGATGGGCTTACCCTGGACGCACTTGAGCGCGGCTTCGATGACAGACCACTTTGAACTATCAATCATGATAGGGACACGAGCGATATCGGGCTCACTGCCAATTAAATTCAAAAAACGCACCATACACGCTTCGCTATCAATCATGCCTTCGTCGAAGTTGACGTCGATAACGTTAGCACCGTTTTCAACTTGCTGACGCGCCACGGAAACGGCCTCTTCAAAATTACCCTGCTTGATTAACGAGGCAAATTTTGGCGATCCTGTAACATTCGTGCGTTCTCCAACGAGAACAAATGGAGCTTGGGGCCCAGCTATTTTGAACCCTTCTAAACCGCTCACTCTGGTTGCGCTCGCAAGCTTGGGCATCTGGCGCGGCGGCAGTGTCTTGACTGCGTTGGCGATGGCATTGATATGCGCAGGGGTGGTCCCGCAGCATCCACCGGCAATATTTAAAAAACCGGACGTAGCGAACTCCTGCATGACGGACGCCATATCAACCGGCTTTTCATCATAGCCGGTTGGACTCAGTGGATTTGGCAACCCTGCATTCGGATAGCAACTAATGAAACAGTCAGCTAGAGCTGAGAGCTCTTCCAGGTAGGGACGCATGTCGCGCGCACCTAGGGCGCAATTAATTCCGACGCTGAACGGTTTGGCGTGCCTTATGGAATACCAAAAAGCCTCCACTGTCTGGCCCGACAACGTTCTTCCAGAAGCGTCAGTGATGGTGACCGATAACATGACAGGCCATCTGGTTTCTCTCTCGACAAACAGCTTCTCGAGCGCAAATACGCAAGCCTTCAAATTGAGCGTATCAAAAACTGTTTCTGCCAAAATCGCATCGACTCCGCCGTCCAGGAGAGCTGCGGCCTGCTCGTAGTAAGCATCAACAAGTTGATCAAAGCTTACAGCTCTATACGCAGGATTGTTTACATCGGGCGAGATGGAAGCCGTTTTGTTGGTTGGACCAATCGCTCCTGCGACAAAACAACGCCGGCCAGGGAACTCGGCTTCAATATCTCGGCAAGCCTCCGTTGCGATCCGAGCCGCCTGGATATTAATTTCTCTTGCCACGTCTTCTAGCTTGTAGTCAGCCTGCGCAATCCTTGTGGCGTTAAACGTATTGGTTTCTACGATATCAGCACCACTGCGAAGGTATTCCATGTGGATGGACTTAATGACGTCTGGACGGGTTAACACCAACAGGTCGTTGTTTCCCTTGAGATCAACCGCGTGATGCTGAAAACGCTCACCCCTAAAATCTTGCTCCGTCAAATTGAATCCCTGAACCATGGTCCCCATGCCACCATCTAGGACGAGCACGCGTTGCCCAAGTAGTTGTTTAAGAGGGCCCCAGCTGTTTGAGTCTTTTAGATTGTTCATGCTTTGCTAAATCTTTATGCGCTAGGACAGATGGTCATGTGAATTGGCTGGGCAAGTCGCCCACGAGGCCTTCGAGCAAACAGACCACAAGGTCCATATACCTGCGAAATAACAGCCTTCTTAAGGCGCAAACCTTATCAAATACAGGCTCGGTCTAAAAGCCCGAAAAAACTTGCGACAGTGTCGGTCTTTTCGACACTGAATTATTTTATAAGTCACTAATATCATTGATAAACATATTTGGTTCATATCTTGCTATAATAGGGATGCATTGACAAGCTATCTTAAGAGACCTTTTGAGGAGGGTTCAATGATCCGGTTGGCAGTATGGATGATGATCATGGGCGTTTTAGCGTCTTGTGAGCGCACCAGTCGCAACATTGAGGTGCAGCCAAACAATAACATCAAACCAAATAACCAGTCCGGTGACTCTGACAGCGACCAAATAATTTTTACCACAGGTAGTTTGAAACTACGCATCAGCGGCTTACCGTCTTCCGCGGGTTCTGCGATAGTTAAAATTTCAATTGCCGGTAATACTGAGACTCGCAATATTTCGTTGGTAGACGGCAAAGGGATCACGACCATAACGGATCTTAGCCCAGGCGAACTTGACGTGGATGTATCCACCACAATTGGAAGCGCGACTTACCGCGGCACGACCGAGATCTCGATTTTAAAGGGGATGATTTCCTCGGCATCCATCGTGATGAGTACAAACGCTAATCCGACTCCAACACCAAATCCAGATCCGCAGCCTACTCCGATTCCACAGCCTGAACCGCAGCCGCAGCCACAACCTCAGCCGCAACCTCAGCCGCAACCTCAGCCGCAACCTCAGCCGCAACCACAACCACTCCCAAGCGGCAATAATGGTGGTGATAGCAGCATTGATATCGGTATAGACATCGGTGGCAACAGCCCTAACCCATCCCCCACACCGCAACCAAGTATTTGGGATGGTAAATCGTTCCAGGGCAACAGCATGTTTAGCATCGAACCAATCGATTAAGCGAGAATTCCAAACTTTATTTTTAAATAAAAATCTTTCCGCTAGTTGCGATCGGTCGCAACTAGCGGATTAACTTTTTCGCTGGGCCTCCTGACTTACTGCAATACCGTCTCACACTGTCAAAGAAACGAACGGTTTCCGCGACTAGACACGTTCGTAAACGTCCACAAATATTGACCTAGGACCCTTGGCATCAGCTTTGCAGCTCCAAGTACGATGGCCTTGCTCCATCACCGTGCCCATTGTTAAAGATGCTGCTGCCGTAACTACGCTGAAATGGAGTACCCTATGTCAAACAATATGTTTTCAACCAAAAAAATAGACGCAAAAAAACCAAAATGGATTACGAAATCCGTAATTGGCATGACCATTTTAGCAATCGTTGGCGCTTTGGGCTTTGGTGTATATCAAGCAGCCGGTCCGGGCGATACTTCGACCCATGAAAAGCGCTCACATCGAGTTTCGTCTACTCGTCACAATGATTCTGTTCCGACCTTCGCAAGCAAATCGATTGCGGGAAAATCAAAAAACAAAAAAGCTCTCGCAAGTAAAAAACACTCGAAGAAGCCTTCTAAAAAATTGGCCTTGAAGGGCAAAAAATCACAGAAAAAACTCGCCGCTAACAAAAAACACTCCAAGAGCTACAAAGCCGACTTAAGTAAGCTCAACAAAAAATCAAAGAAACACTTGGCAAAAGGCAAACCCTCAAAACGCCAGGCCAAAAACCTCGCGGCCAAATAACGCTACCCTTTATTTAAGATGAAGAAGCCCTCCCGCGCATTCTCCAAGTGAGATTAAGGGAGGGCTAATCATTAACTCAAACTGTCCCCACCAGCCCCCTATAGTGCCCCCTCAAAGTTTGCCTAAAAGTCTTAGAGCAAGTCTTAATGATGGCTTTTTTCTCATTAAAATTAGTTGGTTAAAAAAACAAAACAAGTAATTTGAAAAAAAAGCAAAAGTTCATAAAAATTATGCCGAATCCTCCCGTGGCTAGGCGCCCAAGGTAGAGGTTTAAAGTGCCATATAGAGAACCCAAAAACGCTATAATCGTTCGCCCAAAGTCATCACTTCGTCGGCAGCTTGACTGGTCGATGATGCTTTATCTTCTTTTGACTGCCCCCACCTTGAATGCCCAAGACGAAACATTCGTTCCAGACACCGGATACAACGAAACTCCGGAGGTCAGTGAAGCTTCGCCGTCGTCCACCAAAGGCTCTGACGAAGACGACGACAATATTATCAAAGTACCGAAACAGCCAGATGCACCACCAGCAAAACAATTCACGGCCGCGGAAACGCAAAAAGTATGCGCGAAATACAGAGCCAATCTTTTGTCGGTCTACGGCGAAATCTATAAGCTAAAAAACTGTACCCGCCACCAGATTCATGACCAAGAGGAAATCTTCAAATTTGCAAAACAGGGCATCATAACAATTGAGGTAGATTCAAAAGATGTCGCGGCCTTGCCAATTGGTGATCACTGGGAAATAGTCAACGCAAAGAATCGCCCGTGTTCATTCTTCAATAAGAAATATATTACATTTTCTTACACGGATATCTACTTCGTTGAAAATTGTGTTCGAAAACTTATACCCGACTACGAAACTCTTTTAGAACACCGTAAAAGCCAGGGAATTAAGTCGAGCGAAGTCTTGGCGTTAAACGCACGTGAATTTTATCAAATTCGCCAGGGACGCGATGTTACATCTGTTATTGACCGTGAATTCAGCAAACTCCTTGAAGGCTCCGCCGGCGTTGACATTATTCCCATTGATGAAGCCTGTAAAGGTGTTGAGGGTAAAATAGTCACATTCTACTCTCGTATGTACAAAATAGAAAAATGTCGAAAGCGCGAAATTAATGCAGAACAATTCACGATGCATCGAAAACAAAACGATTCTAAATGGATTGAATTACGCCCAGAGCAATGGGTTTCTATGCCCGACGGCAAACCATTCGACGATAAAAAATAGATCGGTAGACCGCCACTGGGCGCAAGATTTTAGCATCCATGACGCTCGATAAATCACTAAAAAGGCTGGCAAGCTTCGGTATTATGCATTTTTTGCCCACTGACTTACACATCACTAGGACTTTATAATCATACTATCCGGTATTGTATTAAGACTGTGAGGACCCATATGTCTCAGCTACTCGGTCTATCTGGCATCGCGTTTGCGATATGGTATGTGATAGCTCACCCTGCTGCAAAGTTTCATGGCTACTGGGACCCAGCGGCCATGGTGCTCCTCGGTTTTGGCCCACCTTCTGTGATGATGCTTTCCCACACGGTTGGAGACTTGCTCATGGGCATCCGACTGCTAATATCCTCAACATTCAGCCAGCATGCCCAGCAACAGATGGAAATCATAAATGCCCTTACGCGCGCATCCCAAATCGTCCGTAATGAAGGTATGGGCGCTCTTGTCCCACTACGCGATCAGATGCGTTACGACCTGCTACGCGACGGCTTCTCACTCATTATCAATGATTTTAAAACAGAAGAAATTCGTCATAATCTGATGGCGCGAGTGGATGCTAAACAAACAAAGATGGCTCTTGCTGCCAATCTCTTTGATAACATGTCTAAACTATGCCCCGGCATGGGGATGATCGGCACGCTCATGGGACTGATTGCCATGCTATCCAACATGAGTGACCCAACCAAACTCGGTAGCGGCATGGCACTTGCACTTATTACAACCCTCTATGGACTCATGCTTGGAACAATCATTTACGGACCATGGGGCGAAAAGATTCACATTGAAGCAGAAAAAATCATGGAAATTGACCTTATGGTTGTGGAAGGCGTTCTCAATATTCGGGGTAAAAAATCGAGTATTCATATGAAAGATATCGTGAAAACTTATGCGTCCAAACACTCGCCACAGACCAATCGCGGAGCCTCTTAATTATGCAAGCTGACGCGCAGATCGTTCGCGAGAACGCAACTGAAGA
>JBAXLR010000092.1:0-11451 GCA_037134655.1 bacterium | reverse complement strand
TGAAGAGCCAGTAGGGACACCGCTGCGTCCCCGCGCAAAAAAATTTAAACGGCAAAAAGAAGATGGACTATGGCTCATGTCTTTTTCTGACATGAGTCTGATTTTGATGAGCTTTTTCATTCTCCAGTTATCATTCTCAACCGCGAACCAACAAAAAGTCGATATTTTGCGTGAGGCCATTCAAAATTCAAAATTTGTTGCAAAAAAAGACTCGCTAACCGCAGTCAGCAATCGTATCAATAATGAAATTAAACGACTACAGCTCGACAAGAACGCATCCGTCCAACTGGATCAAACTGGCGTTCTCGTTGAGTTCAAAGATGGATTGCTATTCTCTACGGGATCGTCTGATAGTAACCAGCAGTTTTCCGCCGTTGTGAACCAAGTCATGAAAGTCATCGCGGCATCCCCAAGCCATTATAAGTTGCGAATCGAAGGCCACACGGACGACGTGCCGATTAAGAGTTCCAAGTATGCATCGAACTGGGAGCTGAGCGCCGGTCGCGGCATATCACTTATGCGTATGTTTGCAGCAAGAGGCGTGGATGAACGACGTTTGAGTGTTGAAGCATTCGCTCATACTCGCCCGAAAAAAACTACCAATGGACTATTTGGCAAGGACCTCGAGCAAGCAAGATCCGCCAATCGTCGCGTGGTCATTCGCATCGAAGCAGAATCAAACCCCGGTTAGTCGACTCGATCTGCATTTGCTTAACAAATTCGGCCGGTTAGCAGAACAATCCTTGACAACCCCCTAAAAAGCCTCATCTTTCCGGCGTACATGGAAGGAATTTAAGTTCTTTTCCGACTATAATAAATAAGGAGAAGTGTGAAGACTTCGACCACTTTTCGGGAAATGATCATCATGGGAATGGGTACTAATTTTGTAACAATGATGTCGTCAGAAAACGACGAAGGGCGCCAGAGCGGTGCTGGCGGAGCAGTTGTTACCGAACGTAAAGTTGAGGCGCGTCCACCATCACTCTACAAAGTATTGCTGCACAATGATGATTTCACGCCAATGGATTTTGTCGTTATGGTTCTTGAGACGTTTTTCGGCAAGGATCGAAATGCCGCTACGGACGTGATGCTTGCCGTTCACCACAAAGGCGTCGGAGTATGCGGAATCTATCCGTTCGAAATTGCTGAGACAAAGGTTTCACTTGTGATGGAGTGTGCGCGAGAAAACGAACATCCGTTACAATGCACTATGGAGAAGGTATAAAAGCATTAAGCAAAGGATTGAGAACAGTCAAAACCGAAAAGGTTCAGCCATCAGGGGGGAGACAGAATGATCAGCCATGATTTAGAAATCAGTCTGAACCTTGCCGTCAGCGAGGCCGCGAGACGCGGCCACGAATACGTCACAATCGAGCACATACTTTTCGCCCTCCTCCAAAACGATTCGGCGATAAAGGCCATTCGGGCTTGCGGCGGTTCGGTCGAAGTGACCCGAGGGAAACTGGAAGACTTTTTCTCGGAACACATCCCGAGTGGCGTTCTAAGATCAGGGCAGATGCCGCAGCCTACAGTTGGTTTTCAACGTGTTATACAACGTGCCGCGCAGCATGTACGTTCGGCAGGTAAAGATCGTATCCGCGGCGAAAACATCCTTATTAGTATGTTTAGCGAACGTGATTCATTTGCGGTCTATATATTACAGCAACAAAATATTACCCGATTTGACGTCATCAACTACGTCTCACACGGCCTTGCAAAATTGCCAGAAGACGCGGGTCGAGACGATGACAAACTAGTTCCTAGCAGCGAAAATACTGATGAACCCGATGCCCGTGACAGTCGTCAGGAGTCCACCGACGATGACGGCCAACCAGCCGGCAGTCGCGACCCGCTGGCACAATGGGCCGTCAATCTGAATGAGCGGGCAAAAGCTGGTAAAATTGACCCACTAGTGGGGCGAGAGGAAGAGGTTGAACGCTGTGTTCAAGTCTTGTGTCGTCGGCGCAAAAACAACCCCTTATTGGTTGGCGATCCAGGCGTCGGTAAAACAGCAATTGCGGAAGGGATCGCATGGAAAATCGTACAAGGTGACATTCCCTCCCCCATGAAAGACGCAGTGATCTACTCCCTCGATATGGGATCACTGCTGGCAGGCACCAAATTCCGCGGCGATTTTGAGCAGCGACTAAAGAGTGTCGTCAAGGCCATACGCAAAAAACCCAATGCGATCCTGTTTATAGACGAAATTCATACAGTCGTTGGCGCGGGTCAGGTTAGTGGCGGGACGATGGATGCAAGTAATTTACTAAAACCAGCCCTTAGCAATGGCGACGTTCGCTGTATCGGCAGTACAACGTTCAAAGAATTTAGACAGCATTTCGAGGCTGATGCAGCCCTAAGTCGTCGTTTTCAGAAAATCGACATCGAAGAACCCTCGACCGATAATACGATCAAAATTCTCAAAGGGTTGCGAAGTCGCTACGAGGAACATCACCATGCAAAATTCCCAGACGATGTTCTGAAAGCCGCAGTGGAGCTTTCCGTCAAGTATTTGCGCGACAAAATGCTTCCTGATAAAGCCATTGACGTTATCGACGAAGTCGGAGCCAGCTTTGCGCTGAAGGGACACAACAAACAAAGCGCGAAAGTTAAGCGGGCCACGATTGAAGATGTCCAGAAGGTGATCTCGCGCATGGCACGAGTCCCAGCTGAGAAAATCTCATCAGCAGCTCGTCAGGAGTTGAGAGATCTCAGCACCCGACTAAAAGGTGTTGTGTTTGGGCAAAACGATGCCGTTGACGCCATTACCGATATGATTAAGATGTCGCGCTCAGGCTTGGGGAATCCGGAAAAGCCCATAGCCAGCTTTCTTTTTGCTGGACCCACGGGCGTAGGAAAAACTGAGGTTGCCAAACAACTGGCTAACATGCTTGGAATTGAGTTCATCCGCTTCGATATGTCAGAATACATGGAGCGCCACGCTGTCAGCCGCCTTATCGGCGCACCTCCAGGATACGTCGGATTTGAACAAGGCGGCCTTCTTACCGACGCGGTAAACAAATCTCCACATGCTGTTTTGTTATTGGATGAAATTGAAAAAGCCCATCCTGATATGCAGAATATTCTTCTTCAAGTTTTTGACCATGGAACACTCACAGACAACAACGGACGCAAAACTGATTTTAGAAATACAATTATTATTATGACCACGAACGCGGGTGCTCGCGACCTCCTGCAGGGTAATATCGGTTTTGGAAGGCCCTCCATGGCGTTTGAGGAGGGCGAACTTAAAGCGGTCAAAGACCTCTTCTCACCAGAGTTCCGTAATCGCTTGGATGGCATCATCACGTTCAAACCATTACCAAAGGACGTGGTGCTCATGATCGTTGATAAATTTTTGGATGAGATCGGGCAGAGACTAACGTCAAAGAAAGTCGAATTCAAAGTCAGCAAAAAGCTGAGAAGTTGGTTAGCGGACAAAGGATACGACGTCTCCTACGGAGCACGTCCACTCGGTCGCCTGATCCAGGACAAAATCAAGAAACCCATATCCGAGGAACTACTTTTCGGCAAACTCGCAAAAGCAGGCGGCAAAATCACGCTTGATTTAGATGACAGCGAGAAACTGAAAATCGACATCACCGCAGCGCAAATTAAAGGTTAGGTAAACGAAAAGTCGCTTTTTTGCAAGTTTACCAAGCAGGCATCTGGCCGCACTGGATACATTCTGCCTAAGGTGTGCCTTATGGGATCCGATACTCTAATGGCCCATGTGTGCGTTAAATTGACACACAGGCAATGGAGGAGTCATGTTGTTAAGGCAATACACGAAAGCCACCAACCAAAAAGCTGTCCCGTGGTTTATCATTCCCTTGGTCGCACTCTTGGTCTTAAGCAGATGCGCAAGTGAACAATCTTCTCAGGGTGAAGATCCTATTGAGCAAGGCGCTGGCGAACAAGGCGTCGAAAACACATCCCTTAATGGCAACGGCGGAGCACCTGGAAACTCCAAGGATGCAGATGCTCTTGGCGAGGGAGCTGCTATGAATAATGCCGCAGAGCCGGCTAGCGGTGATAATTTTTCAGCAGAATCTACCGGTAATAATGAGTTTGGAAACACCTCCCAGAATGCGCCTATGAATAATACGGCCACTAATGAGAATGCGGCATTGGGAGCATCCCTTAATAATGTTCCGTCCGAGTCCAACGGAGCCTTGAATGCAAACCCTGGAGCTGCACTTAACCAGGCCGTAAATCCGCTCAATGCGACTGCAACACCTCTTAATAATGGCGTCAATGCATTAAACGCAAATGCTACGCAAACAACGGCTCCAGAGGCAGTTGCTGAAACCGTGCCCGCTGAGACGACGCCGCAAACGATCAATCCGGTCGCCACATCGGACGCAAGTGGCGCGCGAGCAGCCGCCAGTCCCTTTTCCAATCCACAAATGAACTGGCCAGGGAAAGGTAAAGTCAAATATGTCACGAGACCCCTAACGCGCCACGCGGCTCCAAACGGTCCCGTACTCGGCGAGTTTGAACAAGGAGAGCACCCTCTCGTCTTCCAAAACGGGAATTGGGTTGAACTGCATGACGGTTCATTCGTGAAGGGTAACGGCCTTAGCGAGAAGGCTGTGGGCTATAACAAGGGCAAGAAACCCTGGCAGTGATTGCCAATTAGATCACAAAACCACGCGCCAGCTCCACAATAAGATCTGAATTGATCTGTATTCGTGCGACCATTTGCGCCCTGCCTGAAACCCCTTTGAACACGGAAAATAAGTCGAGGCACTCCCGATTGAGCCCCTGAAGGCTTGTGATCCACCATAGGGGCGGCAATTCCACCAATATGTCCTGATCAGTTTGGCCTGGGAAAATCTCGTTCACCGCGCCAAACTCCCCTCGCTGGTGACTAGGATTGAGCACCCCCGTGGGGTCACCTTGTCCCGCTAGACTGGCGTTTGCAGAATGTGGATAAAAGATACACCCGCTCAACCATAATACCCGTACCAAAGAGCGTTCTCCCACTAGAGAGGACGGAACAGCCCTGCCAAGTTGGAGGTCAACCATCTTTTTATATTTTAGATCCAAACGATCACGAGCGACTGGCCCCACATAGGCAGCTAGCCCTTCACCGAATTGAGCTCGATGCAAAAAATACTTCACGGCGCACTCAATGTGAAAAACAATATCTTTTGTGCAAACCACAAAATCCAATTCACCACCCTGTTCGTCCAAAACACCTTTGTGAACGTTGGAAGAACCAAACGTCAGCCGCAACCCGCAATCCAATAGACTTTCAAACCAACGTCCCAAGGGCAAATTGGTACCTATTTTGGGCAAAACAGCCAAAATTCGCGCTGGATCAGAACTCAAAGCTTCCTGCCAAGCACCATACACCTGCCGCTGAATGTGCTCGGCAAAATGATTGGTGACTAAACAAGGGCTTTGCGCGACCCAAGATAAGTCACGCAGGGCCTTTTCAACCGCCACTGATCCCGACATTTGCATGGATTAAGAAGTATCCTTATGCTTTGGTTGTAAATTAAAAATTACTCGGTAAGGACCTCATTTGATACAAAATTTTGTCAAAAACAAATAACAATCTTAAATTCTTTTAGATAAAATAACGGTTGCAGAAATTCCCGTCTGCCGCCTTTGCCAATACATCACGCTGGCCTTACATCCTGCCGTTTCCTGGGAACCAACTGATCTCTTGGAGCAGTCTTACAATGATAAAGCCGCTGATGAAATTTTTGCCCTGTCTATTTGGCATAAGCTTCTCCTCGTGGAGCGGCTTCGCACTTTCGGAGGTTAAAAAAACAGAAATCGCACCCCATCGTGTTGTCTCCATGTCCCTTGCAAGTGACGAAATACTGCTCGACATCATGCCCGCATGCGGCGGCTATGACAGAATTGTCGCGCTTTCAACTTTCTCAGATCAACCCCAGTCAAGCAATGTCACCGAAACTGCGAAAATTATTAGAGGACGCGTCCATAGCGAACTCGAAACTATCATTAATTTGAAACCTGATTTGGTCATAGCGGCATCATTTAATCGTCAAGAAGTTATTCAGGCATTACGCAAAAAAAACATCCGAGTTTTAACTCTAGATAAGTTTTCTTCGGCCATGGATATCGCACAAAACATTACGACCATTGGTGAATATACAAATTGCCAGGCTACCGCTAGTGCATTACGGCTGAGATTTTTACAGCAACTAAGTGAAGTTCAAAAAAAGCTTCCACGGAAAACTCGGCCCCTGCGTTTGATCAACTACAGCCCTGACATGACAATAATGGCTCAAAAGACTCTATTCGATGATCTTGTAACTCGCGCCGGAGGGGTTAATGTCGCCAGCGAAAAAGGTTTAAGCTTCTGGCCTAAGATTGACGCTGAGACTCTTCTGTCCCTAAGACCAGACGTCGTAATCATTACCGATCAAAACGTCGCCGAAAAAGAGCGAGAAATCAGGAATCATCCCGTCTGGAAAAAAATGGTAGCCGTACAAAAGGGTCGCCTTATTTTCATCGACCCCAGAGAGGCTTTAAGCACCTCGCATTATTTTGCTAACGCTGTAAGACACCTTCAATTTAATCTTGAGAAACAGATCCAGCAGGGACTCTGATCTCGCTTATTGCGATCGTCTTCGGCTTTGATCATTCATAGCCAAACTCTTACCAGGGGATGAAGCATCGTCCCGAGCAGCCGGAGTTTTAAAGAATGTCATAAAAGTTAGCTCGATATAGCGCTTTCCAAGCGTCGTTCGTCCACCGATGCTTTGGTGGCCTGTGAGCGTGAGAATGAATGGCATGACAAATTTGTTGCTATTGAATAGCTCCACTGTAGAAAGAGTGAAATTCAGCTGATGGTAAATTTCCTGCGACGAATTTTCCTGAACCATGATTTTATAGTCGCCTTCGATCGGTCCACTAAAGGTATCAGGGTGATCTTCGTTCATACCCAGTTTATATTGAGCTTGATAAGTTGAAGTTCCGACACCAGCATAAGCAGAAATCCAAGTCTCAGGACCGGGCGACCAATTAACTTCAACCTTTCGATCAGGCGTAATTAAAACCTCGCTGCCCACTGGTACCCGTCGCACAGTTTTCTGCGGCAGTCCCAGTGCTCCACCAATTTCACCACCTAGTGTCATAAGGTCCCACTTGAATTTGTGGTCTGAAGTGATATCCAGAGCCGTAAATCCGCGCGACACTGGCACTTGAGCCAAAGCGTCTGGATCGTGTTTAGGCCCCGTCGGCAAACTTAAATAAGTCGTCAGCATTAGGCTGTAGTTCGGCCGTTTGGCGTTTGCAAAGTTCCAACTGGTTCGTCCGCCAAGCAAAATATCACCAAAACCGTAGTACTCCCAGTAGCTAATATCTTTATACCGATACTCGTCTTGAATTTTGGAAAGAATCGTCGTGCGATTAATCCGTGACGCCTCATCAAGACCATCCTTCAACTCATCAAAGGCCGCATCGCCAAGACGATTTTTGATCATTAAAGCATTATTAGAGCCGGTAACATCGATATCAGCGGCAATCGATGCGCGCATGATTGGAATACCGAGGAGTAACGTCCAGCGCTCGTTCAGGCCGTAACCAAAACCAAGTACCTTCGCGTCAAAATTAACATCAACTTGAGCTTTTTGTACGCCCAACTGTAGGTCGTCGGCCAGGGTTGGTTCATAGGTACCTTTTGCAGCCTCGAATGCTCGAATGTTATCGTACAGACTCTTTAGATCTGTTCCAGCTTTGCCAGACCTCAGGAACGAGCCCGAGTAGTTCATATCAAATCGTTCAGATAGAGTTGTTGGCTTTCCGTTTACATCAAAATACGGAGTACCGCTGCCAAAAGACCGGTTGCCGACATAGACTGCGCCGACACCTCTGGGAAGAATTTGGGCTTGTGCCATTTCCGTTAGCCAAATACTAACAAAGCTAAAGCTGATTATTAATTTACTAAGACTCATGGCTCATCCCACTCCTGTCCGACTGCTTGCTTAAAGGACGTTGTAACGCGATCTAGCCAAGGTAAGGCGCCACTCATTTGTGAGCGACTCAACTCCCTTAGCATCCGCGCGTTCCACAATATTGATTCACCTGATTTGGTACTCTCTGTATCCAAAAAATAACTCGCAGCGTGTCCGTTTGCCAGCATTCGAATTCGATCACGAACAAGAGGGCTATTAAAAATTCTGCGCTCAACATACGCTAAGGTTCCTATCGCTTCAGCCGAAACCGCCGCCGCATCACTTCCCGCGATACCCTGCATCTTGACCGTTAGCCAGCGACGACCACCAATATACCGAGTCTCGGTCATTTCACCCATGAGGGCTCGAGATGCGAATTGGAGACCTTTTTTCAGAGCACTTTGCGCCTCGACAATTTGCGCCCGAGCGGCTGGATCCATTGGTACCGAGGCAATGCTGCGTGTCGCTTCAACCCAGCGTGCTAACGCATAGGTCAATCTCGAAATTGATCTGACATCCGCCAACTGGCAGTTTTTATCCGGACAAGCAAAGGCGAATACCCGTTGTGAATCAGCATCGATAAATGGTCCATCAAGCAACGTCGCCATACTCGCCAAAAAAGCCAAAGGTAGCAGATCCACACGACTGCCAAACACTGGATCTTGTCCAGCATACAAAGCATAGGTATAACGTCTCTGGTCACCCCTTAATCGAGCGAAAGAGTTTGCTGCCGAAAGCCACAAATTCGCCTGTTCTTGCAACATAACGGGCTGAATAACAGAATTCCACTGGTCGCCACCGCGCAGTGCCAAATCAATAGCTGATATGTTTCGGGGGACGGCAACGGCGTAGCGCCCAGTCAGCAGTTGTTTTGAAAACGCCGGGTCACCTGAAGCCACCGCTTTTGCGGAAACTAACGTATTGTTTTCCCACCGCTTTGTCAGTCCGCCGAATTTGGCGAGATTGCCATCAGTATCGAGACCTAATACATAAGCCCACTCTGACATGGTCTTGAGCACGTGCAGTAGCTGCAACCCATGATCGATACCATCAATCGGAGATTTCCCGGCGAATAAGCCGTCAGTCGACCAGACAAGGTTCCATTTTGCTGCCTGGTCCTGCACATCAAATGAGTTATTGCCCGCAGCTCCAGGAACAAAGTGGTCGAAATTGAATTTGTAGCGCTGGGGTAAAGTCGATCCTCCATAGTTGGATAGACCTTTTGTCAGCATTTTCGATAAGGTTTTGCGAACTTCAGCCGCCATATTTTCGTCACTTGCAAACTGCCTAAGTAACGATTCACCAATTGGCTTATCTCTTAAAAAACGGAACGCCCCATTGGTACTGGCCTCGGTTCGCACCGAGGGGGCTAGGATTTGCGGAAGGACTCCAGGTCGCGTAGCACCGTTAATCAGCAACTTTGAAGCGTAGGGTCGAGAAAAACCAGTAATGGCTAGGGTTGCCATGGTTTCATTGGTATCAGAAAAGCCCCATTTGGCAGGCACTGTAAAATTCTTAAATTCCTCGGCACTAAACGTATTAAAATTGCCGCTTTCTTTCGGACGGTCGGCGCGCACATCCGGATCCAGCTCCGAGGCACCGCAGGCCGCTAGAATCAAGGCAACAGCAATGAATTGATATTTTGAAAGTAGATTAAATTCCATGAGTCCACCACCACAGCAACATCAGCAAATTCTCAACAGCGTCTGCAGAACCGAAAAAAAACCAACTATCGCCCTGTAAGCTAAAAGCCTGGGCGATCAACTCCATGTATGCAAAGCCCGAGCCAAAAAATAAGGTTTAAATTCTCGATAGTTGCACGTTAAACCCCCAAATCTTTTGGACAATTTGGCCAAATGCTTTACATTGCTTGCTTGAGTTTTTAGGGAAAAGCTGAGGAATTTTGAGTGATTGGGGGATTCGAGGCATGACCGGTATTGCAGGATTCAAGGTAGCAGGAGTCGTTGGCGGTGGGCAAATGGGGGCGGGTATCGCTCAGGTTTGTGCGACTCTTGGACTCAAAACCATGTTGGTGGACATAAATCAGAAGCAGTTAAGTGCCGCAAAAGACGGGATCACCGCGTCCCTTGAAAAGCTGGCCTCAAAAAATGTAATCACGAGTGTCCAAAAAGATGCTGGGCTGAGCAACATTAGTTATTCTTCCGAGTTAGCCAGCCTGAAAGATTGTGACATTGTCATTGAAGCGATTGTTGAAAATGAGCGGATTAAAACGGAGTTGTTTCAAACTCTGGATAAGCTGGTTAAACCATCCTGTGTTCTCGCCAGCAACACTTCGTCTATTCCAATTACTCGATTAGCGGCCGCGACATCGAGACCCGATAAGTTTATCGGTATGCATTTTATGAACCCTGTTCCCCTGATGAAACTTGTCGAGATCATTCCTGGCATGGCCACATCTGAGGACATTACACAGAAGGTTATCGACCTTGCCGTGGGCCTCGGAAAAGAAACCTCCAAGAGTGCCGACTATCCCGGATTTGTGGTTAACCGTATTCTCATGCCCATGATCAACGAGGCCTTCAACGCTTTAATGGAAGGAGTCGCTTCAGCTGAGGATATTGACAAAGGCATGAAACTTGGAACTAACCAACCCATGGGCCCTCTTACGTTAGCCGACTTTATCGGCCTTGATACCTGCCTGGCGATTTTAAAAGTCCTCCATGACGGACTCGGTGATCCTCGCTATCGCCCCTCCCCACTTCTCGCCAAATATGTTGAGGCAGGTTGGTATGGACGTAAAACTAAGCGCGGCGTTTACAAATACTAAAGAGTTGAATGCCCCTAATTACAATGGAGACCTCTCGATGAGCCAGTACACCAGTCTTAAAGTGGAAACACGTGGCGCGCGCCTCAACATCACAATCAACCGGCCAGATGCCCTAAATGCCCTGAACTCAGCTGTTCTTGAGGAGCTCGAAGAGTCTTTGCTCGAGGATTTTGATGCCAATACCCATCGAGCCATCGTCATTGAAGGGGCAGGCGAGAAAGCTTTCGTAGCCGGAGCTGACATCAGTGAAATGCAGGATTTGACTGCGGAGGAAGCTTACCAATTTTCCCAATTGGGACAGTCGATTGGTAACATCATCGCAACGTTACCGGCTGTGGTCATTGCCAAGGTCCGTGGTTTTGCCCTGGGTGGTGGCTGTGAGCTGGCTATGGCTTGTGATTTGATTATTGCCGCCAAATCGGCAAAGTTCGGACAACCGGAGGTCAACCTCGGGCTGATCGCCGGATTTGGTGGGACCCAACGCCTAGTCAAACGTGTAGGCCCTCACGTCGCCTTGGATATGCTACTGACAGGACGCTCAAGGGTCCTAAGCGCCGAGGAGGCCTTCCATCTGGGTCTGGCTTCTCGCGTCGTCGATGACGAAAAACTGGATGCTGAAGTCGATAAAATTGTTGATAGCCTCAAGAAAACTGGTCCATCGGCCGTAGCCGACACCAAAAGGCTGGTACGTGACGCTCAACACATGAGTCTTGACGCAGGGTTATC
>JBAXLR010000091.1:0-11682 GCA_037134655.1 bacterium | reverse complement strand
GCTTGCGAAAATCGCGCCTGTTCATCTTCGTGACTATGCGGCAGATAAGCACGGTTCAGTTGATGACACCCCCTATGGCGGAGGTGATGGCATGGTGATGCGCGCCGACTGTTTGGCTTCTGCTCTTGATGCGGTAACGACTAACGTGTTTGGCGGTAGGAAACCTTTTGTTATCTATACATCTCCCGCTGGTCGACGCTGGGATCAAGCTGCGGCGCAAGAAATTTTGGATGAAAAAAAGCCTTTGGTATTTATTTGTGGTCGCTTTGCGGGCGTCGATCAACGGTTTATTGATCGATGTGTCGACGCTGAGTATTCCGTTGGCGACGTGATTTTAGCCGGTGGCGAGCTTGTCTCTCTGATGATGGCAGAAAGTATTTTAAGGCTTATCCCGGGTGTTCTCGGTCACGCGAGCAGTGCGAGTGAAGACTCGTTTGGTGTTGGGATGGAAGGAAGGCTTGAGTATCCAAGCTACACTAAGCCCTTTGACTGGTGTGGAGAAAAAGTTCCTGAAGTTTTAATCTCTGGAAATCATGAAGCCATCGCCAAATGGCGAAAGAATGCTTCGATTGAAAGAACGCGGAAGCTCCGTCCCGATTTGATCAGGAATTAGTCCCCATTTGATCAGGCGTCGTCGTATTGATTTGTTTGCAGTAGCACTAATGTGCAAGCATTTTCTGTCTTGATTCCAATTGCGCGAAGTGCTCTGGCAAGGCGAGGGTTTTCTGCGCCGGGGTTAAAAATAACTCGTCTCGGCCTTAGGTGAATAATTTCCGTCTCCAATTGGTCACTTACAGCCGGATTTACATAAACCGTGAGCGTATCGACGGAATCTTTCACACTTGCTATGGATGCGTATACTTGTGTGTCCTTGATGGTTTTCAGGATTGGATGCACTAAAACCACATGGTGACCATGCTCGATTAACATATGCATGGCCTTGTACGAGTACCGATCGGGATTGTCAGAAGCGCCAAGTATTAGTGTTCTCATGATGTGATTAGCTCCCTAGGGGATGTTCTTTAGGTTGACAGTTTAAAAGGAAATGGGGAACCTAGCAGTCCTTTTTGGGCCCTTTCGCTATTAATACCTTAGGAGTACGGCATCATGAAAACTAAAAAACCAGTTAAAGCAAATAGTAAAAAAACACCGGCCAAAAAAGCTAGTAAGAAAGTAACTAAAAAAGCTGTCAAAAAATTGGCAAAAAAGCCCCTAAAAAAGACGGTAAAAAAAGTTACCGCAAAAAAAACGACGGCCAAAAAAACGGTTAAAAAATCTGTCGTCAGCAAGTCAAAGTCCGTGAAAAAATCTTCTGGGCGTATGCCGGCCGTGGGTCAGTCAGCTCCTGATTTTGCCGTTCAAAGTGATACCAATGGCATGACAAGCTTGTCTCGCTATCGGGGGAAAAATGTCGTTTTATATTTCTATCCTAAAGATGACACGCCAGGTTGTACGCGTGAAGCGTGCTCTTTTCAGGAACACAAAAGCAAACTGATTGGCAAAAATGCCATTGTCATCGGAGTGAGTCCCGATAGCGTCGACAGTCACAAAAAGTTCAGGGTGAAATACAGCCTTGATTTTGTGCTTTTGGCAGATCAAGAACGTGAAGTTTGCAATTCCTACGGCGTGTGGGTTGAAAAGAATAACTATGGCAAAAAATATATGGGTGTACAGCGTGCTACCTTCTTGATTGATGCCAGCGGTCGGATCGCCCATGTTTGGCCGAAGGTTGCAGTCGATGGTCATACGGAAGAGGTTTTGGCAGAACTAAATCGCCTTGCCTGATCAGTCTTGTTTAGGATTTCTATGCCGCCCACCACGCAGGAGGGCGGCGTTTTTTTTGATCTTTTTGAGCTACTTGTTGCTTTTTGCCGAAAGCAGTTGAGATCATGTAGAATTAAGAGATACAGCAATTGGTCTAATAATCTCCTTAGAATAAAGAACCCAAATGCGTCGCTCATTTCTTCTCACGATCTTTTTTTTCCTTGCTGCTCATGCAGATCTGGGGGAAGCGTCCACAGGGAAGAAATCTCATCTGCGCAATGATCACGCTATCATCCTAGTCCATGGTTGGGGCCGGATGCCAAGGAAGCCACAAGCAGTCTGGAAGTCGAAAATTCAGCCCTATACAGATCTGTCCACATTGAAAAAAAGATACGAGTACCTAGGTTTCTCCCAAGTTTATATTGTGGAGTACGATGATCTGCGACCTGTTGATCAAATGGCCAACACTGTCGCCGAGCAAATTCATAAAATTCTGGATAAAGCCAGCAACCCCAATTTAATGCTGGATATTGTCGGGCATTCCATGGGCCAGTTTGTCGCGGCAAAAGCGATTTTGGAGTCAAGACAGTGGAGGGGTAAAAAATTCAGGTTAGCGGACCGCGTGCGCATTTTTATTGGTTTGGCAGGCATTGTTCGGGGACAGGATGAACTTTATCCTTGCACGCTATTTCCCGGACAGTGCGGCGGTGGCGGCGCATTGGAGCCATTTTATGCTGACGCGACCCATGGATCTCATGAGGTGCAAAAAATTTTCAGTGAAAATCACGCTGTCATAGATAGCCTCAAAAAGTGCTCCGTCTACTCAGAAGCGGATGAAATTGTTAAGACGCCTTACAATTCAGCAAGTTTTCGCGGTCTTGGATTTAATCCTCAGAACATGATTGATATTGAGATTAATTCGCGCCGAGAAAAATTTCATAATGACGTCAAAGAGAGCGCGCCGATCTTTGAGAAAATTATATTCAATTGCTACCGCCTGGTTGGCGGACTTTAAAGCACTCTTTGCAGACGGCGTGTCGCCAGCTCGGCGCGTTTGCTATCAGATGTGAGTTTGGCACACAAGTTCCGTAGCTGCGGCATGATGAGATCATTGCTTGCTTCGGGCAAAGCTGGTGATGCCATTTGATGGACAAGTGGCGCAATAAATTCATCATAGCGACCAGCCAGTCTAGCGGTTGAGGGTAGGATTAGTCCGACCCTTGCCAGCCGGTTGGCGACTTTGGCGTCAAGATCTTTGATCAGACTTACCGCGGATTGATCCGTCGTATTGTATAATCCGCGTAAAAACCCTCGCCAAAGGGTTAGTTTTACCCCGAATGATAGATCTCCGGTTTCGGTGTATTTGCTGAAATTCATGGCCGGCATGGTGAGGCGAAGCCTGACCGGTATATGGGAACTAGCGTGTTGTTGTGAAGGTGTAGTCTTTGATTTGCTGCTGTTGTCTATTGGTTTGAGCCAGACTTCTAGGTTGTTTTCAAATCGCAAGTCGTCTGATCTTTCCGTTAACTCTTTGGCCGTTGGGCAGCGCCAGAGGGGATTTGGTAAATCATCGAGCTCAGCATAGCGGTCAAATAACGCAAAGACCCTAAGTCCAGCGGTTTCAAAAGCATGATACCAGTCATTAATCAAGGCGCGGGACTCCCACGGGTGGAGAAACGTATCAGCAAATCGCGTATTATGATGTAAAGACTGCCAGCCCAGCTGCTGTAATCGATCGTTAAGGCGTGGCGATAATTTCGATAAATCCATCAATAATTGCCGGGCGCGAGCAATATCTTCGTTTGATTCAAACCTGAAATTTAGACATCTGAAGGCTCGATTGATTTGCCAGATCCAATTTCGTGCCTGAGCATTGTAAACCATGAGCCGCACGAGGCCATCAGGCGCCAAATGACTGGCCATTAATTTTAATGTTTCGCAGAATGACGAGATGTGGTGAAGCACGCCGTAGGCTTCCATGTGATGGAACTGTTGATTCCGCAGAATGCCAGTGTTCATGATTCGATTGATGTCGTCACAATGGAAGGTGATTTTTCGTCCTAAAAGAGCAGTTCTAAATCTCGCGCGATGAAGGCTGGTTTGGCTTAGGTCTACACAGTCTAACCGCGTTGCAGATGGCTCCCATTGCCGGATGATGTAGGGAAGAATCTCTCCAGAACCAATGCTCAAGAATTTTCTTGGCGTGCTTGGATTGTGACCCATTGTGCCGTCAAGGGCGTGAGCAAAAAGCGAGCTGCCAAGATATCCATCTTGCCACCGAGGTTTGGCCAGTAACGGGTAGTGGGGGTACGGTCGTCTTCGGTAAAGATCTTGAACTTGTTGGGTTGGTAGGGTTAGTTCGCTCATGAGCCAATAGTACACGGCCTGATCAGGCAAGCCCATTGGAAATTTTGCGAGCAATCGGAAATGATCCATATGCCACAAAAAGCCCTAGAACAAACAAAATGCCCGTGTCAAAATGCGGCATAAATGCTCCGTTTCTGGTCGATTTGAGACCTTGTGAATGCAAATAGGAGATTGGCCAAGATTGTCGCCTCCACAAGCTAAAACAAGCAAATATAATGCCGACCGCGTCCATTGGTTAGCCACTGAGATCATGCGCCACAAAAAGCTCTATTATTCTGGCACACCCGAAATATCGGATATTGATTACGACCGACTTGAGTATGAATTAAAGGCAATTGCTCCGGGGCATCCTGTGCTGAGTATTATCGGTGCAGTCAATCTGGAGTCTTCAAACCCCAAAGTTGTGCATGAGACACCCATGCTCTCCCTTGATAAAACCTACGAGGTTAGCGCTCTAATTAAGTGGGCCACTGGTCACGACATCATGGGAACGCTGAAGGTTGATGGCACTAGTATGTCGCTCGTTTATAAGCGCGGTCGTTTTGTTTTGGCTAAGACCAGAGGTAATGGTCGCGAGGGCGAAGATGTAACAGCTAAGCTCAACTGGGTGGCTGATGCCATTCCGCAAGTGACGGAGTTGAAAGATTTTGAAGTGCGAGGTGAACTTTATTGTTCGGAGTCAAACTTTCTGAGGCTTGCAGACGAGATGGTGGCGCTCGGTTTAGAACGGCCGACCAGTCCACGCAATATTGTGGCTGGGATTTTAGGGCGTAAGGTCCACGGTGAATTGGCCCGTTTTTTTAATTTTTTTGCCTTTGATGTTTTGGGGGCGGAAGGTTTCTCGACCGAAGTCCAGAAGATGGATTGGCTCGCTCAGCGTGGATACAGAATGCCAGAGCCCAGGCTGCTTAAGTCGAGTGGGGATATAGATGATTATTTGAGTCATGTCAGGGCTATTATGGAGGAAGACGAAGTTGGATGTGATGGTGCTGTGTTTAGTTACAATGCATTACAACTCCATGAAGAGTTGGGGGCGACCTCCCACCATCCGCGGTATAAACTGAGCTTTAAATGGCAGGGTGCCACAGCTCGCTCAAAAATTGTCAGGATCGAGTGGGCGACTTCTCGTTTGGGTATTGTGACTCCTGTGGCGGTCATTGATCCAGTGGAGTTAAGTGGGGCCACCATCACGAACATCACCCTTCACAATGCCGCGCACGTAAAGGCTTATAATCTCAAGGCCGGGGACACCATTGAGCTAGTTCGTTCCGGCGAAGTCATACCTAAGTTTTTAAGCGTAGTGACATCAGCGAGTGGTAAGTGCCGTCTGCCCACCGAGTGTCCAAGCTGCAAGGTTGAACTGATTTCTGACGATGTGCGAATTAAGTGTGTTAATCATGCGGCGTGTCCAGCCCAACAGTCGGGTGCCATTTTAAATTGGATCAAGTCGGTCGGCATCGATGACTTAAGTGACAAGCGTCTGCAGGTGATGATGGATATGGGTTTGGTAGAGTCAATTCCAGATCTTTATACACTGAAGGTCGAAGAGCTTCTAAAGTTGCCGTCAACCAAGGAAAAAATGGCTCAAAAGCTCTATGACAACATTCAAAAAACCAAGGATATTCCACTTGCCATGTTTTTGAATGGGCTTGGCATTGAGGGTACTGGTCAAACGACCTGGGAAAAGTTAATCGAGGTTTTCCCATCGCTCGAGTCAATTCTTGAAACAAAAGTGGATGACTTGGTTGCGATCGAGGGCTTTGCAGAAAAATCCTCAGAACAAATTGTTAAAGGCCTTCAGCGCTCAAAAATGCTGATAAAAAAGCTTATATCCGTCGGGGTCACTCCTGCCTTGCCGAAAGTCAATAAAAGCGGGCCGCTGGCGGGAATGATATTAGTGATCACGGGAGCTCTAACCAGGCCACGTAAAGACGTTGAAGACATGATTAAGGCCGCTGGCGGTCGCACGGGATCGTCTGTGTCCAAGACGACATCAGTTCTTGTCACCAACGAGACAGATTCTAACTCCAGTAAAATGGTGAAAGCCAAGTCGCTCGGCGTGGAGATCTGGTCTGAAGCGAAGCTCTATCAGTCAATTGGCGTATCGAAGTAGGTGTCCTTAAATGGCTCTTCATTTAAGGTGAAGTGCCACCATTCTTTCTCGTAGTTTGAAAATCCACGTTTCTCCATGGCATCAAGTAATATTTTCCGGTTATTTTTGGCGGATTGTGGAATTTCCGGATGGAGCGTGTTCGCCAACACGCTAAAACAGTCGAACATAGTTCCCATATCTAGCTGCCAAGTAGCGGTGATACGGCGCTGTTTGCGGCAGTCAATTTTTTCTTCCATGAAATGGAGCGCCGGCCACTGGAGTTGGGGTGTTTTCGAGGGCATTAAATTAATGAGCGTTAGATCGATGGTACTGCCGCGGCTGTGCCCCGATTTATCGGCAATATAACCGCGTTCAATGAGGTCAGTCTTATTTTCATCGGGATAATAGATGGCCTTCATCTTTTGATCTTTTTGATCTTTAATCCAGCGCACAAATTCAGCGACCGCCCGCTTCGGTCGGTAACAGTCGAGGGCAAGAAGGCCCAATCGTTTGGCAATTAAATCTTTTTGGACCATTGCGAGGGCCTGGGCGGCTTCTTTGCTGAGAAAACATTTATTGGCGAGGTAACCAGGAATCGGTTTGCCCGCAAAATTCCAGCTACTGGCATAGCGCATCTCAACTTGAATGGTCGGGTCCACGGCTTAGATGACGAAACAGTGATGAGGGAATTTCATGGATTTAGAAGGCTTTTTTTGGGAAATGGCGCACCCAGAAGGATTCGAACCTCCGACCACTTGGTTCGAAGCCAAGTACTCTATCCAGCTGAGCTATGGGTGCACAGAAGTCGTTTCCTACATTAATAATTCTAGGTAGACTTTGCAATCGAGAAAGGGCCGTCATTGGCAGGAGGCAGAAATGGCAAAAAAAGTCACAATTCATCCCTGGTTTACCGGCGCGGCCAAGGGGCTCGCAGTCCTTGCTTTGGCCCTTTTGCCCGGCCGTTCGGCATTCTCAACACCTAAGGCCGAGGTCGTAACGCTCGCAGGCGTGGATTGGACATTTAAGGTTGATGGGCCGACCAGTAAGGGGCGTGACCTCGAGGATATGCTCCCCGTGACTTTTAGCAATGGGGCCAAGGGGCTAATGACGTCAACTTTAGTCGTGTCAGCTCCTGATCTTGGGATTCTTAAATCGATCCCGGGCATCTTGTGGGCCAAGCCATTGCCATTTACTGATGCATTTGTAGCTCGCCTTAGTTCGCCCGCAGCCGCCCTGCAATTGGCAAAGGAGCTGACTGGACGAGCGCAAGTTCGCTATGCGCATCCTGATATTGTATTTCCTATCGAGTCACGCAGCATCGACGTTTCCGATCCGTATTTTGGCGC
Organism: bacterium; assembly: GCA_037134655.1. GTDB lineage: Bacteria > Bdellovibrionota_B > Oligoflexia > Oligoflexales > RGVZ01 > CAMDKS01. The sequence goes on along the minus strand of JBAXLR010000091.1, from coordinate 4,113 downwards.
TCAATGGAACCTCAAGAATAATGGCCAAAATGGAGCTACTCCGGGAGTTGATATTGGCATTGAATCGGCTTGGGCAGTGACACGTGGCTCATCGACTACGATCGTTGGTGTTTTGGACTTAGGCTTTGAGCAAAACCATAAGGACATGACAGATGCCTGGTACATCAACCCTGGCGAGACCGCTGGAAATAAAAAAGACGACGATGGCAATGGGCTCATTGACGACGTGCGTGGCTGGAATTTCTCGATCAACGGGAATAATCTCATCTACGGAGCAGCCCCAAATCACGGCACAGCAACGGCTGGGATTATCGGAGCGCGTTCCAACGATATTGGTATCAGTGGTATCTGTCCGCAATGTAAGATTCTTCCCGTCGTGGTCAGCGGCCGCGTTAGTGAGGACGCATCAGCCATTGGTTATGCGGTGGCAATGGGTGCATCAGTCCTTAGCAATAGCTGGGGCTACGGCCTTGAGTCTCCCAGAACCGACGTGGTTTCTGATGCGCTGCGCAACGCGGCGCTGCATGGGCGTGGCGGGAGAGGGATCCCCATACTTTTCGCCATGCGTAATGCAGCGACTGACGATTGCCGTTCCACCTCACCTGATATATCCGCGCACCCTGACGTCATCGCTGTGAGCTCCATTGATTTCAATGACCGAAAGGTTGTGAACTCGGGCTATGGAAAGTGTCTGCAATTTTTGGGGCCTTCATCAGGGTCTAACGTCAATGGGGTCCCTGCCACTGATCGACCGGGCGCGGCTGGCTATAATACAAATGGATCTGGCAATTTCGAGGATCTGGATTTTCACAGTGCATTCTGGGGTACATCGGCGGCAACGCCCCAGGTGGCAGGATTATTCGCTCTGCTACTGAGTCGGGAGCCTCATCTTTCTCGAGAAGAGGCGTTGTCACGGATGCGTGCTTCTGCCATAAAGGCCAATCCAGCCGAGGCTTCCTACGATCCCTCGACCGGACATAGCCTGAAATATGGATATGGACGCGCAAATGCTGAGAATTTGTTTAATTGATACAAGGTTGAAACAGCCTATAAGAGTGTGATGAATTATGAAGTATATGACATTTGAGCAAGCCATCGGTGAATTAGAACAGGGTCTTCCACCCAGTGAAGACGCAGGTTTTCTGGGTGTCACTATTAATCCAGAGGATGCCAAACTGGTCATTGTCCCTGTTCCTTGGGAAGCCACAACATCCTACGGAGCTGGGACCTCAAACGGCCCTGATGCAGTCCTTCCAGCCAGTCATCAACTTGACATGGAGGACGCCGCTTTTGGTAAGGCGTTTCGAGCTGGAATTACAGTTCTCCCAGAAGATACAACAATCAGATCCCTGAATAAAAAAGCGAAAGAGGCTGCCCAGCAAGTGATTAGCGCTTGTGAACGACGTTCAGAGGATCTCGAATCTCTGCGGTTTGTGAATGAATGCAGTGAAAAAGTTAATGATTCTGTCTATGCCTCGGCTAGTCGATGGCTGAAGCAGGGTAAGTTCGTGGCGGTGCTTGGGGGAGATCATTCATCGCCCCAAGGTCTAATCAAGGCGCTGTCGGAGACGGTAAAAGGTGGTTTTGGTGTTCTGCATTTTGATGCTCACCACGATCTTAGGAATGCCTACGAGGGTTTTAAGTATAGCCACGCCTCGATTTTTTATAACGTCATGACGACCTATCCAAATGTCTCAAAGTTAACCCAGGTTGGTATTCGCGATTATAGCCGCGAAGAGAGAAATTTCATGGAATCCCTAGGGTCCAGGGGTAGTTGTTTTTACGGCAGGGATATTTTCAGAATGAAGGCCGAAGGGGAGACCTTCAAATCAATTGCTACAGAGATCATCTGTACGCTGCCTGACCAGGTTTATGTCTCTTTTGACATAGATGGTTTAGATCCCTCTTACTGTCCATCGACAGGTACCCCAGTCCCTGGTGGGCTTTCGTTTGACGAGGCGGCTTATATTCTTGAGGAACTTGTGAGAACTGGACGTCGAGTGGTTGGGTTTGATTTGACTGAAGTGGCCCCAGATCCACAGGGTGGAGAGTGGGATGCCAATGTGGGCGCTAGATTGCTTTATAAATTGTGTGGGTGCCTTCTGCGTTCCCAGAAGCTGTGTTGATAACTAAGTTTTTCGGTTACACAGGACTATGATGAAATCAAAACGTTTAGTAAGTTTGGCGGTCCTGCTGTTAGTCGGATTGATGCTGGTTTGGATGTATTATCCAACCTTTTTGTTCTCTTCTCCACCTCTGGCGTTCAAGGTCGAGGGACTCATTGATAGTAAGATTAACTTTCGCGATGCTGGCGCCAGTATCAATGCATGCGCCAGTGATCAACTCCTTCCAGAAGCAAGAATCCTCAGATCATCTGGTTTTTTTTCTGGGTGGTCATGCGACAAGGTCGGTAATCCTGACATGATTTACTCCCTGAATTACTCGGACGAAGAGCATCGGGGATACTATTGTCGCGGAGCCAATGATCGTCCTTTTGGTTTCAACATTGGTGTCTCTTTTCAAGCCAAAGAGATTAGTGACATTGAGTTTTTGAGCACTTGGGAAGAAGGCTCAGAGCAGGTAAAAAGTGTCTGCATGTTTTTAAGTGAGGGCCTCAGGCAAATTCGCGATGGAAAGAAAATTTTGATTCATTGCGATGCAGGACGAGACCGTACAGGGGCCGTTGTAGCTTTAATTGCTGCCTATGAGCTTGAAGCTAGGGGGCCGCTCTCGGATGCAGCCATCAGGGCGTTAGAGTGTGACTACCGAAAGTCTCGCTCACTTCGTGCGGAAAAATACGGCCGTATTCAGGCGCTTTTGGAAAGATTGCGGGCAGATGGTGGTGTAAGGCGCTTTCTTCATGAGCGATGCGCGCAGTGGCCTACTGACATTTAAACTTGACGACAATTTGGTATACCGAACGTTCCGCATCTTGCACCGGCATCTTTTTAGCCGATAAAATCTGTGGCTTTAATTTGAATAATTCCTCGCAATAGTCCGTAGCTTGGGTTTCGGCATCGCGCGAGAGTTCGTCTTCATCAGGGTCTTCATCGTCCTCATCAGGGGATGCGGTGACCTCGTGGACGCCGTCTCGTCCGGCAATCACGTCAGAATAGTGCGCACATCCATGCACTATTAATAGTTGCAACATAATTAACAAAAGAGTGATTTTCATAGAGTTATCCTAACCAGCTTCAGAAGTTAATCTGCGGACGGAAAAAAGTCCTGTTTTTGTCCAATCATGTGGCCAGCGGGAATTGCCACACCAAGCTCGTCCACTTTGAATATCTCTTGGGGTAAATTCAACGACTGGCAGACTTTTTCCATGGTCCCGGGGACAAATGGATAAAGCATGATCATGATGTTTTTCAAAACATAAAAACAGCTGTACAAGGCGTCTTGGCGCTCCTTTTCGGGGAAGCGATCATCGTGAGGCTTGAACTGTGTGAACATACTATTGATGACTCTGGCGTAATTTTCAATTGCATATAACAGGGTTGAGTATTCACCTCGTTCCATTGATCTGAGGTAGCGTTGGATCATTTTTGTGCTTTCATCAAGCACTTTTGGCAAAAGTGTCCCATCGGGTATCTTGCCCGCGAATTTAGAGTGGCATGCAGAAATTGGTTTCTCGAAAGCAGCATTCATAGGACCTGCGAGGAATTTATTGCGTTCTGCGAGCATGCCGAAATCAAAATTCGAGGACTTTTCAGGCAGGCTAAGAAGGGCTACAAAATAGCGGATTTGATCGGCGGTCAAATTCTTTTCATCCAGTAATTGGTCGCCAGTGTAGAAGTTCCCACGCGACTTACTCATTTTTTCACCATCGACCATCAGATGGAATACGCTAAAAATATCGGTCAACTGATAATCACCTTTTTGGGGCAATTTTAACGGATCCGGCTGAGTTCCAAGCCACATGGCGCCTTGCATCAAAGTGTAGAAAAAGACGTTATCCTGACCAAGAAATTGATAAATACGTGCGTTCGGGTCGCGCCAAAAAAGGTCGGAATCCTCTGGCGAGCGTTGTTTACTTTTTAATGCAACCTTGGAAAATGAGATCGGCGCAATCAGAGAGTCTGGCCATACGTACAAGGTTTTACCGCTCATCTC
>JBAXLR010000090.1:0-11816 GCA_037134655.1 bacterium | reverse complement strand
TAAGACCTTTACGATCATGAATCTTTTAATTCATGCCGTTTGCTCGGGTCAAAGAATCCTGATTGTAAGTGATCAAGCTGCCGCACTTCACGCTCTGAACGAGAAGATTGTCGAGTACCTGCAAGGTGGCGACAAGTCAGGCGGCGTGGATCCTGTTACGCTTTGGCAGCGTGCTGCACAAATGATTGATAAGTTAAACGGAGGTCACTCTGACCTTGGTGTTTGGTGTCGGACTATTGAAGAAAGCTTGGGGCTTTCAAGTGCGCGTGAAATTCACGGGAAACCAGCGACGATCCAGGCCGACGTAAAAGAAATTGAAAAGATTGATCAAGAAGTGGAAAGGATTAAAAAAATTATTGGTAAGGTCATGGACGCCAGATTGGGCCCGAAAACGGACATCAGGCGCCGCGTCAGTCCGAAGCGGGGACATGCAACGACTCTCACCGATATAGAGGCATTCGTAGACTTTTTACGATTCATGGGGGGTCGAGCTGAAAACTCAAAGGCCTCCCGGCAGGCGCGGGCAATGGTTCGCGAATTTGTGTTAGGTCGAGAGTATCTTTGCCAATCCAAAGACCAAGAGTTGTATGACATATTTAAGGTGCCGGAAACTGTAAGCGCAGATCATATAAAGTATCTTGAGCAAGCTGAAGGCACTGTTTTAGCGATACTGAAAATGAGACCAAAGTCGATCGAAGATCTTTCCAAGGTGATCGGATCACCCAGCGATAGTCGCGTCAATCGTCACTTGTTTGACATTTGGTCAAAGCTTTTCCCTGCTGGTGATTCCGGGCTTAAACAGGCCATCCGGATGGTTACAAGTATTATTCAGCATCCTGGCAAACCCCACTTGAAAGCATTGCTTACAATTATTAAGACGCATCTCAAGATTTTAAAAAATCAGGATAGCTTTTCGTCTGGAGTATGGCGGCAGCTGCAAGTCATTCATGAAGCACTTGGACCTACCTACAATGGTCCAGTGCCTCTTAGTCTTGAGGTTTGTCGTTTTGCAACGACAACGAGTTTTACATTCGGTCATCCAGTCGACCGTATGCCAAGTGTTCAAGAATTGCTGGAGAAACTAAAAGACCTGGATGCGCGCCGTGGCGAACTTGTTCGCAAACTATTTGTTGGCAAGCTTGGTCAGATTGTGGCTGATGCGCAGACTTCAGTTGAAGGTCAGAGTAATTCACTGACGGCAATTAGCGGTATGCTGCATGCACTGAAGGGGCACGCATCGTTGGAGTCGGCAAGTGGTGTGTGGCATGAAATGCAGGAGAAGTTGTTTCAGACATTCCCCATCTGGCTCGTAAGAAAGCAGGCCGTTTCCTTCTTGTTTCCGTGCAAAGCTAAAATGTTTGACCTAGTAATCGTGGATGAGGCAACTCAATGCCGTGTCGATGATGCCCTGCCTTTGATGCTGAGAGCGCGCAAATTCATGGTGGTGGGGGATGACAAGCAAACTGTGCTTACAAAAGACAGTGTGATTGATGATTACTTATTTGCCGAGTTCAATCTTGATGAGCATTTACGTTCAACTCAGGCTCGTTCCATCAAGGGTGGTGGTAGCCATATTTTCGGATTGGTGAAAGGAATAAAGGAGGCAAGCGTGATGCTTGATGAGCATTACCGTTGTCCGCCCGATATCATCGAGTATTCCAATCGTTATGTTTACAATAGCGAGCTAAAAGTCATGCAATGGCGCCGGTTGGGGGAAAAACCTGCATTGCAAATCGATTGGAGTGAACGCGACAAGAAAGAGAGCATTAGGCAAGAAAGTGGTCAATACAAGGGAATCGAAACTGAAATGATTGACCGCTACTTGCTTTGGGTGGCTGATAAAGTGAAGGAAATCGAAAAGGAAACCGGGCGTCGCGTTAACATGGAAACGGATGTTGCCTTGGTTTACTTTCTCTTAAAAAACGAGCCTTATATAAGGTCAAAAAAATCTGCATTTTTAGAAAAACTTGGACGCGGTGAAGACGTACTTGATGGTGCTGGTGCGGCCCTGCAAGGGAAGGAACGCCCATTTATTTTCTATTTGTGGGACGTCAATCGCGGCAACTTGACAGCTTTTAGGCAGGGTGATGACCCTGACAAGCGTAAAGGAGAGCTTAACGTATTGATGAGTCGGCCTAAGGCAAAAGCGTTTCACTATCTCCATAAACGATTTGACGAGCTTGACCATGAGAAGGCAAGCATTACTGATTTTCTTTGGCGAGCATGGCGGCGGCAAACAGAGGGTGAGCAAAAGAAGGAATTTATTGAAAGAAAAAAGGCGCCTGGACCCGAGTATTTCCCCTGGCGTCGTTCCAGTGGTGATCTCATGCGCGCTGTTCTTGATCATGTTCTTTCTAAATCAGCGGACTCCATTGGAGCGGCCAAGATACAGACCAGTGTCATCGTTGGTGATCCCCGCTACAAAGTGGATCTAGTGGTTAACTCACGAATGCCTAAAGAGCCGAGCCTTGGTGTTGTGGATCTCTGTGGCTTTGATTGGCATGCTGGCTGTGCCGAGGAAGTCGTTGATTACTACTTTCAGCTATGTCGTGCTGAGCCCAAGCTCAGACCTGTTTTTTTATTCATGCATGAACTCGCGGATCAAAGATCTCGGGGGTTTAGCCGTTTACAATACTGGCTATCAACCCAGAAAAATTGATATAATTAAGCATTGACGACATTTGGGGTTGCGCAAATGTCTCTCAGCGACTAAAAGGCTGGGGTCTGAGCATTATTTGTCTGTTTTTGAACCTGTATAAGCCATTGATTGGAATGGTGTTTCTACCGGGCGCCGAAAATGCCCGTCTATAGGAGAGAAGAAATGAATTTGTTCCTCAGTACTTTGATTTTTGTAGCATCCCTCGTATCTTTCGTTTCTTGTGGTGATCGAACTGATTTCACCGACCTCAAAACTGTCGATATCGACCAGTCATCACCCATTGAACTCGCTAAAAAGGGCGTGGAAATCCCGAAAGAAGGGAAATTTCCCCACAAGCCCCATTTAGATTCCACCCCTGGATCCCTGTGCCAGAAGTCAAACACGTTACGTTATCCAGAAAAGATCAAATATTGTGAGCGTAATGTCGATAAAGAGCAAAAAAGAGCGCGCTTTGAGCTCTACGACCGTGAGTACGGCTACAGCACCACGCAGATGGAGCGATCCGAATTTAAGATCGATCACTTGGTCCCTTTATGTATGGGCGGAAGCAACGAGTCTGATAACTTGTGGCCTCAGCACAAGGTAATCTACGAGAACACAGACCCACTCGAGCCATTCCTTTGCGAAACTCTTGCTGCAGGTAAAATCAAGCAGGCTGATGCGGTTCGTATACTTCTCGACATCAAACAGCGACCATTCGACGCTCCTGAAGAGATGAGAAAGCTGGAAGCCAAGTACTAAGTCTTCAGTGAATTTGACTCAAAAAAGCCGGAGTTGCTCGAAGCGACTCCGGCTTTCTGCTATGTTAGAGTCTTAAACGATATTTTGAGGAGTTAAAGTTGCAGAGGCGCCATCTAAGACATCTTAAATCACTCGCTCTGCAAGTCGTCATTTTCGCAGTGTTTGTATTTAGTATGCAGTATTTTCAAACCCGTCAAATGGCTGTTGGCCGAGTTAAACAATTCGAACTTTTGGCCATTTCCCAAGACACCGTGGCAATTCCGTCGAATGCCGCTGGTCAGATTTCCCTAATCTATTTTTTTGCGCCTTGGTGCCGAGTTTGCAAGCTCAGCATGTCAAACTTGAACAAGATTCAAGGTGAGATGCCGGATCTTAATATTCAAATCATCGCCTTGGACTATGAGTCAAAGGACGAAGTTCTCGAATTTGTGAAAGGCCTTGGTATTTCAGTGCCGGTCTTTTATGGCAACGAAGACGTACGCCAGGCATGGAGTATAACGGCCTATCCAAGTTATTATGTTTTGGACGAGAACGGTGTGATTCGTGCCAGGTCTGTTGGTTATTCATCCAAATACGGTATGATGGCGAAAGTCTATTGGTCGAAGTGGTTCGGTTGATTAATTTATGGGTGACACTGTGGATTTGAACGAAAGATTTGCTGAGTTTGATCAGCAGCTTGTTGCAGCAAGTAAGGGCATAAAAATTCTCAGTGCGTTGGGCTGGGGGGAAGAGATTTGTCAGGATTTTTTGGAGAATTGGCGAAAAAAATCCATAAAAATCCCTAAGGTCGAGTACCCGAAGTTTGACTACAGCGAAGAAAAAAACGTCCTGCAAAAGATCGTTTCTGCCACGAGTGAGGAACATCCAGTCGGTGCTTATATTATTGAAACTGCAAGAAGCTACCAAATTGCAGCGCAGATGCTTGAAGGCTTGGGAACTGCCGCATTTCGCGAGTGTAGCGAGGTTCTCTATGGTCGGCCTGATGAAAAGCTTGGGCGCGTCTCAAACCTGGAGCTAGCTGATGATTTTATCAAAATCACGAGTGATTTCTCTGCGATAGTTGATTTTATCGATGACACTAGCGTGCTTCATAGTGAAGATACAGCCGCTACAATCAAATCTCGAGCTGATGAATTTTTTAAAGACTACAAGATTAAAGTTTTAGTTGATAACGAACTAACCAGCAAAGCTGCTGCTGGTAGTGAAAGGGTAAGGATCCGAGGCCAGAGTAGCTTTTCAAGTCAGGAGGTGGAGCAACTCATTCAGCACGAGGTGTTCGTTCACTCTGCCACTATGCTAAACGGTCGCAAACAACCGTGGCTCAAAAGCATGGGGCTTGGTTCTCCTCGCACTACGGCGACTCAAGAGGGTTTGGCAACCTTTGCCGAACTCATCACTGGTACGATGGATCTCGGACGGCTGCGGCGGATTGCGTTACGTATCCAAGGTATTCAGCGAGCGTTACATGGCGCCGATTTTATCGAAACCTTTAGATTTTTTCTGGACGCTGGGCAGCCTGAGCGCGAGAGCTTTCAGTCTGCGGCGCGAATATTCCGTGGTGGTGATATCAAGGGTGTTAACGTATTCACCAAAGATTGTGTGTATCTCAAGGGTCTTCTTTCAGTTCATACATTCTTGCGCAAAGCCATTCAGGAGAGAAAACTAGATTATCCGCAGAAGCTTTTTGCGGGCAGAATGACGATTGGCGATGTGATCAAGCTGGACGGAGCATTCAGCGACGGTTGGGTCGTCCCTGGACGCTATCTTCCCCCTTGGGTGGCTAATCGGCAAGGCCTCGCCACTTATCTCTGTTACAATGCATTTTCAAATCGCCTTCAGCTCGAAGAAGTTCGACTTGAGGACTTTGCCACAGGTTTGATCGATATTGGCGCAGTGGACTAGCTAATTTTTCGGACCAAAAAATCTCTCCCACGCCTCCTAATGAAGGGCGTGGGAGAGATGAAATTATCACGTTTTAGATTAGAGTTTAACGGTAACCAATCGGTTGAATTTGACCGTACTGGCCGTAGTTTCCGTAATTACCATAGCTGCCGTAATTACCATAGTTACCATAGTTACCATGGCCGTACCCAACCGGTGTTGGTTGATTCCAAGGATTTCCCCAAGGTTGTGGGCGGCGATGATAATAGTAGTAGTTTACATTTCGGCAGCGATGCTGATTGAGGAATCGCCATTGGTAGGGATTGCCGCCATGATAGTAGATGGGCTGATACTGGTTGTAGCCATAGCCGTAGCCTGGCTGTCCGATCTGACGGTAGTTGCCCCAGCCTTGGAACGACTCAGTCGACGTGTTGCTATCCATTTCATCCATAACAAAGTCGGGCTGTCGTCCTGTTTGATAGGCGTCTTGTATAGCTTGCCCAGCAAGGCTTTCTTGGGCATTGGGCAGGATACGAAGATCGGCCTGACCAGGCAGCTCTTGACCATTTTGATCAACTGGGACAGCGATGACTGCGGCCTCAGGTAACCCTAATTCTACCGGTGTGTTCTGATTCGCGGCAGTGTCTTTGCTTTCATCAGATTTTGTTCCGCACGCAGTACTCAATGAGATCATCACAATCGACGTTACAAAAGCGACCGATTTCGAGGTTTTCATTTTGCTTCTCCTTTCGTGAGCAATTATTTCACCTACCACTGCGATGTATTACTGGATTGAAAGTTTCTCAATTTATTTTCACATCCAACGTCATCACTTCGGATAATAAAACGTCGCTTTGACCTCCTTGAGGCCAAATTGACGTGTTGGAAGCCGGAAGTCATCCTCTTCAGCAGAAGGAGTGGTGATTTTTTAGTTGGAAACTGACGCGTTAATAAGTCCGGCCAGACGGCGCATTGTTGCTCTCGGCAGTAACCTAGCTGTTAGTGTGAACATCCAGTTTACCACGCCGTCAACCACGACTGCGCGTTGTTGAAACATCCCATCGATTCCGGTCTGCGCGCAGGCCATCGAATTTGCAAATAGCATACGTTTCATACGGCTATTGCCCATACGGGCTCGATCAAAAAATTCCGTTTTGGTTGGTCCTGGGCAAAGGGTTGTGACAGATACGCCAGTTCCTTTAAGCTCCTCTGCCAGCGCTTCACCAAATGATAGAACGTAGGCTTTGGTCGCGTAATAGACTGCCATCCACGGGCCTGGCTGGAAAGCGGCAGTTGACGCCACATTTAAGATATGACCATATTTACGCGCAATCATGTCGGGTAAAAAAAGACGACTGAGCTCTGTAAGTGTATTGATGTTGAGCTGCATCATTCCAGCCATTTCTGTGTATTTTGACTCGGCGAAGGGTCCCCACAAGCCATAGCCCGCATTGTTGATAAGAATATCAACTGAAATCTTACGCGCGTCCACTTCGTTGAATAATCGTTGGGCGCTAGCACTTTCGGCGAGGTCTGATCTGATCACATGGCATGTGACATTGTATTTTTTTGTGAGTGTGTTGGCGAGCTCGGTTAGACGTTCTTCGTTGCGAGCAACCAGCACGAGATTCATACGACGACTCGCAAGAATGTGGGCGAAGTCTGCCCCCAATCCAGTGCTTGCTCCGGTGATTAGCGCAGTTTTCATATCGCAAACCCCATTTAAACAAATACGAACATTAGACGTTGAATCTGAACTCCATGACATCCCCGTCTTTTACGGTGTAGTCACGGCCTTCAGTGCGGATCAGTCCAGCTTCCTTTAATTTGGCCTTGCTTCCAGCTTTTACGAGATCTTCAATCGCGTAAACCTCGGCGCAAATAAATCCCCTTTCAAAGTCAGAGTGGATTTTTCCAGCTGCTTGAGGTGCTTTGTCGCCGCGGTTGATGGTCCAAGCGTGCACTTCCTTTTCGCCAGCTGTGAAGTACGTTTGTAGCCTAAGAGTGTCGTAGCCAGCCCGGATCAGTCGGTTGAGCCCAGGTTCGCTGACTCCGAGGGAGCTTAGCATTTCTTTACGTGATTCCGTGTCAAGCTGGATGAGCTCTTCCTCGATTTTACCGCTAATAATCACCGTTTGGGCTTTTTCCGCCTTGGCTCGTTCTTTGACGGCAAGGGTATATTGATTGTCTTTTGTGCCGTCACACATGGATTCTTCGACGTTACAGACATACAAGATCGGTTTAGCCGTGATAAGGTGAAGATCACGCCACGCGTCGTGGACCTCTAGGACTTCTCCGACGAAACTTTCTAACGGGAAAGTACGAGCAGGTTTAAGTCCCTGAAGATGGGTATTAAGGGCTTCGAGCATGGCGACAATTGCGGTAAATTTTTTATTACCGCTTTTGTTGAGTTTGCGATTTCGATCAAGGGCAACCTCCACTGTTGTGACATCAGACAAGATAAGCTCCGTATCGATGGTTTCGATGTCCCTGATGGGGTTTACAGAACCGTCCACATGCACGATGTCGCCGTCTTCAAAGCAGCGCACCACATGGGCGATGGCATCAGTACTGCGAATATGACCCAGAAACTGGTTGCCCAGTCCTTCACCTTTTGAAGCACCTCGTACTAATCCGGCGATATCGACAAACTCCATGGCAGTCGGCACGATGCGTTGTGTTTTGATGATGCTCGAAATAGTTGTAAGCCGTTCATCTGGCACATCCACGCGGCCCACGTTTGGATCGATTGTGCAAAATGGATAGTTGGCCGAAGCGGCGCCTGCCGCTGTAACTGCATTGAAAATAGTCGATTTGCCCACGTTTGGTAATCCGACGATGCCGCATTTAAAACCCATATGTCTCCCGTCTTGCCAGTGGGGCAAGTGTGTTGAATTCAACGACGCATGTTAATAAATTGGACAGGGAACTTAAGTTCTTTACCCTTGAGCAGAGCCATAACGGCCTGAAGATCGTCAATACTCTTGCTTGTGACGCGCAGTTGGTCGCCTTGACCCTCGGTCGTGACTTTAAGTTTCGAGTCTTTAATCAGTTTGTTGACCTCTTTTAGCTCCTCTTTTTCAAGAGATGCTTTTAAGTCTATGATCTGCCTGATCATGTTACCGGTAGCCTGCTCTTCAGCATTGTACTTCAAGCCTCGTAAATCGATGTTTCGCTTGGCCATTTTCTGATGGAGAATTTGATGAATACTCCGTAGTTTCATTTCATCGTCAGCCATAATTTTTATTTTCTTGGCCGTCTTATCCAGTTCCAAAGACGATTTACCGCCTCGAAAGTCAAAGCGCTGCTCAATCTCTTTAGCCGTCTGATTGACCGCATTCTCGACTTCCATGAGATCCAGCTCACTCACGATGTCAAACGATGGCATGTCGACCCTCCTTCGAAGCACTAACGTCTTGCCGATCTGGTGCTCTTTCCCGTACACTTTAGGGATGAGTTACGCAATAAAAATATCCATTTACCTCGCCAGCGCCAGTCTTTCCACGGCGGTTTTTTACGCATCCTCAGGGCAGGCTGCTGTCGTTAAAAAAAAGGCCCCCTTGGATCAGCCACTTGCTGGGCGACAAGCGTTGGTACCACCGCAGACCTCGGTTCAAAAGGTCCAAAAAGCTCAACAAAGCTTCAGTCAGTGCACTGCGAGAGCAACCGCTGCTGTTAAAGCTGGTAAATTACGACTTGAAGATCTGCCCTTGGAGTTTGGCCGCTGTACGGACCGTTTTCCGGCGGCTGGATTATTCAATGAGTGCAAGAAAAATTTGTTAAAGTCAGCTAAAGGCTCGGAGATTAATCCAGAAGACGTCGCACGGTGCAAAGAGTTGCTGACAGCTGCTAGTTTTGACTCGGCAAAGCCCGTGCCGATTTTTTTGGGTGGCGGCCAAGTAGTATTTGCCGGAGTCGGTTTAAATCGAGCGCTCGTTGCCGCGGGCATGTCAGTGCCTAATTATAACTGTGGGCAGCTGCAAAGTGTTTTGGCAGATGTTCCTAAAAATGGTCAGCATCTCTTGTTTGGCAATCATCCAAGGATGTTTTTAAGTGGGAAAGATCAGCCCTCATTTTTGCAAAAGTTGGTCGCGGAAAGCTCTAAACTACCCAAAGATAGCAAATACTTAGACGTTCTTGGCTTTGGCCGCCAATACGGCGACCCGCAAAGCAAACAGGCGGTGGTTTATTTTCCTGCAGGCTCCTGTGAGTTGGAGTCGAGCGCGGGAGGGCTATTTGCTGGCCTAAATCTCTTTTATCTGGTGGACGAGAAAAGTCGGCTATTTACCCCCTATTTTGGTATCGCTTACTACCGGGCAACTCAAAAAACGGTTAACACCCCAGAACTCGTCAATGAGGTGATCAACAAGCTTGGTCCGGACTATAAACCCTACAGCAAAGATGCTCATACCATCTTCATTGCAGCGATCCCCTTTAAAGAGGTCGATAAGGAACGAGACCCAAGGAATATCTGTGAGTTGCCCCGGCCCCATAAACTCGTTGCAGTTGTCCATACCATTCCGGGTAAGCCCAATGTCCCTGAGTATTTATTGCTGGCTAATATCCGCAATTTATGCGAATACGGAGATCGTCGGGCAAGGAATTTGCTCCGATAAATTAGCTTTGAAGGGTGGTGATTTTCTAATGCCAGGAATTCGACTTCGTGAAGGTGAAGCTTTTGAGGCGGCTATGCGCCGTTTTAAAAAGCAGTGTGAGAAGGGCGGTGTTCTGAGTGACGTTCGCAAGCGTGAACATTATGAGAAGCCTTCCGTAAGACTCAAGAAGAAGTCAGTGGCAGCGCGTAAACGCGCCGCGAAGAAAAATCGCAAGTTCTAAGCCACCTCGTTTTTTTCTAAAAAAAAACCCGCTGTCGGAGAGTGACAGCGGGTTCTTTTTTGTGGTTTATTGCCGGTAATTTGAAGTGTGAAATTAGGCAATTTATCGATAACGCTCCGAATAGGCATCAGACGTGAATTCTTTAGACGACGTAAAAAATCGTATCAAGACCAGGGTTCCACTTGAGCAACTTATTGGCGAAACCGTGACGTTGGTCAAGCGGGGGCCTAGCATCACGGCGTGTTGTCCCTTTCACGCCGAAAAGTCACCGAGCTTCCACATCTATCCGGATCAACATTACTACTGTTTCGGCTGTAAAGAATCAGGCGATGCGATCACGTTTGTGCGTAAAACACGTGAAATGACCTTTATTGAGGCCTTGCGATTTCTGTCGGCGAAATACGGCATTGAGGCGCCGGAGCTCGAGGAGTCTGAGGGTGTAAAAAGGCGCCGAGGAGAACAGGTTGCTTTGAGCCAAATTATGGTGGCGGCCCAAGATTATTTTGTGAGTCAGATAAAAACCGAGCGAGGTGTTGAAGCCAGAAAATATCTAATCGAGCGGGGGTTTAGTGAGGAGAATATCGTCAAATTTGGCTTTGGTTTGACGCCCGTGGAAGGTTACGGTTTGGTGAAACACCTCAGGAGTATGAGCTTTCGTGAAGATGACCTGCTCAAAGCCAGCCTTGCCGTGATGAGCGCTAGAAGTGGCAGGCCGTATGATTTTTTCCGTGATCGCATAACGATACCCATTCGGGATGCGCAAGGTCGCGTGATCGCATTTGGTGGCAGGACCACCATTCAAGATCCAGCCAAGTACAAAAACAGTGGCGCCACGTCACTTTTTGATAAGTCGGCCGTGCTGTTTGGTCTGGATCATGCGCGCGAGGCGATCAAAGATAAACGTTCGGCTGTAATCGTCGAAGGTTATATGGATACTCTCTGCCTTTGGCAGGAGGGAGTTCATGAAGTCGTGGCCTCGATGGGCACCGCTTTGACAGTCAGGCAATTAAAATTACTTTGGCAGCAAACAAAAACGCCTGAAGTGATTTTGTTATTTGACGGGGACAATGCGGGTCAACGTGCCACCCTCGCAGCCATCGAAGTGGTTTTAGAATTACCTGAGCTGCGTGTGCGAGCAGCAAAGTTGGATGGCCAGGACGATCCAGACACCTTTGTGCGTAAACATGGGGTCGAGGCTTTACAGCAGGTTTTAAAAAAGTCAGTGGACCTGATTGAGCTTTGTATTAGTTCAAAATTAGCGGGTGTCAATTCTGCTGCCATACCAAATATTGTAACGACGGAATTCGTGCCCTGGCTGGCCAAGATTCAAGATCCTGTCAAAAAAGGCTTTCTGGTGAGCCGTGTATCGGGTTTGACTGGCGTACCGGCGGAGATTATTGCGAGGCAGTTAGCTTCATTTGCCTTTGGCGTCACGCGGCAAACTTGGGCGCCAAGGCAAGGCCCTGACCGTTCCGGGCCTGCTGTGCCTCAGGCCATTCAAAATACCAACTCCGCCCCAATTCTGCCAACACGGTCACTCGCGCCCGTTGAGAAGGGGGTGTTGGGGCATTTGTTTTTTGCTGAGGCAGGAGAGATTGACTGTGGCAAGGTCGCCACGTTTATCGAAAAGGAACTATCGCTGGAACCACTTTGGCAGCGGTTTGCCGAGCGTCTAATTACAGCCCATGTGAATCATAGG
>JBAXLR010000089.1:0-11865 GCA_037134655.1 bacterium | reverse complement strand
AGCAATAGAACGTAGGAACAATTTTCATCAATATACCAGTAGTCTATCGAGGCGGGACCAAGCTCCCAAAGCATCAGCATAAAATTATCAATCTGAGTCTGTGACAGATTTAAACGATACTCCCAAAGATCCCGACTCTCCGCATTGTTGTATTCCTGAATCTTTAGGTAATAGGGCATCAGACTAAATGTGCCCGGAAATTGTCCCGTAAGCCCCATGATTGCGTATAAAGGCGCATTTTCGGTCGTAGGATTCGCAGCGAAGTTCACCGCCGAGTCTAAAAGAGCGTTCGGTTCGCCATCTGCCGGACCTTTGCCGCGATGTATCCGTAAAAAAGTATGTCCAAACATTGACGCAGGGTTATTCAGATAATAGGAAGCAAAAACAAGGGAAACACCTGTTGCCGACTGCGACAGAAGAAACCGTTCAAGTTCTTTGCAATTTACCCTTGGCAGAATCTCCCGAGGTATTTGTAGATTTTCAATCAACCATGCAGAGCGACGCGGAAATCGACATAAGGCATGTTCGTCAGGTTTTTCACTGGAGACGGGCGCAAATAATGCGTCAACTGAGGCTTCCATCTCTGACTTTAAATTGAATTTTCCGTCCTTCGCATTGAAGAAAACTAAAGAGTCGACAATGCTGGAATCAGGCCGCAGAACGCGACTCACGTAAAGCAGCTGAGTTTTCCAAGCAACATTATTATAAAGCGCTATTTCATTTGCACGGGCTCGCCATGCATCAGCTTTTCTCAATGCGACAATGTCTGATTCTTGCTCAGCAGCTAGAAGCCCCGTCCAACCCACCCCACCCACCACAAACCCTAGCAAAGCTAGGATGAGGTGGTTGAATGAAACGTGAGTTAAACGAGGCATCGATAAAACTTCTAACTCAAGCAGTCAGCAGATCAATTTAGACGAACGCAGTTTTTGCTGAGTTTCTCATGCCCGCGAAGTTCAGCGGCATAACCGTCAACGACAGCATCTGAGCTCTGATCGTTAAAGAGGGAAGCGAATTTTTCCTGACTTAATGTCTGGAAAGCCTGAAGGTCATCATCACTTTCAGCGCACCCAAGGATATCAGCAAAAGCCTCAAGCATCTCGCCGTCACCCTGGGATGCTTCCTTTGAGAGCTGAGCATAGTTCATCTCAACAAAAACTTTTCTTTCCTGTGCTGATGCTTCACCGCCAGGTCCATCCTTACAATTGGATGTACCTGTTGTAATTCCAAAAGTTTGACTTCCTGAGCAACCGTTAGTAGTGGCAGCGAATACCTGCATAAATCCTGGTTTTGGTCCCATCACGATAGAACCAAGACCACAGCCAGCTGGGCCGTAAGCTGGCACATAGCCACCACCTGATTTACCGGATGTATCGGATGTTTCGCCTGATGTGTCTTTCTTCTTCTTTTTAACTTTTTTCTTAGCCTCTTGCGCCATCACTGATTCCGCAAAAACACCTGTCAAAGCCAATGTCAAAACACTCAACGATAAGTATTTGAGGATTCTCATCTTAAATTTCCTTATAAAAAATTTTTCTTAACAAATTAGCAGCACGCCAACCGGGATTAGATCGATACAAAAGAACAGCCGCTGGCTGTTTCCGGCGTCGAACGTAGTTCGGTTTTAACAGATTCCAGCACGGCGTAGGCGCCAGGAGATGCAAAAATCTTGCTGTGTGACTTCTGCAATCGCGCGTGGGCAACTCTTGTAGCGCCTGCTGAACATCCAAGTGTCTCGGTCAAAGCCGATAACGTCTCACCTGAGCCCCGAGCCATTTCTTTAGAAAGAGGGGCTAGGTTATTAGCAATAAAGTCTTTTTGAGTTTGAAGGGCTGCGCCCTCAGCTGAGGAACCTGCACAGTTTGATGTGCCCGTTGTTATTCCGAAGACCTGACTACCGCTTGTTGGGTTAAGAGTGGCAGCGACGATTTGAATCATGCCTTTCTCGTTACCGAATACGACTGACCCCAAGCCGCAACCAGCCATGCCGTAACCGCCAGCATTTGCCAGCTGAGAGCTGAGTGCAAAACCAGACACCACCACACCAACAAATAATCGCTTCATGAGCCCCTCTCTGTTTAAGTTCCAAAGTGAACAAACTCGTCTATCAAATCAAAAAAAATTTAGAATACAAAATGATTTTTCTATCCTATTCTATCCGAACTTCTCAAATCTAGGCAACGGATTTGAAAAGCCCAGAAATCACTGTTCAAGCCACAAGGAAGAATTCCAGCCACTTTTTTACTCACACGTGAAGGGGGAAGCTGCGTTGGAGCTCCGATCGATGGGGTTTGAACAGCTAGATGTCTACAAGTATCGCCTCTCTTAGGAGATCGCAATGACATTGCACTGGATTAAAAAATGGCGCGTTTACATTGAAAATGCTGACGCCACTTTTCGCGGGATAACTGATAGCTTGCTATCCCTAAACTTACACTGCGATGCTTTAATCGACAACCAATCCGTTCACCAAACGTTTGCGTCGAATCTTTGATCAGTCAAAAGTTGATTATAGGATCACAGTATGATTTTTTGGATATAACACCCACAATAAAAGACTTTCGAAATTATCAAAGTGGTTATTTTTTTAACAAAAAATTTTCAAATCCCGCTTCTCATTGGAGCTTTGCTGGCGAACACGTCCTGTAATCACGTTTTTTACCAACCGCATGCAAATATTTATGCGACACCCAAAAATCTTAACCTCACCTTCGAAGAAGTTCACGTGCAGAGCTCCGACGGCGTCATCCTTAAGGCGTGGAAGATACCCGCGGTTAACCCCCAAAAACAGAGAACTGCGATCATTCAATTCCACGGGAATGCTGAAAACAGGTCCACTCACTTTTTATCTGTCGCTTGGCTTGCAGGACAGGGAGTAGATGTCATTACGTTTGATTACCGAGGTTATGATGGTTCCACCGGAAGCCCGTCGAGATCAGGTCTTATTGACGATGGTGTTGCCGTACTTCGATGGTTCGAACAAGAATATGAAAACTCACGTCGTTTCGTTATTGGACAAAGCCTGGGAGGGGCCGTAGCAGTAACAGCTCTAGCAAAGTCAGACGTCAAAATCGATGGCCTTGTCTTGGAAAGTACTTTTGCCTCATATCGCGGAGTCGCTCGATCCATACTTTCGAGATACTGGATCCTGTGGCCATTCCAGTGGCTACCTTGGATTCTATTGAGTGGAGACGAGGACCCTGAAGATTATATCAAGGGCCTTAAGATTCCGATTTTAGCCTTTCATGACCGCGACGACACGGTGGTTCCTTATGAGGCGGGTCTTCGACTTTATAGAAAAATACCTAAGGAGCAATTAACGATGCGCTCTCTTGATGGCAATCAACACGTACGTGCCTTTGCTACTGAACGCGACGAGGAACTTCGCGCGCTCATGAAATTTATTGATGTGCCTGTTCGGAAAGATAACCAATAGACACATTTGGGACCGGTAATATTTTTAAACTGCCCCCATCCGTTGAGCTTGGATCTATGATTAAATCCGTCGTCTTTGATACTTTTAACTATGCCCAGTGAATCCTCAGTCGATCGCGGATCCTTCGTAAAAAACACTTCAATCACAAAGGATTACCAGATTCTCGCGCCCAATGGACGCGGGGGGCCGTTTGCCCTGGATCCTGCATGACGACCCCTCATTTTAAAAAATGGTGTATCCTTATAAGAATAGTTTTTTTGCTAGAAAGCAAACCTCAGCATGGCCCACGCATATGACATTACTAAAGCCGCCGAAGCCGCAGCACCCGTCCGGTTGCGCGATGGCGCTACAATTCAAACTTGGGTGAAAAGCGGCTGGGGAACCCCACTTGTGTTTCTTTATGGCCTTGGCTGTTCCATCTCGCACTGGAAATATCAGTTGGCCCACGCCCAGGCTGCTGGTCGATTGACCGTTCATATGGACTACCGTGGCCACGGCGCATCGACTCTTGGAAAACCCTTAAGACCTTTAAGTATAAAGACACTCAGTCAGGACCTTAAAGAGGTGCTTGATCAATTGTCCATCGAAACGGCTGTAGTTTTGGGTCAATCCATGGGGGGAACCGTCGCCCTGCAATTTGCCCATGACCACCCTAAGCGATGCTCAGGACTCGTGTTACAAGGGGCGCCTGGTAGAAACCCGTTTGGACCCATGCGCATTGGTGATACGGGACGAGCTGCGCTAAAGCTGATGATTACCCTCAATAAGATCGCTCCCATTTGGGTCAAGTTTTTGAACAAAACGGCAGGTCGAGCCCCAGGAATTGCTCGCGAGCTTGTAAGGTTAAAAGGCTTTAATCCAACCCTCGCAAGAACCGAAGATATCGAAGAGTATCTTCGGCATTTTTTCGCAACAGATCCCAATATTTTCTATGAGCTGGCCGATGATCTTAAGGACTTTGACGTTAGCCAGTTCGACAACTTAATCGAAAGTCCGACCTTGATCATCGCAGGCGCAAAAGACAATATGGTGCCCCTTGAAGAATGCCGATGGCTTGCTAAACGCCTGCCAATGGCAGAACTTGAGGTCATTAACCACGGCAGCCACTGCCCCCATCTTGACGACCCCCTCTTGGTCAATCACCGCATAGACCGCTTTTTAGGCACCTATAAATTTTGAAATTCCCCCTGGGTTATTTTCTCCCTTAGACATCACAGAATTTAACTTGGTTTCAAAGGACTCAAGAGTTAACCTTCCCTCCTCGAGTATTCGCACAAAAACTCAAAAACCTAGGAGAGACACGCCATGAAACTAGCAGCCATTGCCCTTGTATCGACACTTTTCGCCGGAGTAGCCTTTGGTAAAACATGCGAAGTAACTGTCGAAGGTTCCGACGCCATGTCCTACAACACCAAAACCATCGCCACCGCAGGTTGCAAGGACGTCAAACTGACGCTGAAGCATTCAGGTAAATTACCCAAAGCTGCCATGGGTCACAACTTAGTGATCACAGCGGAATCCGACATGCAGAAAACTATTGCTGCTGCCACGAAAGCTGGCCCAGCAAAAGACTACTCCCCGGGCGCGGCTGGCGTCATTGTCGCCACAAAGCTTCTTGGCGGTGGCGAATCTGATACGGTGACATTTTCAACGGCCAAACTCAAAAAAGGCACTAAATACAAATTTTTCTGTACATTCCCTGGTCACAGCGCTCTGATGCAAGGTGATGTGACTCTTTAATGAGCAATTAATTGCAGGGGAGGCTCTTTCCACTTGGAAACAGGTGGGGCCTCCTGCTATTTTTTAATCTCCAGCGCCACTGTAGCTCAGCTGGTAGAGCAACCGCTTCGTAAGCGGTAGGTCGCCGGTTCAAATCCGGCCAGTGGCTCCACGCCTCCAGTCATTAAATTTTACAGCCCGTAATCCCTAGACTTAATAAATTTCAAGTTGCCAATGGGCGGCCTCACAGGTTCTAATTACTGGAACTTCTTAAACGTCATGATTTGAAATTTTTAGGTACTGAGACTTGTCATGCCTCGCGACCGTAACTTTTTAGTATTTGACTTGGACGGGACTATTTTTGCCTCGACCCCGTTTTACTTCGCCATTTTAGAGAAGGTCTTTGCTAAGAACGGCCTGCAATTGAGCGAGGCGGAAAAGGCGCTGGCTGCCGGTCTTTCAGCTAGAAAGTTTTTATCCACGAAACTTTCCGCTGATGCCACCTCAGAAGCCCTCGAATTCATGAATCAGCAAAGCAATATCGATCTAGACCACATCCAGATGTTTGACGGTTTATCCTGTCTGCTAACCACCCTGCTCAACCGTGGCAAACGCCTTGCAGCGTGGACCAGCCGTGATCATGGCTCAGCGACTCTTCTTCTTAGAAAACACCAACTCGATAAATATTTTGACGTCATCGTCACTGGTGATTGCGTCGAAAACCACAAGCCAGACCCCGAAGGCCTACAAATGATTGCCACACATTTTGCGTGTTCCATTTCCGAGTTGGTTATGATTGGAGATCATGACGTTGATATTGCAGCTGCCCAATCAGCTGGCGCACTGCCGATCAGAGCTAATTGGCACGGATTTCGGGACGGCCAAACCTGCCACCTTGGGGCGGAGACCATTCACTCCGTTCGAGAACTTTCAGAAAAGCTTCTTTAGCCAGAAAGGACCAGGCGGCAAATTATGGCCCGGGTCAACTACTCTGATATTGCCAATCGCTACGACCAAAATCCCATTAGACGTAACATCGCGCCCGACACGACTCTCAATCTGGCCTCGGGAAAACCTTGGAATGTTTTGGATCTAGGGTGCGGAACAGGTTCTTACATCGAAATCCAGTCGGGCCTACAAGAACATAAAAATATCCGGTGGTATGGAGTTGACCCAAGCGAAGACATGCTGAATGTTGCGCGAAAAAAAGCGCCGTTTGCTCTGTTTCACATGGCTGGGGCAGAAGACCTGCCATTTGATGACAATTTTTTTGATTATGTTACGAGTCGTTTCTCATTTCATCACTTTGCTGACCGTAACCGAGCTCTTAAAGAAATTTTCCGCGTTCTAAAGCCGGGAGGATATTTCAAGATCGTCAATCTCGCTCCGGAGCTGAGTCCGAATTGGTGGATCTTCAGATATTTTCCAGCCTCGATAAAAATTGACCAACAAAGATTTTGGGATCTTGAGTTTCTTAAGTCTAAAACAATTGAAGTGGGCTTTGAACTCCGCACAACACAACTTCAACTTCGCGAAAAAATAGAGTCTTCACTTATTCTCAATGAGGCGCGCAACCGCGAAACATCGGAGTTACTCCTTATCGATGACGGCGAGTACCGCGCTGGCTTAAGGCGCCTTGAGGAGGAGCTAGCAGGACACAGGCATGAGCTTGTGGATTGGGGGCTCATGGTTGCCGAACTCGAATTTATCAAAGCCTAACTCGACGCTAGATCCTAGCGACAGAACACCCCTTTTTTTGCCCTACATAAATCCATGAAATCATAAATATAATTTAGAGTCCCCCACGAGGCTCCTCGTGCGGCCGGACGCTTCACATATTACGCATTTCAGGAGACAATAAAGGGAATCGAATCAAACTTTCTGAATACAGGGGGCACTGCGTATGTCCACATTGCGAGCTTCTACTGCTGGCGGCGCTGACACCAGGTCAAAACTTTTACAAAAAGCGGCGGCCCTTTCGCAAACAGTTGGATATGACGCTTTGAGCCTTCAGGAACTGGCCAATGAACTTGGGATTCGCAAAGCAAGTATTTTCCACTATTTTGCTAGCAAGGATGAGTTAGCATGCGCGGTCATCGAAGCCGATATGAAGTTATTTAGTGAGTGGCAGGAAACTGTTGAACACTTGAATCCAGTGGAGCGACTGAGTCGCTATTTTGATCACTACCGCAATATGATCAGCCATGGACACGTATGTCCTGGTGGTGCATTTGCGGTGTCTTGGCCCCTGCTACAGGGCAAAGTCAGAGATGCTCTTGTCAATATGCACAAGCAGCATATTATATTTTTAGACGAACTAATCCGCGATGGCATCGCCCTTGGTTCATTTAAACCATTGGCCATACCGTCTGACGTGGTGAAATCAATTCCAGATATGCTCCAAGGCGCCATCCAGGTAGGCCGAGCTGGATCAAGTATAATCCCCATCAATAGAATCGAGCGACTCACAAAGGTTTTACTTGGTGTATAAAATTCATTGCGACCTCATTCGGGTCGTAGCTGACCGTCAAGAAACCGGTAAAGGAGCTTTTCTTTTGAAGATGCGATTCGCTGCCACGGTTCTCCTCATAAGCCTGGCTGCCTGCAAAACAGTTCAGCCACAAGCCAAAGTCAAACACACTCTCGGCGAGGTTAGTTGGTCAGATGGGCAATGGACCTATCTTGACCTTGATCGCGCCACCTTCCTAAAAATGAATAACTCTACCTATCTGCCCGATTCCCATGAATTAAGTCTGAAATCAAAGGAGTGGGTTGAGCGTCTACACGCAGTCGTTGTCGCTGCCTATCCTCAAAAAATGGCGGGCATTCCCCACCCACAAATCATCGTGATGAAAAAATCCAGCCCAGACGCATTCGCTGCTAAACGACGAACAGTCAGCTACCAGCTAAAAACGAAAATCGCTGTGACCCGCGACGATGAAGTTAATTTAAAAGAAACGCGCCCACTTTACTTCAACGACAGTAATAAAAAGCTGGCGCACAACATCTTCCCCCCCGAAATTCGATTACCAGTCACTGACGCTGTCGGCTACAGTGTTTGGTTCTCAAAACTCTACGCGCCCTGCACGATTGAAAAATCAGGAAGGGATGATATCGAGTGGGCCTATGGCCCTGGCTGTGACGTGGAGACTTATCTAAAACCGTTTGCCTGGTCTCCAGAATTTGTGACACATGCCGCACCGAACTGGCTTATTGTCACGTCGGGACTCTTTTCGATTCTTCCAACAGAAGCTAGTTTTGCCGCCGTCATCGCCCACGAGTTGGCACATTACTACCGTGCTCATGTTGTTAATGACATGAAACATTACAATTACTGTTACCTGCTCAATGATCCTGAGCACAAGCCCGTGGAGCGCGAGGAGTTAAAAAATCTATGCCGAGAATTGAAAGTTGGCCGTGCCCGTGGCGGGATGGACCCGTTTACTGCAGCTGCCAAAGTTGGCCTCGGCGTCTATACAGTAGAAGAGGAAGCCGATGAATTGGCGCTTGAAATATTGAGTCTTGCGGGCATTGACCCGTTGAAAGCTACCGAAGCGTGGTTCGCACTTTTTGAGCATGCGGATGCCAGCGTAACCCAAACTGAAATACCTTTAGCTAGGTGCCGCCAACTTTTTGAAAATAAATGGCGGGATACCTCGGGCAATCTCGTTGCAGTACCCATTGGCGACTATCAGGATACACATCATAGCTGGTGTTTTCGCGTCTTCAACACCACGAACGAAATCGCCATCCACAACTACCAGGTCGAAAGGCCCCTGAATTTGAATATACAAGCTTGGAAAACTATACAGTCACTTTCCAAGAATCCCTAGCCCCACTAAGCACCTTCAATGTCCTTGCCCTGCGCAAACGATCGGCACGGGAAAATTCACTCGCGCGGCCAATTTGCATGTATAAGCTCTGCGCAATAAATCACTTTCATGAAGTTCACTTCTCTGAACTGATGTGCTGGGGACAAAAAAAGCCGGAAGTCTACCGCCATCTTTAGCGCGCGGATAAGACTCACATGGTTTGTCTGCGAAGCTTGCTAGTTTGTATGCGATCATCCGACCTTCCATAATTTCGCTGCCATTAACCTCTTCCGAATCAAACACCGCACCTTTGGCCGCTGACAACAGTTCGACTGCGACACCTTTAGAAAAATTAACGTCCAAAGTAAGAGGGCGCATGTTTGGACCTAATTTTTCGCATTCACTGGACCAAGTATCAAAAGTCCCCATTCCCAAATAGATGTACTCAATCTGGGATCCAGGCAGCTTCCATGTAACTTTCGGTGGATCAGCGGCTGCAACAGCCTCAGATACGACTTTTGTTTTCTCCAAGGATCTTGGCGTTTCTCTACCTGCTGGGACTTTGGTAATTGAAAATGTACAGGCTGATGATAATTGGGCAAAAATGCCGATTGAAAGCAGAGTTATGCGTTTCATCATACGGACCCCTTCCAGAATCTAAACATGTCGTCGGCCATGGGTGCCTCGATCCGGCAACCAACGCCTGTTTCCGGATGAGCAAACTCTAGGGCTGCCGCATGCAAAAGGCAACGATGAAATCCTGTTTGTTCAACACAGAAAGGTGTCGTTTGGCGAGCCTCCCAGTAATCAAGGAAGACGTCCTCGTTTGGATGGTACAATTTATCGCCGATGATCCAGTGCCCTGAGTAAGCAGCATGAATTCTTATTTGGTTCGTCCTACCCGTTTTCGGAAGGGCCCTTAAGAGCGCCATAGAGCCGTCTACCGAGGCTTTTCTTTCTTCCACCACAAAGTCTGTCTTTGAAGGCAATCCACCGTCAACGACCCACTTTTTAATACGGATCTTACTGTCAGTTAGATCACCCAACGGCGCGTCGACCGTCCATTTATCGGCGGACGGATTTCCTGAAACGATTAGCTGATATTCTTTAAGAATTTTTTTTGACTCAAAGTCATCGGCAAGTTTTTGTCTCACCTGATCATTGGCACCGCACAATACGACACCGCTAGTTTCGCGGTCAAGCCGATGCACCGCAGACCATTCTTCACCCTCAGTCGCACTTAGAACGTGGGCAAACGTATTTTTCCTGTAGGCACCGTTTTCATGCATGGGAAGATTTCCAGGCTTGAACACAGCCATTACCGCTCCCGACTTCCAAAGTACCCTAATATTTGTATCGGCCTCGGGTTCGTCGATTTCAGGATGATAAAAATGCAGCACATCCATCAGCTTAAGTTTGTAGTTTGACTTAACCGTCTGGTGATTGATCAGTACCTGCCCCTGTTGCATGCGCTTTTGCCAGCCATTGCGGGTCAAAAAAGGGTACTGCCGCGAGAGGTACACATCCACCCGCAAGCCGGCAAATGGGCTACCAATGGGAGCCCCGAGTCCTCGCCAAGTATCGTTAAAATTTAGAGAAATTCCGTCCATACGCTGGGTCTGTGGATACTCCAAGTCAGGAAATTTGGAAAGTATGTAATTTTAAAGGTATTTTAATAAAATATAAATGTTTTATTAAAAAGTTTGACTTTTTTTATGAATTTCTTTATTCTTCAGCCTCAATCGGTCTGGGCCATTGGCTTCTTGATCGATCATAAGAGAAACTTATGGTTCAAAGCCATAATCGCATCTAGCTGAAGCTGTAGTTATTGAATGGAGGTTGTTTCGTCATGCGATCTATTATCTCTAACCCATCATTTGCGGGCGCCCTGTTGGTGGCTTCGTTTTTGTCGGCAGGCTGCGGAGCCAATGCTTCGAAGTCCAACAAAAACCAACCAAGCGGCGACAACAAGAATGGGCCGATTATAACAAACCCAAGCTATGTGGATACGACTCCAAGATTGAACCTCAAGGTTCTGTCTTACAATGCGTATATGTTGCCAGCTGACAATTTAGCATTAGCGACATCGGACCAACGTTTGTACTTTCTACCGGATGCGCTAGCCCGCACGGATGCCGACATAATCATTTTGCAGGAAATCTGGACGGATAAAGCCCAGCAGTCCCTTAAAACAGGCATGCTGGCCAAAGGATACCAAGGCTATCTTCTTGACTCAAAAAGCTTGGTGCCGCCATTTTTCCTTGGCAACGGTCTAATGATTTTTGCCAAGAATACCATTAGAGCTGCAGGTCAACCCGAGTTCCTTGCATGGCGTGAAAGTGCTGGATTTGACCGAGCTGCCAAAAAAGGCGCACTACGGGTACCTTTTGAGGTTCAAGGAATTGGTAGAATTGAAGTCTATAACGCACACACAAGTTTCTTGCCTTGGGACGCGAATAATCATGACTACAATTATACGGAAAAAGACGTTCTCTTATCGCAGATACAGCAGTTGAGCGAGTGGGCACGTCAATCCAAGGCTAACGTGAAACTCCTCGGAGCCGACTTGAATACTGCGCCCTTTGTCTGGGACCGTGCTCGCGGTGGTTTTGATGGGACACGCGCCAACGGATTCTATGACCAAATTCGTCAGGTCTTCGATGATCCATTTGCCCACGTCAAACCCGAATGCCCATTTACGTGCGACACTTGGGATAATCAAAACAACGCTCTTATCGCAAATGGTCTATTTGGCTCAAGGAACGGTTCACTCTATTCGCCTGAGCCCAATGCCAAGTACGACTACGTGATGTTCGCCGGAGCTGGAACAAGAGTTATCAAAACAGGAACTGCAATGCATGAAACCTATAACCTGACCTACAACAGCAAACAAATCGC
>JBAXLR010000088.1:0-12075 GCA_037134655.1 bacterium | reverse complement strand
GACCCCGAGCAGTTCCCGCTGGGGCTGGTTTTCCCGGACGTACGGGTCTCTTTCTTGGTGCTGAATCGTCGCCGTTGTTGCCTTGAGTCATGGGCAATCTACCTCTAAAAATAGGTTTAAAAATGGGTCTTATAAAATTTTGAATTGATGTGAAATGAACTAATTCCGGGTGGTTTCTTGGGCGAAAAGTCTCGACAGGATTTTAATTTTTATTTGGCTTGGTCTCGGCCGATGAGGGCCAATCCGGCGGCAGAATTTTGTTATATTACTAATTAACTGGCGCCGCAAGGGCATATTTTAAAATACTTGATTGATTTCAAGCTAAGGGAGCTTGATAATGGATTTCGGTAAATATCAATTCAGCAAGCCTGCAATAAGGAGGATATCCATGATCAAAGCGCTACGGATAGTTTGCCTTATATTGTCAGTTAAATTAGCCATATTGAGCACTCCAGCCGCTGCTGAGACCCCACTGGAAAATGGTTTTCAAGACATGTTCGTAACAGCCGGTTATTCGGCCGCTGCCGGAGCTGCCATCGGCGCCGCCTTGCTCACACTCCAAGACAATCCTGGCAAGCATCTAAAATTCATATCCATCGGAGCATCCATCGGCTTTTTAGGCGGTACTCTTTTTGGTGGTTGGATGGCTCTGGCACCTTTGTTGGTGGAAAACTCAAGTCCTGTTCTCCTGCCACCCCTTGCAAACCAGGCAGCACCCGTCGTGGTTCGCCCGTTGATTGATGTCAATACGTTTTCACTAGCTGGAGTTGAGGCTGGAGCTGTCTTAGCCCGTTTCTAAATTGACCAGGCCCCTTCAACAGCAGAACCTTTGACTGAAGATTTCGAGCTTACGCCATTAATGAATCACTCGGCCCACGAGGTCGTAATCATAGGAATCGGTAATCTCAACTTCTTGTATTTGCCCAGCTCGCACTGGACCGTCGTTGAGATAGACTAGTCCATCAACCTCAGGCGCTTGAACACTCATACGACCTTGCCAAACGAGCTCGCTCTCCTCACTGGGACCAGAGACTAGGACAGGGATACGCTGCCCAACAAATCGCTGTAATTTGCGCCGTGAAATTCCCTTTTGTAACGACATAATTTCATCTTGGCGACGTTCCTTGCTCGCGTCGTCAATTTGGTCAGGCATTCTACCGGCGACGGTTCCTTCTTCCTGACTATAGGTGAAGCAACCTAGATGCTCAAACTCCAATTCTTCAACCAAAGCCTTCAAATCTTTAAATTCAGCCTCAGTCTCACCTGGGAAACCAACCATGACGGAAGTTCGTATGGCAACGGATGGAACTTTTGAGCGCAATTTTTTAACTGTTGAAATGATTTCTTCGCGCGTCACATCACGGTTCATGCGCTTGAGAACAGCGTTACTACCGTGTTGCACTGGTATATCTAGATACTTTACAATCTTTTCCTGAGCCGCGAAAAATTCCAAAAATTCATCGCTGATATTTTCTGGATAAACATAAAGAAGACGAATCCATTTCAAACCTTCAATTTTTACCAGAGCTTTTAACAACTCGAGTAAATCTGTTTCCTTCAAATCACGACCATAAGCAGCCAAGTCTTGCGCGATCAGATTGATTTCCTGTACGCCTGTGTCGACGAGGTTCATGACCTCTTTGACAACACTGTGCACCGGCCGACTACGCAACCGACCTCTAATGGCTGGAATAATGCAAAATGCACAATTATGCTGACAGCCTTCCGCAACCTTAACATAAGCACTGTGAGCGGCCAGAGTGTTAACCCGTGGCATGTCTTCGTTATAAAGGTAGTTGGTTCGCTTTGCAAAAATAGAACCTTGCGCGGGACGATTTGCCAACAGTTCGCCAATTCGGGAGAACTCATCCGTACCGATGAACAAATCGACCTCGGGCAGACCTTTCACAAGCTGTGACTTGTACCGCTGAGTTAGACAACCAGCGACGATCAGCTTTAATTGAGGATTAGTTTTCTTGAGCTCCGCCATAGCAAGAATGGTGTCGACACTTTCTTCCTTGGCTGAGGCAATAAATCCGCAGGTATTGACTACGACTGCGTCCGCCTCTTCGGGCGAATCGACGGAAGACCATCCATCACGCAGTAACGTGCCCACCATGACCTCTGAGTCTACGCGGTTGCGGGAGCACCCAAGCGAAACCAAGTGTACTTTTTGAAGCTCCGTGGACGGATTGACAGTCGTCATCTTAACACCTCTTAATAGAATCGAGGCGTTCTACCATAATAATTTAATATTTCAATAATTTTATGCCTAATTAATGCACAAGCTAGGCGTCGTCTTTACCTGATAAGATCCTGAAATCACTAGAGTAAGTACTAGATAGCCAGGTCTGGTAGAGCCTCGAAATATGGTTAAAAACAGCATTTGGTCGAAGGGTCTGAAGGCGATGCCTATCGATTTGCGCCACGGGTACTAGGCCCCTGATGCTTGAAGTCACAAAAGCCTCATCAAATCTTGGTAGCTCGTCCAGGGTAATAACGCGTTCGGTCACTGGGATCTTGGCCGTCATCAGCAATTCGGTAATTCTTCGGCGTACGATGCCAAGAAGAATGCCACTCGTCGCCGGGGGAGTCGCTATTTCAACCAAGTCACCCGTGCGACCAATCAAGAAAATATTAGCCCAGGTTGCCTCAGCCAACTCGCCGTCCCCATTAATCCAGAGCACGTCATCAAATCCACTCGCAACAGCGTGGCGAATGGCGACTTGCCGCTCTCCGAGAAAACCAGTTTTTACATGATCTCCACGCGCCCATGATCGGTCACAATGGGTTGAGAGTCGCAAACCAACCTGCTTAGTATCAAAGCCAGCTTCATCAACATCAAGACTTTCAACCTCAATAATTCGATTGCTGCGCCCACCGTGATCCGCAAACAAGATGATCCTGATTTTCGCCATAAGCGGCGGGCCAAGCATGGCCAGTACTGAATCAATCTCAAACTTAAGCACATCCGCCCTTGTCGGCTTATCAATTAAAAGTTGTTGGGCGTGCTCGACAAGCCGCTCCAAGTGACGTTCCAGATCTACCACCCTCGCACCCTTTGCAAGCATGGTCGTCATCGCACGCGATCCATGAAAAAAATCACCCTGCAGGAGTACAGTCACATCTGACGTTTTGGCTTCTTCACCATTAATAAGAACGATCTTCAACTGCAAAAACCTCAATCAAACTATTTATAAAGAAAAAGGGTAGGCTAGTTAAGCCTACCCTAAAACCAAACTAAATGATCACCGATTAGCCTTTTTTACCGGTACCAGTCTCAACTGCAGACTGAGCGACCTGGTCAGCTTTCGCCTGCTTGACGGCTTCTTGAACATTGGTGGCATCAGCTCCAGCGGTACGCTTACGCACTTCATCCATAATGTTGTGGCGAGTGGTATACGAACTCGTGTTTAGGATAACCTGCTTGCCACGACGATTCTTGAGGTTAAAAATCAACGGAGCCTTGAGATTTGCTGTCATGTTCTGCGGATTACTTGGCACTGTCACAATCACCGAAATAACCAGATCTTCTTCGGACTGCACATCTAAATCAGCCAACTCAGCGTCCGCAACTTCGGCAATATACTCGGGATTGAAGAGCAACGGGTCGATCAATACGAAAGCGATAGCACCGTCTTCCAGGGATTGAAACCACTTGAATGGGGACTCTTTGTCATGATCAAGAAGCACATACTGCTTGAGCTCAGGAAAACCAATAAGACCAGAGGGCAGATGAATGATTTCGCCTTCTGGAACATCAATCTCGCCGAACCTTGTAGTCTTTACCTTTATCAAGACACGACTCCTTTTTTACTATCAACCAAACATTGTGGTATCAGTTACTGCCACTGTGCCTGAGGAGGCTGACAAATCCTGTCGCCTACCCTCGGTTCTAAAACGCTTGAATGTCCCTTTAAGCTTCTAATAGTGTAAACCAGACATTCTACACAAAGCAAGCACTTTGCCCGACAGCTGTTCGATTATTCATCACCATCGCCAGCGCCAGATTTCGAAGACCTCACTACCCTACGAACCCCAGTCTGACGCGGGTTCTGTGGCTTCGAAAACATCAAACCCGCCTCCTGAACCGCGGTTGCATCGGGGACTGACGCGGCACGATTTTCCTCAAGAATTCTCTGGTAGACCTCCCCCCGATGAACCGTGATGTTTGGGCTAGCCTTGATTCCGAGCCTGACTTGTTTACCCTTAATTTGCATAACAACGATGGTGATGTCATCGCCGATAGCAATTTCCTCGCGTTCCTTACGAGTTAACACTAACACCCCAATACCCTCCTTGGTATCGCCCTCCCTGGCGGGGCACTTCAAAAAACTAAGCACAGCGAGATCAGCCGATCCCGAAACGAACCTACTGTAAGAAATTCAACAATGACGGCTGCAGCACCTTATTGGCTGCAAGTAGCGTACTTTGCAAGGTTGTCTCTGTTTGTTTAAATTCGCTGGTAGCTTTAAACGCATCCGCATCTACAATGCCGCTGAGCGTGACCTTTGCCGCGTCTGAATCGCGGATCACACGTGACTGCGCGTTATTCACCGAATTCCACATACCGCCCACGGTAGCCTGATGACTCGTCACCTTATCGAGATGAAAATCTAGCTCGGACATACCTTTTTGGATTTTTCCCTTGTCGTTCTG
This sequence comes from bacterium, assembly GCA_037134655.1. Classification (GTDB taxonomy): domain Bacteria; phylum Bdellovibrionota_B; class Oligoflexia; order Oligoflexales; family RGVZ01; genus CAMDKS01. The sequence goes on along the minus strand of JBAXLR010000088.1, from coordinate 7,416 downwards.
GGCGAGACCCTCATAAAGGTTTTGGAGAACATGAAGCATATTGCCGTGTCCTCGAAGCCGTTCATCCTCAGACGGTACAAATAGATCTTTAGCCGGAATATTGATCGGTTTGAACGTACCAGGCGAGGCCTCGACAAAAATTTGGCCATCGTCACCACTAAAGTTCCCGTCCTCGGTCAATGGCGGTGTTTCGTTACGAAATCCCGCGAACACGAATCGGCCATTATAAGTGGAATTACCCAACAGCAAAACCTCGTCCATAATTTGTCTGATTTCCTTAGAAGCCGCGTCCCGACTTGCTGCGCTGTTCGTGTCGTTCGCCATCGCGATGGCAAGTTCTTTGGCGCGAACCAGATTGTTAGTCATGCCACCAAGCGCCTGTTCCATCGTCTCCATGAAACCCTTGCCAAGCTCCAGGTTCTTAAGATTCTGATCGTAGGAAGTAATCTGGTCTTTATATCTGATCGCGCGCGAGAGGCCTGTTGGGTCATCCGAGATGGTTCGAATGTTTTTCATCGTCGAAACCGTATCCAGAGCTTGTGCGTTATCGCTCTTAGCTTTTGCGATTTTCTCATTCGCCTGTCTATATCGCTGATTTTCTGATACCCGCATCTAAAGCCTCATCAGCGTTTAAGACTCAATACTGTTTCCAGCATTTCGTCGACCGTTGTTATAACTTTTGAGGATGCCGTGAAGTTAGACTGCCATTTCATCAAGCTAATGGCTTCCTCATCCAAGGATACACCTGCAGACGCGTCACGCTGCGCCTGCAAATCGGATACGACCAAATCGTTGGCATCTTTAAGGTGTTCTGTTCTGTTGATTTCAACACCTAGATTTCCCACATAATTCGCATAGAACTCGACCAGATTCGACCTGCCGTCGTCCAAAAACTTCTCAGTCTTCAGCGAAAGCAGTTCATTGGCTACAATATTGTCGCCAACAGCCAGAGGAGTGGCGGCCACCGAAATCGCATCCGTTGAACCTAATATCTCGTCGGACACATCAATCTCACTGGCCGCTTTGTTGATATCAGTTATTGGCTTAAAAAAGTGGCGACCAGCTGTCTCGTCGTAATCACGAATACCGAAACCTTTCGCGTGTATATCATTTACTCGCCCCACAAAATTTGCTGCCATCTCGTTATTTTTATTGATGAGGCCTGCGCAAACATTATCACGCACCTCAATCAACCCTTTAATTCTTCCGCCTTCCATCTTCCGCGTAATATTTCGCATGAAGCCGTTGGTTTTATCTTGAATAACGATATCGGCAAAACCATCGTTACTACCATTGTTCGTTGCGGTGAACTCCGCGATCGACGTTTTGTCGACCAGGAGCGTGTCATCAGGACCACGAATGCAGAAATTACCAGCATCGTCTTCATAATAGTTAATTTGTACTTTTTCTGTGAGCTCTCTCAGAAGCATATCCCGCTGATCTCGAAGATCATTAGCAACGGCCCCTGGCGAAGCTTCAGCATCTTGTATCTGGATATTGAGCTCACGAATCCCGTTGAGGCGAGAATTAATTTCAACGCACTCTTGAACAATCATCTCATTCAAGTCGCTGCGTCGCTGGTTCACCTCTGAATTAACCCGCTTGAAAGCCGACGTAACACTTTTTGCATTTTCACGTACAGAGTTACGAATTGCTTCATCACTAGGCGACAAACTCAAGTCCTGCAAAGAGTTGAAAAAGTTTCCGATTTCATCTGGCACGCCGGATGCAAGCTCTGGGCTGAAAATTGACTCGAGAGACTTTAACCCGTCAAATCGGCCAGTGGCTTCGCCACTTGATTGTTGCGCTCGGTTTAGCTGTCTTTCGACAAATTTATTGTGCGTCCTTGTGATGTTTTCAATGTAGGACCCAGAACCTGCCAAAACACCGCCCAAGTACTGGGGCTGCCTAGTTTTTAGATTAACCCTTTGCCGGCTATAGCCAGCCGTATTGGCATTAGAAATATTGTGCGACGCGGTATCGACACCCTGACGAGTGTTATAAAGCGACTGCTCGCCAATATTTAAAGTGTGAAAAAGCCCAGAACCCATAAAACTACGCCCTTACAAAAATAGTCGAAGAGCCCTCGGACGATTTACTAGTGGTTCCTTGAGGGGAGTAGGTTGCCTGAGCTTGCTCCGCAAGGTCAAATAGAACCCGCGTGCTGTCTTGGTAGGACTTTACAATACCTGTTAGGGCGAGCTTGTTTTTCTCGATCTGTGGTTTGACCACAGAGGAAAGTTCTTTGAGCAACTTTACTTCTTCTTGCAGTCGATTGATTTGAAGACTCAAAACGCCCGCAGCAAGATCGGATTGACGTTCTACAATGGCGGAGTAAATACCTTCCAGCATCCGAATACAATTGGTTAGATCCCCTGGAAAAGCCGCTACACCCTCGCAGTCAACATCACTCCAGATATTGAATAATTGCTGGGTTAGCTGCGTCAGCTCTTCAAAGCACTCAGATATTTCGTCTGCTAGCCTTGTCTTTTGATTGCAAACTTCCGATAAACGGTCCGTGTAGGCGTGCGCGCGAATCATCGCATGCTCTTCGTCGATTAACGCCGGAAATGCTCCATAATTTTGGCGCATGCGTTCTACGGCCAAGATCAATTTCTGCGACAACTCGATCAAGTAATTGAAACGAGAAGAACTCAACATCGCCCGCCCTCCCTTTTTGACCCGTCATCCTTAATGGATCACTCTTTCAGAGCGAGGCACCAAACTGCCCCACGGCCCTTTGCTTTCAGCTATCTTTGTTATTCGCAAGATGCTCCATGATCGCTTCACGCAGCATGCCATCAGCGATTTTTCCAGAATCAACTTCATATGTTCCGGCCTGGATTTTTGCCTTGATAGCCGCAACTTTTTCCTCACGTACATCTGGAGTATTCTTAGCAATCTCAAAAGACTTCTTTCGCTCATCAGCACGCTTGCGGGCATCATCACTTAATTGCACGCCAAAATCTTTGCCAGAAGAAGATGCTATGCCTGCTGCAGTTGCCGAACTGGCAGAGCCTACGCCAGCCTCTGCGACAGATGCCTTCTTGGAGCCCTCTGACTCCTTTGCTTTACCAAGTCCAGGACCAGAAAGTGGCGACGACCCTACATTTTTGATTGCCATAAACAACACCCCCTATCCAGTTACCTAGCCCAATCCAGTCGGGCCTCTTCAGGCTTTATTTTGACCTCTTTTTGCTCTGGCTGCAATGTTACCGCACTAGCCTTTTGGTATGCGCTTCGTGCGTTGGTTTTTGCTGCAACCTCGGAAGCCTCTGATTTGACTCCCATTGTTTGCAATAATTGTCGCTCTATCATCTGCGAAAGGCCAGATGTGCCTTGGCCAGCCATAATCTTGGCATACTCGCCGTCGAGCATGGACCTATAAATTTCCTCGGCATTCCCGCCATCAACCAATCCCGACTTCTGAACTGAAGAACGCATGGTCCTCAGCATTTGTTCCAAAAATACGGCCTCGAAATCTTTTGAGAGCTGCTTAACTTTGGCTACGTTCTGCTCACGCGATGCCTGAGACGTCATCGAATCAACTCGACTCGCCTGGCTTTGATCAACAGAATTTAACATCGCGGCTTTGACGTCCATGTCTTTGCCCTCCAAAAATAATCAGCCCGCTCGCGCTTACATGAAGCGCAACTCTCCTTGCAATGCTCCCGCTGACTGCAGAGCCTGCATTACGCCAACTAGGTCAGCCGGCTTCATCCCCATTGAGTTCATACCCTCTACGAGCTTTGACACACTTGTGCCACCGAAGTTAACAAGGGAGTTACCTTTCTTCTTTCCGCTACCACCACCCGAACCCACGCTGATACTTAAATCTCCATGTGAGATTGTGACCGGAGAAATGACGACGTCCCCCCCCATCACCACCGTCCCAGTTCGTTCATTAATTAGCACAACTGCTTTTTGATCGATGACGACTCGCAAGGCTTCCAATTCAGCGATAAAGTCCACAGTTCGATCTTGAAATATTTCGGGGATCTGAATTTCAATTCCGTGGATATCCTTTGACGTTGCATAAAAACCCTTGAAGTGGCGATTAATGACCTCGACCACTCGCTTATTGGTTGTAAAATCGGGGCGCTTCAGGCTGATCGTAATCGTACCATTGCGGTCCAATACAGGAGCAAACTCACGCTCAACGGTGAATCCACCAGGCGCCGTGGCCACTGTTTGCACTTGCACACCAGCCCCCGTAGCTTGTCCCACCACTACAGAGCCTTGTGCCATTCCGTATACTTGTGCAGCATTCGCTTTGAGCGGAGTGCTCATTAAAATGCCGCCAGCCAGGCTTTTGGCATCGCCAATCGTGGAAACCCTGACATCAATCCGGTCGCCATTGCGGGCAAACGCTGGCAACTCTCCCGTTACCATGACCAAGGCTGCCATGCCTCCGCTTATTTGCTGATCGGTTACCTTCAGTCCCATCTTTTGCAGCATGGCGGCTGCAGCCTTATTGGTGGAAATAGAGGCCGTTGAATCTCCAGACTTGCTTAGCCCAACCACCAGTCCGATACCCATAAGGTGGTTTGATCTAACGCCGCGAACATTCGCTAATTCCTTGATTCTGACTTCCTGAGCGAAAGCTCCTGAGGCAAGTGCTATGCATGCGAACGAAATTCGCACGGCGTTACCAAACCGACTAAATATCAACTGCATCATGCATTACCCCTTTTTCTTGTCATCAGTCGGTTTAGCAGGCTCTTTTTTAGCATCAGCTTTTTGGGCACTCGCCGCAGGTTTAGCAGCGGAAGCTGCTTCCTTTGGCTTTGCGGCAGCCTTACCAGCGTCACTGGCTTTCGTGTCAACTTTTTTGTCTTCACCCGTTAGCTTTGCCTCCTCCTTGGGAGTCAGCTCGTCAACTTTCTTTTGCAAATCAACATTTTGTTTCTCAAGTTCCGAGATTTTTGCTGAATCTTGAGCTTTACTTTCTAACAGCTTAGCACGCTCACTTGAAAGCCGAGATCTTTCACCGGCGAAACCCTTCATCTCATTTTCAAGCTTATCCCGAACGGACTTCAACTGAGTCCGTTTTTCCTCGAGCCCCAAGGCATCTTTACTCTTGGTTTCATCAAAGCCACTCAGCCGTAAACTGTACTCATCTTCCCAATTGGCACTTTTTCGTTCTGCGACATCACCATTGAAGCTTTCGCGCCAATCAATATCAGCAAGATCAAGCGTACTGATATTATCGACTCGCGCTAGCGCTTCGGCCGGAACTCTGGCGGTCACCGTTACATCTGCACCTTGCCCCTCGCGGATGCTTCTGCGGCGATGCATTACCAGCACGTCACCGTTATCAAAACGCTCTAACACCTGCATCTTGATGCTCTTAAGCAGAATCGGCTTATTGTCAGGTCCAGGCTCAAGATTAGGTAGGGATTTTAACAGATTCTCCACTGCCACCTCTTTTGCAGCTGGACCGGGCGCACCACCCTCTTCGGGCTTGCCGCCAGCGGCTCCACCATCAGCAGGTGCACCTGATGGCTCTGAGCGATTGGAAGCGACCTTAACATCAACAAACATTCCAACTTCGACTGGACGCTCAAATCCAAACAAATAGGCTCTTGGATCATTAAGGTCAGTCAAAGATCCCGTCTCATTCGCGGGTGCTTTTCTTCTGATTTTTACGTCCTTCTGTCGAACAAATAAATCCAGAGGCTTTTCACTTTTTGGCTCTGACTTGGAGATGACCTCCGGAGGCGCAGCCTGGGCAGCTGGCTCACGTTGTGAAATATAGCGAGGAGTTCCGGTTAAACACGAGGAGACCAGGCCAGACACGCATAACAGTGCCACACAGGTCGAGCCCGAATTTATTTTATGGCAAATCCACCCCATGACTGATCCCCTTCCTAAAATGACACGGCCTCTACAGTCTGCTCATCAACAATTCGGGCTTTTAATTTTCTCTTCGTAGCTGCATTGACCACGTCAATTGTTTGCCCCACCGAACCAGCCTGCTGGGTAATGCCCCGCGCTGAAATCTCAAGCTCACCACTCTTTACTAACATTTTCACAGACTGATTCCGCATGACCGCCGTTGCATTTTCAAGAAATCGTGGTGATATGGGTTCGCCGGCCTGCAGGGTCTGACGAGTTTTTCGCCCAACAATTGCGCCAAGGTCAAATGCGGCATCTTGATAACCTCTGCGCATAGTAATCCAGCCCATCGCAACCGCGTCCGCCGCGATTGTTTGTCCCACCCCAATTGTTTGTACTGGTAGGGGAAGTTGAGCTTCCAGCGTAATATAAGCGTTGGCCTGTATAATTGATGCGTCATCCGGGTCATTCGAGCTGAATACTTTTACCTGTATCGGACGATTACCAATCATGTTTCGAAGGACCCAAACGCGATCATCAAGCCCCATACTCCTGACGTCAGGGAAGTCGACTTTTACCTGGGTCGGTCGTACCTTAACTTGACTCATCGGTTGCAGGCGAGATACGCGCAGACGAAGATTTTTATGCGTGTGAAATTTAGATAGGAGCAAGTCCTCGAATTTTTGCCGTAAATCTTCCGCGGAAAGCTCCACCGCGACAGTCTCAATACGAATCGCGTCAGGGCCCGAGATTATAGTTTTAACCCCTGGCCACTCTTTTCCGACGATAGCCTCAATGTGTGATTTCTGCAAAAATCCTGTGCGGCCAGCTGACGGACTTTGCGCGACGTCAATACCACTAATCTCCTGACAATAGGTCATCGCGCCTGAACATGTCGCAACATCCGATAGATAAACGCGATGTGAAGCGACGGTGGCTTTTGTCTTTAGTACTAGATCAATATTTTTCTGGTCTATATCCAGCGCAAACACCCCACTTGCCATGGCAAGAAGGGGTAGGGATGAAATCACCCCGGATAAAAAAGTAAGCCTGTCACTCATTGCACCTAGCCACCCCGATTAACGGATCTGGTTTGTCGACTGCAACATTTGATCACTTGTAGTTATTACTTTCGAGTTGATCTCGTAAGCTCGCTGCCCGGTGATCATGTTAACCATTTCTTCAACAATATTAACGTTAGACGCTTCCAATCGATTCTGCGCAATGCTGCCAAAACCGTTTTGGTTGGCTGAGCCAACAATCGGCTCACCACTGGCTCGGGTTGCCCCGAAAAGATTCCTTCCCATGGAAGCTAGGCCGGCTGGGTTGACGAATGACGCAAGCTGAACTTGTCCAATTTCTTGGGACTCGCCGTTCACCTTCACAGTAACTACACCATCAAGGCCCACATGAAAGTCCGTTGCGCTTTGAGGAATGATAATCTCGGGGACCATCGGAAAACCATCGGACGTCACGAGGCGCCCCGTATTGTCCTTATCAAAATGCCCATCCCGAGTGTAGGAACGGCCCCTTGCCCAGATTCGTATTGGGTAGCTACTTTTTCTTCCAAAATTTCTT
>JBAXLR010000087.1:0-12109 GCA_037134655.1 bacterium | reverse complement strand
AGTTATCTTTGACGAGTGTCATCATCTACCTGCTCCGGTGTATTCGCTGATAGCCATGTCCTCAATTGCGCCATTTAGATTGGGTCTATCTGCTACTGTGGAGCGCTCTGATGGTGGCGAGCAACTGCTTTATGATCTAGTTGGTGATTTGGTTTTTGAAGGACGCTTTGGTGAGCTGGAAGAGAAAACCCTCGCACCCTACCGAGTTGTTCAGATTGAAGTTGATATGACTGCAACCGAGCTCGCCCTGTATCAGGCGGCAAGGAACGTTTATAAAAACTTTATACGCCAGGCTAGAATCAATTTTTCAGATGGTAATGGCTGGGCTCAGTTTGTGACCCTCTCTGCTCGTTCTGCGCAGGGGCGTGCCGCTATGCAGGCATTTCGTGAGCAGAAGCGCTTAGCCCATGCTGCATCCAACAAGCTTGGTGAATTGTGGCGTATTTTACAGATGCATAAAGGCCAGAGGGTCATTGTATTTACGGATGAAAATTCCCTTGCCTACAACATCGGGCGCCAATTTTTTGTTCCAGTGTTAACCCACCACACGAAAGCCGCGGAGAGAGCAAAAATTCTTGAAGCTTTCAAGTCTGGTGAGATTACAGTCATCGCGACATCTAAAGTTCTTAATGAAGGTGTGGATGTGCCAGAGGCAAGTGTAGGCGTCGTTTTGTCGGGAAGCGGTACGGTTCGCGAGCATGTGCAACGCTTGGGTCGAATCCTTCGCCATAAGGACGGGAAAAACGCGGTTTTGTACGAAATTATCTCACGAGGAACGAGTGAGAAGTATGTGAATCAAAGGCGGAGGCAGCACTATGCTTACCAAGGATCTGGTGCAAGTCACAACGCGTAACGGCAAACTATTTCCACGCTTCTGTCCTTCCGATGACACGAAGGGGTCAGCTGACGCAAGGGAGTTGTGTGAGTTTTTCAGTGCCGCTCCTGGACGGACCCTGGGAGATGTTGAAGACGAATTGAAAACTATATGCACAACCCCGCGACGACGCGCCCTTGCCAAGTTACTAATGGACACTTGTGAGGTGTCCGAACCGGATCCAACGATTATGGAGATGCGCTGGAGCGTATTCAAAGCTGCCGAAAACTTCCGCGTTGGCGAAAATCAGGATTTTCAAGTTTTCACCCAACACGTGGCGGCCGAATTTGGATCAAGCTCTTCGGATCTGGGGCAAAAAATATTTTCTGATTTGCCCTCAGCGCGGGTTCTTCAGGCCTTCTCGCCCATGCCCGCGGCTAGTTTGATTGAACTCATGAACTTCGCTCAAGTAAGGACGATCCTTTGTCTTGCAAAAGACGTTCAAGTAACACTTAAAAAAACCTCCACAGCACAGCGACGCGAATTTTTACGTCAAGTAAAGTTTCAGCGTCTGATCGCAGATGTTGAAATGGATTCATCGTCTAACGGATTGATAGCCAGTCTTAGTGGGCCTCTGGGTGATCTGTGTGGTGGAGCCGCTTATGGAGCTCGCCTGGCAAATCTCCTCAAGTTTATCGCATCATTTTCTGAGTGGAGTCTTGAGGCCAGTGTCAAGTGGAAGGGCAAGTACTTGCAAATGAGCCTGGACCATCACTCGGGTGTCAAAAGCACTCACTCCAGAGTAAATGGTAGTTTCGTTCCACCAGAGTTTTCGCAATTAGTTGACGCTATTGGTAAAGAAGCTGGCCTAAAAGCACACTTGGGGGATGACTTTTTGGATTTTGGAGCGGAAAGCTATTGTTTCCCGGACCTTATCGTTACGAGTGAAGGTAAGTCTTTCGCGATCGAATTATTTCACGGCAACCATAAGAGTCAGATTAAGCGGCGCTTGGCGGCAGTGAAGCGGGCCAAGACAACAAATTTCCTCATGGGGATCGATAGATCTCTTCTAAAAGATAAAGCAATCGCACAAGTGGTTGATGAAAGCGATTGGTTTAAGTCTTATGGTTTTGATTTCAATCAATTTCCCACCCCTTCCGTTATCAAGAAGGTGGTAATGAGACATGCTTGATTCAGCTGATTCGATCAAATCCAGCTTAGACACCGTGCTGCAAGGTGTATTTGATTTCCCATCATTTAGACCTCGTCAGCGCGATGTTTGCGCCTCGGTGCTATTAGGTAAGGATGTCCTTCTTGTCATGCCGACTGGAGCAGGAAAGTCCCTTTGTTACCAGCTGCCGACGTTGGCTGAACCTAAAGGACGAGCGTTGGTCATTAGTCCGCTCATCTCTTTGATCGAAGACCAGTACTCTAAGTTGAAAGCCCTTGGGGTTTGTGTTGCACGGATTCATTCTGGAATGAGTCGGTCGGATATCTTTGAAGCGTGTGAGCAATGGAGATCCAGCCAGGCGCGGTTCCTCTTTGTGGCGCCAGAACGATTGGGGCATCTTAGTTTTTTGGATTTCTTGGAACAGAATAAACCAAATCTGATCGCGATCGACGAGGCTCATTGTATCTCTACTTGGGGCCATGATTTTAGGTCCGATTATCGAAATTTAAGTTCAAGACTGAAACGCCTGAGACCGGCTAGCATCATAGCTTTGACTGCCACCGCAACGCCACAGGTGCAGCAGGATATCGTTGCGCAGCTTGAGCTCGAGGCTCCGGATATTTATATCCACGGTTTTCGTCGAGAGAACTTGGCGATCAATTTTCTCCGAATTAGTCCAGAAGGTCGGTTGGCTGCCGTGTCCTCCATTTTGCAGAAAGACTCAGGTCGAATGCCGTGTTTGATTTACGCACCAACCCGCAAGGCTGCTGATCACGCTGGTCGAGAACTAGCAGCAAGCTTCAAAGTCGGTGTCTTTCATGCTGGCTTACCCGTGGAGGAGCGACGTTCAGTTCAAGCGGCATTTATGGACGGGCGAATCGATATATTAGTTGCAACCAACGCGTTTGGCATGGGTATTGATAAGAAGGACGTACGCACGGTTATTCACTTGGCGGCATGTGGTTCAGTGGAGTCCTACTACCAGGAAATTGGCAGAGCTGGTCGCGATGGTTTGCCGAGCGCTGCCATCATGATGCATTCGGCGATCGATAAGAAGACGCTCGATTTTTTTCATAGTCAGAACTATCCCGACGTGAGGCTTCTGAGTGAAGTGTTTCGTGCGATTGAGCGTGGGTTGAGATCTCGGGCTGATCTCGAGCGAGTTCTCGATCTCGAGCCGGATATGATTCGGTTTGCGATCGAGAAGTTGTGGGTTCACGGGGGGATTGAAATTCGTGATAACGATGGTTTTTTTGCATCCAATAAGCAATGGCAAGCGCGCTACGACGAACAGCGGGAGCATAAAGAGCGTTTAATGTCCAAAGCCCTCGCGCTACCGACGGTGTCGGGCTGTCGAATGAAGTATCTGATCTCCTACTTTGGCGATAGTGGTGATACGGATGAAAAATGCCAAATTTGTGATCGTTGTGCGCCTGTATCTGAACATCTTGCCATACCAGTTAGTGTGACAGAAGCTGAACGGGACGACCAAGTGGCGTTCATTAATTCTTTGCTTCCTTATCAGTCAAAAGTTAAGGGGCAACTATATCGTGACGTTTTTGTTGCGCAAGGTTGGGCGCGGGAAAAGTTTGAAGCGCTGATCTGGGATCTTGAGGAGAAAGGTCTCATATTTTGCATCAATAAGACGTTTGAAAAAAATGGCAAAACACTAATTTTTCAGAGGCTAGGTCTTACCGGTGCCGGTCGAGATTACCTGTCGCTAATAGCAGGACAGCGTTCGCGTAAGACAAGGCATAAATCGATTCGTAAAAATATTGAACGTGCGCCTGGTTTAGGGGTTAACCATCGAAAATCGTATTCCCTCACAAGTGGAGAGTAAATAAATGGCTAAGAAGTCATCCGTAAAATTCGTATGCAATGAATGCGGCTCCACACATTTAAAGTGGCAAGGTCGATGTCCAGACTGTAATTCGTGGGGATCCGTACAAGAGGAGTTAGTTGCCGGACCGTCGCTTGGTTTTCGCAAACCGGGTGGATCTGTCGCGGCACCGACAAAGGTTATTTCTTTAGATGCTGATCAGGAGTTGCCGCCTATTTTCAGAACCCCAGTTGGGATCTCTGAGCTGGATCGAGTGCTGGGAGGTGGTTTGGTGCCAGGGGCCTTCATTCTCCTTTCGGGCGATCCGGGGATTGGGAAGTCGACCTTGCTGCTCGAAGCTGTATTTGAGTTCGCAAAACAAGGCAAAAAAATTCTGTATTCATCAGGCGAGGAAAGTGCCGGGCAGATACTTTTGAGAGCACAGAGGCTTGGGCATCTCCACCCGAATATTTTTGTTGCCAATGAGACCAATGTTGATGCGATCTCCGCAACGCTGCAGGCCCATAAGCCTGACATGTTAGTTGTTGACTCCATTCAGACAGTGTTCTCCCCAGATGTTCCATCTGCGCCAGGAAGTGTCACGCAGGTCCGTGAGTGTGCGGCAAAATTGCTCGACGTTGCAAAATCACAGGATCTTCCGGTTTGGCTGGTTGGGCATGTGACTAAAGATGGAAGTATCGCTGGACCCCGTGTGTTGGAACACCTGGTCGATTGTGTGCTCTATTTAGAGGGTGAGCCGAAGAGTGGCTATAGAATTTTGCTTACGGTGAAAAATCGGTTTGGTTCAACAGGTGAGATTGGTGTATTTGAAATGAATGGTGATGGATTACGTCCTGTCTCTGATCCAGGCGCGCAATTTTTGGAGCACTTCTCCGCGTCCGGGCCACGCCCAAGTGGCGTAAGTGCGACTGTAGCTGTCGAAGGTACAAGACCGATCCTGGTTGAAATCCAGTCACTCGTCTCAAAAACTGCTTTCGGTCACCCGAGGCGTGTTGTGACCGGGCTTGACGCCAATCGGGTAGCTATATTGCTCGCAGTCTTGGAAAAGCGCTCAGGCTTATATCTAAGTTTAAACGATGTTTATGCCACCGTGGCTGGGGGCTTGAAAATTAGCGAGCCTAGTGCTGATTTTGCTATAGCGGTCGCGATTGCATCGAGCCTGCTGGATCGCCCCATTGGTGGTAGATATTGTTTTGTTGGGGAACTTGGTCTCTCAGGCGAAATTCGCGGTTGCCCACATTTGAGCATTCGTATCACGGAAGCGGCGAAGATGGGCTTTGAGCGGATCTATGTGCCGGAAGCCAGTTTGAAAAATGATAGTGCCCGCAGTGTGCCCGGCGGCAAAAATATTGAAATTGTTCCGGTTAGAACCGTTTCTAATTTGGAAAAGCTTGGGCTGTGGTGATTAGAAAATATTGCCGCTTAGCTGAGTTGGATCCGCATCAATTTTTTTTCAAAGGGATGTAAAAAAGGCCGCTTCTTAATGAAGCGGCCTTTTGTTCGTCTTATCCTCGAGTGTAGCAGCGACAGAATGGGTTGTAGTACCATGCTGGTCCGCTCTTGTCAGGCAGGCTTTGGCCACCGGCAGGCTTTTGCGATGCATTCTGACAAGGCCCTTGGGATGGATCGCAGTTTTGCCCTTTTGGAAGATTTGGATTTGATCCCGGAATCGGGATTGCTAAACTTGGAATTGTTGGGGTAAGGGAGTCTGTGACAACTACTGATACGGATGCGGACATTTTTCGACCTGTATCGTTCGTGCAAGTTGCATTGACGACATATTGGCCAGGTGCAGTATAAGAATGTTGCGTCACGGCGCCTACGCCCGAGTCAGAATCGCCGTAGTCCCAATTGACGGTTAACTTTCCTTTCAGTTCGCAAATTCCTGTGAAGGTGACGGCTTGGTTGACGCTGGTTAGCAAAGGTTTGGCGTGAATTGTGAACCCGCCCTCGATTTGACTTGGGGTGATGGACTTATCCACAACACGTAATGTCATCGTTGCAATCGCTATTTCATTGTCTTCGCTTTTGACCGTCATCTTAATAAGATAGTCACCGGATGTGCTAAAAACATGTCCAGTTGTTGCGAGGCTTGAACAGGATGTTCGCTTGACCGAAGGCTTTTTTGCGGTTCCTAGCTCATAGTCTGCTGTAATTATTCCGGGGTTTTCACAGGTTGATTTTCCAAGGTAGTTTGGGTCAAGAGTGTCGGCGGATGGACGAACGTCGACCCGAGTCCCCGCGTAAACCCAGGTGACACTAATTCCACGATCCATAACTTCGACTTGAGCCGTAGGTGCCATGGCTTTCGACGAGTCAAACGAATTTGTTGTTATTAATCCTGGCTTCAAGACCTGGTAACCAGCCTGCTTGCAGGCTGAAACCGATAGGCCCACAGCCAGCACTATTTTCCAAGGCAAAGTTTTCATTAGCAATTTATTTACCGGTATCCTCATAATATTTTCCTTTCCACATCCGCTCTGCAACAACTGTTATCCAATTCCGCTTCGTCAATTAGTCCTTCGTCTTATTTTTTCGAGCCGGCTTTCCCCCTTTGGGTGCCTTATCGGTGTTCATTTTTTGCGACTTTATCTTTGTCGTAGGCTTACCTCCAGGATCGGTCGCGCCCTCGGCAGCTTTGGGATTAGCTAAGCTACGCTCTTCTTGTTTTTCTTCCATTCGATGAATTCTGAATTCAACTCGACGATTTAATTGGCGGCCTTGATAATTACTATTGCTGGCTACGGGCTCGGTTTCTCCGCGACCCTCAGCGAAAACTTTTGTACCGTCAATTTTTTGCTCGTCAGTCAGCCATTTCTTTACGGTGTCGGCTCGACGCTTGCTCAGTGCATCATTGTATTCACTTGCGCCTAGGGAGTCCGTGTGTCCAATGACGACTAGCTTCGTGAAGCCAGTTGACTTTTTTAAATGATCAGCGAGGTCTTTGAGTACTTGCTTACTCGTGCCCAAGACTTGCCGGTCAGAATCAAATTCAAACATTAGATCGTGTACGACGATTTTCTCGTATGTCTGAGGTTCTACATTAAACGGGTTCTTATCCGTGACAGTTTCGGGGGGGTCACGACGGGTCGATCTTACCGGTTGATCAAACATTGGACCGATTGCGTAGTTTACCCCAGCATAAAAACGCCAATCGGGTGAACTAAGTCCTTTTGCAAGCTCAGTACCCAGGCCGGAGTGAATCGACAAGTTAGTGTCGAGATCGTGCTTGATGCCCATTGAAAATTCTGAGGATGATGCGGTTCTGTCGCCGTTCGTACTGACGTTTCCTTGGGGGCTGCTCCCAAAAATCTCGGCTACAAATTTTGAGTCGATCGACTCAATTCGGTAATTTACCGCAGTTGACCAAATTAGCTGGTTTGGCAATGGCTTGATGGGGTCAGACGCGGGGAGAGCTTCACCGGCTTTTCGCCAGCGGTAGCCGAGGTTGACGCCAAACCCAAGGTCACTATTGACTTGTTTTGTCCCAATGAAAACGAGTGAGTAGATGGGAGCGTTTGTTTTCCCAACATAAGGATTGTCTTTTGTTCTGTTTAAGTTAACCAAGGCCTGCAGTGCAACACCGCTATCTTTGTCGCCGAGAACACGATATTTGGCATTTATTCGAACCTCAGTATTTCCGTTATCTCTGAATTTACCATTCCAGGACTTTGTTTTTACGGATGACGTAATGACCTGGGGGAGGCTTAGGCCAAGATCAAAATTTTTAGAAACACCGTAACCAACATTGAGATCGCCACCGAGAACTGTATCGTTGAATTTACTCCGAGTTTGGACGCTATCGGTGGCCTCAAAATACGGCAACGTATTAACAGCGTAGTTCATGAAGAAGCCGAAATTGAAAAATCCCGGTTCAAGAGTTTCTGCGGATTCGACCGTTACGAAGTCAAGCCCGCTGGTTGTTGGATTGAAGTTTTGCATATCTGAGCCAACCACGTTGGCTTGGCTGACAGGTGTTAAAAGTCCTGACAGGGCGGCGATCGTTGTTACCTGGAGGGGTAGGCGGTGAAAACGCCTGCCAGTTCGGTTAATTTTTGGAATAGATTTCATGCACTTGTATCCCGCCCACTGGGGCTTTTTGATGGCTTTGCCGCGCTCGAGTCGGTCTGTTTAAAGGACCGCTAACAGTGTCCTTAGCAATCTTAATGCCAGCCAAATTGCCCCTTAAAGAATCCTCGTAAATACCAGTAACTATGGGGTTTTTATGGGAACGGCTCGGGCGGTACATGGCTTTCATTAGTTTGGCTCATGAATTGCATCGATTGGATTGGGCAGGTGTTCTCATTTGCGTTTTAAGACGTCGAGTCCATCGATCCAAAGAGAGTTAGAGGGAGGAAAAACCTATGTTTGTTACATTTCAGAAAGCAACTCGCGATATCTTGACGAGGGCAATTAATGGAACCCTGGCTGACCGTCGGCACTATGGGCAAGATATTCGCCTGTGGAATGACCGCGATCCCCGCGTTGATCAATCGTTTTTCCAGGGTTCAGTACCCGGGTTTGTGATTGCTAATGACCAGACCATCGTCGATTGGAATATCGGGTTTGAACTTGTTTTCGGAACCATGCCGAACGTTAAGCGGGGAATGACTGTAAGTGCCTGGTATGAGCTGATAGATAACTTTCGTCGACTGCCCAATCGCGAAGAGAAATTGAACGGTGAGGCCATGATACCGATCACTGATCGTGAGCGTGTCGTTTTCAATAGTCCCGAATTTGGCCGAATGGTTTTTATGCGACTTATGTCACCTGTGCTCGACCGCATGACCGGGAGAGTTATTGGCTGGAATGTCACGCTTAACGTGAATTCAGTTAATGAACGCGTAAAGTTTTTCACGGAGCTTAATGATCGAATCCAGAAGTCCGGAAAACACGCCAGGTACGTGATGGGATTTGATCAGTTGGCTTCAAAATCGCGAATAATGCATGACGCGGTGCAAAAAACCATCGCAGATCTAGATAATATGCGTGAGGTTTTAATTCTTGGCGCCGTGGGTGCAGCACCGTTCGTGGAAGCCATCTTAGCTGAGAACCTGGATGCCCGCATAGCCGTCATGGATGATGATATGGAGGCTCTTAGGCATTTGCGTCATAAACTCAGTCGTCATGGTAAGCGAGTAAAAATCATAAGACGCAAAGTGACCGACCTCGGTGCATTGCCAGAAGATCGTTTTGATGTGGCCATTATACTTTGGCCAGCAGTGTCTTCGGCCCAGCTCGCGCAAATAACCAAAGATCTTAATATTAAGTTGGCTGACTATGGTCGTTATTCGATTATTAGCTGGTCAGTCGGTAAAGGAGCGAGCAAGTTTTGGGAGGCTGTGCGTCGCGATTTAGAAGAGCGTCATGAAATTGATCTAATCCGTTGGCACATGAGTGTCATCAATAATGAACTGGCAACTCACCCGATCTGCGCTCTGGACGCAGGCGCCATTGTTGCGCCGGGTTTGGCACAGACAGTTGAAATCGTGGGTCAACGTTTGCGTTAATTATTCCGCCAGTTTAGTTCATGACCTAGTTTCGTCTAGATCCTAAAGTTTTGTCATGTTAAGACCTTGGACCCGTAGCCGAGGTCTTTTTTTATCCTTCAATTGTCTGGGAGTAAATGTCATGAAAAACCGCAGGGCAGAGGTGGATGCAGCCATCAGCAGTTTCGACTTTTCAAAAAACAAGTACCAAGTCATTCTCGAAACTAACAAAGGCGAAATTGTCATTGATATGTGGCCTGATGTGGCGCCTGGGCATGTTAAAAATCTGCTCGGCTTGACCAAGATAGGCTACTACGATGGCCTCACCTTTCACAGGGTTATCAAAGGGTTTATGATTCAAGGCGGTTGTCCGGTTGGAAATGGCACCGGCGGGCCGGGATACACAATTAAGGCGGAATTCAACGCCAAACCCCATGAGCCTGGTGTGATCTCCATGGCGAGAACCCAGGATCCGAATTCAGCCGGGAGTCAGTTTTTCCTGTGTCTTGAGCGGGTTCCTTTTTTGGACAATCAATATACTGTTTTTGGCAAGGCAGTGGATGAGAAGAGTCTGAAAACCATCTTGACGATTGGTGACAGCGCCACTGGTGCGATGGATCGACCGGTCGATACGGTAACAATCAAGAAGGCATCAGTCATCGAGACTCCGCTGTGATTCAAGGCCTCCTCTATATGCTAATCGCGAGTGCGCTGTTTGCAGCTATGGGAGGTTTTGTATACCAAGTTCGACTTTGGGATCAAAATGCATCGGCCATCACCGCTTCGTTTATTCGCGTGGCGGTTAATTTAATTTTTGTGTGGATCATTGCATCTCGTAATGGATTAGGTCGCGGGATTTTAGATTTGTTTGGTGATATGCGTTGGTCTTTGTGGGCGCGTGGTTTTTTTGGAACTCTATCAGTGATGGGAATGTTTTCGGCAATTCACATGATTGGTCTAGGAGAAGCTTCTTTTCTGCACGCCTTCAATGCGGTTTGGATCGCGGCTCTCAGTCCTTTTGTGCTTGGACAACCGAATTCCCGGTTGGGATGGCTGGCGATTGGATTGGGCTTGGTAGGTCTTTACTTGGTTTATCAGCCCGAACTCGGCGGAGACGCATTAACGGGACGATCGCTTGCACTTGCTTCTGGGGCTTTTGCCGGTACTGCATACATGATGATCGCACGAGCCGGACGGTCTAATCCGCCGTTAACGGTTGTGTTTTATTTTTGTTTGGTTGCCACCATGATTCATTTAGCCTGGTTTTATGTGAACGGAATCATTTGGCCCGCAGACGGGCGCTCTTGGTTGATGTTGATTGGTTCAGGGCTTTTTGCCTCTGTGGCTCAGATTTTTATGACCAAGGCCTATCAAATTGCACCGGCCGCCTTTATTTCGGCAGTGAGCTACTCAACGCCAATTTTTAATTTGCTGGTCAGCGTCTTAATTTTTGGGTTAATGCCGAATGCGCAAAGTCTTGCCGGTGCGTTTATTGTTGTGGTGGCGGGTGTTGCTTTGCCATACCTGCAGGGCCGCATGAGGGCGTCCTCCGGGCGGGTGATTCCGGTGGAGGTCACCGATCGATGACGGAGCAAGTTTTCTCAGATCAGGATAGAGAGCTAATGTCCCGCGCACTCTTGCTGGCCAAAAAAGCGGCAGAATTAGGTGAAGTGCCGGTAGGTGCCTTACTTGTGATGAACGGTCAGATTGTGGGCGAGGGGTGGAATTTAAGGGAAGCCTCACGCAGTGCATTGGAGCATGCGGAAATCATGGCTATTAGGGAAGCCTCCATAAAAACAGATGCTTGGCGTTTAGCTGGAGCAAAACTATACGTCACCTTGGAGCCTTGCCTCATGTGTGCAGGTGCAATTTATCAAGCTCGCATACCTGAGGTGATTTTTGGAGCAACGGATCCGAAGGCCGGTGCATGTGGCAGTCTTTACCGTATTCATGAAGACACTCGCCTCAATCATCGGTTTCTGGTAAAAAGCGGACTGCTTGCTGAAGAGTGTGGGGAGGTCCTTAAGGCCTTTTTTCGTAAGCGCCGCCAATCATAGGAAGCTCGTTTTGATGCTGTGCAACACATCTGTTTTATCCCCTGGAGAGATGGCCGAGTGGTTGAAGGCGCCAGACTCGAAATCTGGTATAGTGTAACAGCTATCGAGGGTTCGAATCCCTCTCTCTCCGCCATTAACCGATAGTTTTTTCCCGGATTCATTTAGCTAACAATGTCCATCGCTTGTATGGATATTGAGCCTTGCAGGCACTGCTGTTAAACTGTCAGTGATAATCAGCGCACCTAAATCTAGAGTCAAACAATGCAGCGTCGCCTGTGGTTTGTTTTTTTTATATTGATTGCTACGGTGACCGGGGCTCAACTGGCTACGGCGACGCCGATTTTTTCTGGCAGTTTTGTCAATTTGAGCGTTGATCAGCGCGAGAAAAATGTTTCGGTAAATTATCCCCGTGTTGGTAAGCGTGGGATTTGTGGAGTTGAAATCAAATCTAACATTATTGTGCTAAACGGCGATGTTTGGCGAAAATTAGCTGCGTTACTTAAGGTGAGTGAGCTTCATGATGATCACTTATTGTCAGTTGTTAAACCCACTATTGAAAGTGGATATTCGCCAACATTGCGTTACGTTTTCTCGAGTTTTCATGCTGATTACGGCACCTTTGCCTTTCAAAGTAAGAGTGGCCAAACTCTCAAAGAAGTCGCCAATCTGGTATTGGGTGATAAATTGGGTGACGTAGGCCTCATGGCCGTCGCGTATTCATGTGATTAGCGCTCCTGG
>JBAXLR010000086.1:0-12146 GCA_037134655.1 bacterium | reverse complement strand
GGTGACCGCATTAAAATGGTCATAGAATCAACTCATATACATAATTTTACGGGGCTGTAAGGGTGCGTAAAATAAGCATAATTTGCCGATCGCACAGAATAATTTACCCAGCAATTTTTGCCGGGGTGTCGTTGACATTCGGAGCCCCTCAATTGGCCTTCGCAAAAATCAGTCCTCCTGAAACTCCAAAACATGCGCCACCACCGCCCCCGAGTTCCTCGGGTCGGGAACCCTTTAAGATAAAGATGCAGCGCGAGATCGACGAGAACGCTAAACAAAGGTCAGCCGATGAGGTTCGCGACATTGCCTTGGCTCAGGAGAGCCATCAAGCATTTCTTGAAAGCAGACCATTCGCCGGATTTGCTGAAGCATCTCTCTACGCTGGGCGAGCTTCGGTCAGTAATGGTCGCTCGGGCTATCAAGTTGACCCGGGCGTCCATATTTCGGGCTACATTCGAGCATCCTGGCGATATAAAATTAGAGAGCTACAACCCTGGTTTGGCCTACGCGCTGCGCCATTTGGAGGTTATGGGACGCAAAATGGGCGCACAGCAAGATATGCGCACACATGGATGGGCCCCGCATTGGGTCTTGGAAAATTTTTAAACGAGAATGACCGGGAAAATACTGCCACACCAAGGAGTTTAGTACTTTTATCCATCGGCCTAGCAGGTGTGACAAAACTTTCAAACCCAGATGAAAGCGAGATCTCGCCACCGAGGGACTTCCAATCATGCTCCTGGTGCCGGGATGCCAGTGGCGCTTGGCTGGAAGTTCGCTACACGCAGATCAATCTTGGCGTCGTAGGACTGGGCGGACTTATCGGCGTTCAGACGGGCTTTGGCAAAGTCTTCTCGTATGGAGGCCTCACTGTCTCAGGATTTTATTGAGCAGTGCGATCTTCAGATCAAACCAACTGAAATTTAAGCGTTCGCTTGTTTTTTTTATTAAAAACAAAATCTTAGACACAAAATATCTTTAAAGCCCACCCATTCAACAGCCGATCACCCAGGCACTAATTGCCTAACGCCCCAACTCAACGGAGCATGATTTGTGAATTCGAATGCGTTCCATCTCTTTGTCATAAGCGCCTTGCTATCTATTTGTAGTATCGCTTGTCGAAGCACTGCACCACAAGCAACTAAGCAAGAGTTTGCCCTCTCAGATCAGCAACTGAGCGAAGATGAACTAGATGAATTTGAGGATGAAGAGTCCACCGAGGTTACAACACCGTCCAGTCAACCCCTTGCCCACCCAAAAGAGGCTACAGCTTGGTCCACTCGTAGACTAATTATGACTGCTAACCAACCAAATCCAGGGGCCATACAGAACTGTCTCGATACCGTGGAAAGTCTCGCAAGGCGTGCGACCAATCTCGAAGCCCTCGCGGATGCCGCGGCTGATCTCCGCTCTGACGTTGCCAAAGACAATACCATGTATCATTGGTGTTTTTACCAGATGATGGCTTCACTCGATGAGAAACTGGAGCAACCAATTTCTTTAATGGACGAAAAAGCTGAGCTGTTTCTTGATAAAATGTCCAGACTATGGATTTTGGCTGGCGCACTGGACGGGAATAGCAGGTCGTCTGTCTACACCAAATACCTAAGGTCACGGTATACTGATATTAGTTTACAAACATTTGGTCGATTATTGGAAAACATGGACTCTGGGGTCACACCCGCTGATAATTCAACGCGCGGCAAGTCGGCTGGTTATTTTTTTGACGAATAAACGTTTAGAATTCAGAACGGTATCCAGGAAGAAAGAAAAAGAGGAGCGAGTATGAAAAAGTCGATCATTTTGGGTGTTTTACTTTTAGCGGGAGCTTTCTGTGCGGGTTGTATAAAAGCCAAAGATCCAACGATCTCCGGATACAACTCCTCAAAAATCACCAGCGTAAAAATGCAGGTGCCCTCAAAAATTGGCCCTATCGACATCACCGGAAAAATCACCGGATATAGTCTCCAGGTCAAAAAAACGGGCGGCTCCTGCGACTACACCGATCTTGACCGCACAGAAAAAATTGGAGAATTAGACGTCAAAATTGACGCGAAATTGAAACAGGAATGCGACTATGCAATCACATTAAGCTTTGGGAATATCGGACAGGATGGACAAACCCTTGAAAAAGTATATCTGACATCAGATGCCTATGACTCAAAACCGGCTAGACCAGCCTTGGTGAAAAAAGAAGAGTTAAAAGGCAAAGCGGAAATAACCATCAAAGCATGCGTCAGTGTAACTACACTGGGAGCGCAGAATCTGGGCGTTAATGCAGCTGATTGTCCCAGTGTCACCGACAACTCTATTGCTGTTATTCCTCAGCCAGCGCCGGCATCGGTTATTAGCCAGACATTCAAACTTTCAAAATCGATGACTGGTACTGCAGAGGGTTACGAGGTTTTCTTCTCCGGTGAAATTTTATCTGCAGCCGCGTCGACAAAATATTGCGCTATTGCTATTGACGCATATTACGACGCCACAACTCCTGCCCTTGTTATTTTTGACGAAGCCTTTATTGAGGTCAAACCAGGGGAAAAGCTCACCTTGAATAAAAGTATTACGGTGGATGTTGGGCCGTTGAGTGGGCCTTTGAGCTTTTCTGAACTTCGCGTCATGGAACAGTGCTTGGACAAAAAACCTGGAGCCACAGCTAAAGCCAGTGATGCGTTCGCCAAATGCTACCCAGGAAAGATCTGTCCAGTCATTAAGCCGTAATAGAGATCAATTATTTTTAATTGAAAAGTGGGGACGTTTTCATACACGATCTCCCACTGCTTGATTCAATGCATAAAATTGCGTCTTTTGCCATTATCCCAAAGCTTGCGCGCAACTTTTGGGGCCACGGGCGGGCGGAAGCATCATTTGAAAAATCACAAACAACCTTACCCCATTAAAGTCCACCAAAACACTTCCGATAAACCCTTTGGTCCACCAGCTCTATATTTGTGAACATCTGCTTGCAGGAGCCACGGAAGTGCTCGTTACCACTAAAATTCTCACTATGTACTTGGCATACGTCATGTTGCTTGATGGAAGCTCGCTGTTCGCCGCGCAGCAGGGTCAGCAATCATCCCAGCTCAGTAACTCAGCACAACTGGAACGAAAACAGTCGCAACGGCAACAAGGAAAACTAACCGCCCGACGGCAGGTACAATCCCAGGGACAATCTCAAAGTCAATCACAGAAAGCCAATCGTTTGTCCCAAAAATCTAGTTACAAGACACAAAGTCAGGCGCAACAATCTATGGCAGCGCCAAGCAGTGAAGTCAGACAATTCCACGACGTTTTGAATGATCTTCTGTCTGAATTTGCCTATGACGTAAAACAAGGACAAGTCAATGGCCTGAAAAACCTCGCCATTCGACGCATTGATATTTCCGACACACTCCCACGCACATACGAACAATATGTCGAACTACTAGTAAGTGAAAAAATCAGGGAAAATAGCAAGATAAAGCTACTCAATTGCATTCCGTGCAAAACAAAAACATCCACGATGGTCGATGGAAAACTAATGATCACATCTCCTCTCACCAACCTTCAAAAAATGGATGAGGCCGCCGGTCAATTGAGCATTGAAAACTTCATGGATGTGGTTTTAGTCTACCATACGACTCACATGGTTTTGGCATTCAACGTTTTCAACACTCAAACGAAAGAGTTAGCTTGGGCACGGACCTACAACAGTGAAACCCTTAGAAGCAACTACCAGCGCATGGCGGTTGATTACAAACAAGTTGAAAAAGGCCGTGACAGCGACACGTACGTTCCTGACTACAAAATCTTGGTCGGTTTAGGTGGCGGTCAGCTGCCAAATGTCGCAGGCGATACACGCGACAAATCTTTTCTTGGACTCCATTTGAGAACGTTGGAAAAATTTGACAATCGTCGCCTCGACTTTGGCTTGGCCGTATCAGTTTGGACCAACACCGCTGATTTACTGAAGACCTATCCGAGCGAAGGTAGCAGTGCAGGTACCGAAACACCGTACTCAGGAAAAAGCAGACCATTACCATACAAATACTTACTCGGCGTACACGCATTACTAGCGCGAAACTTTGTCGGCAGCATTGAAATCTATGATCGAGTGCGCCACGGCGTACACCTAGGGGTTGGTGGTGTTGTCAGCAAGGGATATCTCGCCCCCTCCGTTAAAGTCGGGTGGGATGTTTACCTGGGCAGACGTTTCGTCGCGACATTGGGTGCGCATTACATAACTAAAAGCACAATCTTAGTGGGCGACGATTTCCAATCTTCTCGCGGAGGCGGCGGTGGTGACTTCTCACTTTCCTACAACTTCTAGAGCAGTCACTAATGTCTTTAAGATGATTGCGATCTCGTCAAAAGCTGGAGCCGTTATATGGTTACTGGCAGCCTGTGCCTCAACATCACAAGAAACGGGGCAAAAGCCACTCATTGGATCGATCTCGTATCCGTTTGTGGGTGAAACTCGCCCCTTGGGGAAAGCGAACCCAAAGCAGCCGTTCGTCGTTCGATCGGCAGTGGGTGCGCGGGAGTACTCCGTAGAAATTCCTGACAACGCGGCGAAATATGACATTCAAATTCCCATAGCGGAACTTGCTCCCGTTAACTCTCAGGACATTGGCATGCCGGCTCTGGCGGGCGGTCGTAGATACTCAAACCCAGCCAATACGGATAAAGAACTGGTGTCTGCCCTACCCGACCTGGGAAAATCAAAATCAGGGAAAACTGAGATGCTCGACGCGGCGTTCGGTGTTGGAAAACCTGAAGGACCCATCCAATCACCCAGCTACACACTTGGGATTGCGCGCGTTAATCAACATTTCAAAAATAGAGATTTCGAGTTGGCCTTGGTGGAGCTGAATAACTTGCTAGCATTTTATCCAAACAGCCCGAAACTTCTTAAAATGAAGGGCACACTGTTGATAAAAACTGGCAACCGCGAATTGGCGATGAAATCGTGGCAAAGAGCACTTGACTTGTCACCAACCGATTCTGCCTTGAAAACCTCTATCAATAATCTCAATGAGCGAATTTTGGCAGAAAAAAATGCACGTCCTTCAAACAATCAGAATTTACCTGGCGCCTTGCCTCAAGCAAATGACCCAGAATCACTTCTTGATCGAGCCGCTCACTAAACTGTTGACTCTGATTCATCCTGCTTGGTGGCCGCCTGACGTTTAGGTAGGGACGCTATAGCAGTTGGCAAACTCCAGGTGATTCCAACTGGGTGTCCGGCAGCTGTTGGTGGCAAAACGGCGACTTTCAGCCCACAGGCACCCAAAATTTGACGTGCAATATCCAAATGATACATCAATTGCGGGCTCGGCATTGTCGATGGTGATGCATCCGCGTGGCGTGATGGTAGTGACAAGATGATGGATGCTTGTTCTTTAATACGCTTTTGCCGAACGACCACAGGCAGGGTCAACTTACTAGCCTCAGTTCCTGTTAGTAATCCGAGATAAAGATGAAAAAAACCACTGACCAGGGCTGACTTTGCAACCGCAGGATACATTTCATCAGGGCTTGCGATATGCGGCAATGTCTCAAATGTAAGTGATCTGTAGCTATCGTCACCTTGGATCAGCTTTTGCGCTGTGAGTAAACAAGCAACCCAGTCCGAGGATTTGACTGAATCATCTCGCTCCGCAATGCCATGCCAAAGGGAGGTTAATTGAGTAGCTGATTCGCAGCTCTCGAGCACTTTCTTTGCAAGCATAGCAGCATGTAATGCCTGATCTAATGTGCCAGAGGTAATCGACGATAACTGTCTCATATCATCATCAAGTTGAGAGTTACCTGGCAAGCGACCTTGCGCCTCGACCAACGATCTAAAGAATTTGCGGGCAGCCATCTCCCGGTTTGCCCCTTGGTTGAGACCAGCCTGCCAGCGGTCCACGAAAACACCTAGATCCTTCGCGTGCCGACCTAAGCCATCGTGCACAAGATCATAGATGGTCTCGCAAATTTCGCGTATTTGCGCCATCTGATGCAAAAACGACGCCGTCGTATGCCTCAGTTGTTGTTGTAAGCTCGCAAGTCCACTCATTTCTGCAAGTTTTCTGCGACTTCCTGCTAATTCGATTTCACGCTCCCGCAAGCGAGTTGTAACGCCTTCGAGCCTTTCTGACATGAGTCTCAACTGCTGCGCCCTTTGTTCATCACGCGTTGAAATTAATGTTTTCGCGGTCGTTAAAAGATCAGACCATGATTTATCAATGGGCACCTGTCCTGAAGATCCCCCACCTGGGATTTTTGTTGTTGACTGTTCACGCAACCAGCCTTCCAAAAGACCGCGTTCGATTTGATCCCGACGAGATTGGGACGAGGTTTCCGAAAGAGCGAGAAGTAAAATTAGCCCTAGCGCTCCATAGACGATCCAAAAATTTTCTCTAAGAGGGACCAGCGCAAGTCCCGTCAACTCTGGCACCAGACGATAAAACCATCCATCGACACGCATGGTTAGCGCGTAGCTACCATCAGTCAGGCGCCCCTCCCGCCAGAGTTCAGCCCCACCCGAAGGACCAATGCTCATCTCTCGATCCGCTACCAATCTCGCGAGATCATGATGCAGGGACAACCAAGTTTGATCTATCAACAGCTGCGCTGATGCGAACACTGTCTTACCCGCAACTTGCTTAGCAGCAATAGTCACAAGTACTGGTTCCTTCTGCTCGTTCACGTCCCACATGAGTACAGGTTTACCAGCAGAGATGACCTTACACACATCATTAGCAGGCTTACCGCTCTGGGGAACCCGCGCCAAAAGGTTACAGCCAGAGTCATAAAGATCTAGCTGCGAAACTTCACCAGGTCTTACATAGCCTTGAAGAGACTGGGTCACAGTGTTCATGTTACCCAATTCAAAGTTTTGTTGAATCTGCCCATCTGAAAGGGCCGCCCAAACATTGGCCGTCAATCGCCCCCTTGCATCGCCAATCGCTGTGGTAAAACTTTGCCGAATGGTGGCAAGGCGAGTCATTTCATCATTGAAAGCTCGATCAACAACGGTGACAAGTCCTGTAAAAACGAATGCTATGGGCAGAAGTTTGGTGGGCTGAATCATAGGTAACTTCGCCTAGTCTCCTTTGCTCTATCCCGATCTTTTTAGATCCATGACCGAGAGGTTTGTCGCAGGCACAGAGGGACCCACCCAGCTCTTCCGTTAAAAATAAGGGAATGGGCGCTTAAATTTGGTCAGATTTCGAAAATCTTATGTAATTCTATAGGAATATTATTTGTATGTCATCCTGTAAGTCGCGTTCAATTTAATTGCGCGACTCTTCAACCAACTCTACAAGAATCCCACCCGTTGAATCTGGATGTACAAATGCAATTGAAGTGTTGTGTGCCCCAGTCCTCGGAACCTCATCAATCAACCGCACGCCTTTGCTCTTAAGCCGGGCAAGGACCGCCTGCAGTCCCTGGACAGCAATAGCTACGTGGTGAATTCCACCACCTTTTTTATCAATGTATTTACTGATAGGGCCATCGGTGGTCCCCACCTGAGGCGAGACAATTTCCAGGCGTGATAAAAAACCAAGCTCACCGTCCATTGCAAAGTTGGATGCTAAAAACATTTGAGTCATGGTTTTTTGACTGGCCACCAATTCCTGGCCGAGATCTTTCAAACCAAGGGCCTCACTCAAGAACCAAGCGCACTTGGCTGGGTCCTTCGCAGCTAAACCCAAATGATTGATTCCTAAGATTTTGAACTCGGACACTGGACTCACTTCCCTGCTTTATGGGTAAACAAAACACCTAAAAGACTAGGCGCCTTAAACCAAACTGGCTTAAGGCGCCCCATAGTGTCAATTGAAATTAAAATTCAGAACGAAGAACCAGCGAATTTTTTAATCAACTCGGATCCCAGCTCGCTCAAGAATATCTTTGAGCTCTTTGCGCTGGTTTGGCTTGAGGTTCTTTGCATCGCATAGTTCGACGAGAGATTCACGCGCGTTACCCGTAATGTTCATGAACTCTTTGTCCTGAAGCATACGGAATCGGCTCATCATTCTTTCGAATACTTCGTCTCTGTCGATATCTGCGCCTGTGGACCACTTACCTTTGCGCATAGCGTTGGTTGCCAGAGCAACAACGCGGCTAAATCTTGCGCCTTCGGTGCCTGAACGGCGGCTCTTGCCAGTGCGTCCTTTAGCTCTAAGCTTCGCAAGCAACTCTTCGTATGTGAAAGCGAAGTTGCTCTCAACTTCTCTCAACCCAAGCGGAGTATCTTGAACGGACGACCATACAATATTCAATGTGTCGCCGGGGCGTAGTTCAACTGATGCCATGTTTAATTCTCCTCTGAATTCTTAATGAACAAGCGAGTTTTTCAAGCGGACCGAGGTTTACTAATGGATTTTAACTATGTCAAGCTTATTTATCAGAAGTATGACTATAATTTCCTAGCCATCATGTATTTTTCTTGCAACTATAAATAAACATTGGCTTATTTTTTAATCT
Organism: bacterium; assembly: GCA_037134655.1. Lineage (GTDB taxonomy): Bacteria > Bdellovibrionota_B > Oligoflexia > Oligoflexales > RGVZ01 > CAMDKS01. The sequence continues at coordinate 3,689 of JBAXLR010000086.1, read as the reverse complement.
TAGAACTCTGTAATCCTTGGTAGCCAAGCCGTACGACGTATCCGGTGGATTTTAATAGTGATTATATAGCCTATGCCAAAAGCACAACCTCATTTAATAGCTAACCGATTCGAGTTGATCACCATAGTTTTAATATGCTTCGTCATATCCAACCGCCTCATATGGCTCCACGTTGATCAGCAACTTCAAGCCATAACCGGCGAGTTTTACTCGACTGCTCTATCCTTTAACCGGACCCTCTCGCAGTATTGTAGGATACCAGTCGCCCCAAACTTCCCCCAGACTGAGCCGGATATGGCCTTACTCATCTCACCGATCAGTGCTTCTTCACCCGGCCTCGCTCTCACGCTCCTGGGTTTATGCCAGCTCGACCGCCTGCATGGGGGGTCCTTCACAAACTTGGCACCACAACTTATCACCGCTAGTGCATTCATGACGGCGATCACGGCACGCATCTTGACGTCCAGCTGGGTGGGCGGCATCCTGGCGGCGGCAGTTGTCCTGAGTCGCGGGACCGTGCTCGCAGCGGTTGATCATGCGGGTACCTTTGCACTCCTGCAGCCCACCCTCTGCATCTTTTTTTTGCTGTTAACCCTCTACGCTCGGACCGGTGGTCAGAGCTGGCTAAATGTAGGATGGGTTTTTCTCCTAGTTAGCGTGCTGATTTCTCCTCTGATGGCGATTGCGATCTTGCCTGTGCTGGCGCTGTTGGGCACCCAGAGGCAGACTGCTGGAGATCTGAAGGGCAAGGCTCTGACTTGGCAACGCTTGACTCTACTCGTTGGCACGCTGCTACTGCTGCTAATACTGCTTCAGAAATATTCGCCATCATCTCTTACGGGCGTCACCTCGGTACGCGATCATATTTTAATCTGCTTCCGCAACGGGGTGATCTTAAAAGACCTGATAGTTCCAACCTGGAAGCATCTGGCCAATGCTGATTTGCATTGGCAGCTCTCGATTGGGTCCATTGCCATTGCTGCACTTTTATCGCGGCACTTCCCAATTGGAGCAGCCTTAACCTTCAGGGTACTTTTAATAATGGTCGGTTTGACATCCATAATCGACAGTATAATTTCAAAAAACGAACTACCGGCAGCAGACAGCGCAGTGCTTGCTTGGATCGCGACTGGACTGGACCCCATCTTACTTGGTCTTGGGGCCGGCGTTACGTGGCATGCCTTGCGTCTTCTACTTATGGCTATTTTTACCGACTATAGCCGGTCGCCAGCTCCACGTGATACCATGAACGGCGAAATATAGACCTTTGCTCCACATGAGGACCAGAAACTTTTGATAACTTATTCTCTCAATTTATTTGCGCTAACGTTCGCCCTGTGTGGCACCCTTGTGACTTCATGCACAGGAACGCGTGGCCCCTCAGATCCTGTCAAACCTTGGCAAAAAGAAGTCTCCAAGCCTTCTTTGACTCCAAACAATCAGCCGGCACCCCAGCGTGTGCCGGCTAACCCAAGCCATGATGCTAGTACTTCTGCGTCTCCGGTAACTCAAACCCCGCAGCCATCATATCCACTCCCACAAGCATCGAAGGCTGTCACCCCGGTGCTTGATGAGTGCGACACCTCGATTGACCTGCCCGAGGATCAAGCCATATTTTTGCCTGATAATAAGATTTTCGTGACCCGCATTACGTCACCTTGTCTCTCCGCATCAGGACACCGTGGCCACAAGCGCAATGCAGGCTGGATGGCGATGGGTTTTCCGTGCACTGGTGGAGAAGGCAGAATTGACTGGAAAGGGACCAATCACAGTCGCCCTAAAATGGTCTCCTTCCTCATGGAAACAAGCTGCCAAATGGCGCCTAGTGACCACAGCAAGTTAAAGGGCGAAGCCGCAAAAGTCGCCAAGATCCCCGAGACCGCGCCACTCATCGCCTTTAACCCCTTTATGATTCAGTATTGGGAAGTACCTGGTTTCAGCGATGCTGATACGTCTCTAACTGTGGATCTACGTTCGGTGGAGAGTCTTGGTGATGGCTGGACTCGATTCATCAAAGGCAAGCCCATGAAAGTATTTCTGGTGGGTAGAGAAAATGCCTGGGTTCCAGGCAACAAAGTTTATGGCATTGAAGGCGAGATAATTTTTGCTAGCAAAAATAGGTTTACGTTCAAAGTTACCAACGCGCAGTTACTCTCCTCTGCCGAGCGTCAAACAATCAAAGCGCGTTGTGAGGCATTAAGACCCGAGCGTTCCTGCGCTGAAGTTTTTTAAAATATGAATGACACTGACATGCAATGGCTTCTACCCAAAAAGAAACGGGCAGCTGTGGACGGTGGATCGTGAGTGATTCTAACACCCCCTGGGGCGGCTCAACGCTGCACTTCTTTTCACTAACTCCGGAGCACATCCTGGATGCGGTCGAGTCGGTGGGCTATCAGTGCACTGGACGATGCCTCGCACTGAATAGCATGGAAAATAGAGTTTATGAGGTCGAAATCGAGCTGCCGGAACATCACAAGATCCTCTCTCCCTCGGAAAGATTCGTCATAGTAAAATTCTATCGGCCAGGGCGCTGGTCGCGACCACAAATTCAAGACGAGCATGACTTTCTATTTAACTTAACTGAAGCCGACATACCCGTTGTATCGCCTATTGTAGACAGCGAAGGTAATTCCATATTTGAGGACCTGAAACTTAAATTATTTTACGCTATCTTTCCGAAAATTGGCGGTAGAAGTCCGGACGAACTTGACGAGTCCCAATGTGAACGAGTCGGACGCTTACTAGCAAGAATGCACAGCACGGGCTCGCTTCGCACGGCCAAAAATAGGATCCACCTTTCGCCCGAGACCTACGGGATTAATAATTTAAGCTGGCTTCACACGAGCGGGTTGATACCCCTGAATTACTTGGAACGATATCGGCGCGCTGTGGAGAAAATTTGCGAAATTTCATCGCCATGGTTTAAAGACTGCGATGCGATCAGAATCCACGGGGACTGCCATCTTGGCAATCTTATCTGGGGTCATGATGGCCCATTTTGGGTGGACTTTGATGATATGGTCACCGGTCCGCCCGTTCAGGATCTTTGGCTGATGCTTCCTGGACGAGACGATGGGATACACCATAGATTCAGGAAAATGATCCAGGCTTATGAAGTGATGCGCCCCTTCGATCAACGTTCCATACGGCTGATTGAGCCGTTACGAGCACTCAGATTTGTTCACTTCGCAGCTTGGATCGCCAAACGATGGGATGACCCAAGTTTCCCTCGGGCCTTCCCACAATTCGGCTCAGATCGCTGGTGGGCAGAACAAACCCGAGACCTTGAAGAACAACTGCGCCTAATCCTAGAGACACGGTCAAACTGAAGCTGCCCAATCAAAAGACAGCCCCCCGGTTCCACAAGGGTCAAACGAGGACCCGCGAATGAGCGACTACACCATAAAAAGACTGCAAATTGTATAGAATCTGAACAAAAAGAGATCACGTAACGTTGCTCGTTTGTCGCTTGGCCGGCCAGCCTATAACCCCATGTTGTCAAAGACCAATCGTTTCGATAAATTCATGCCCCACGTTTAAATGATGTGATGTTTCTACGAAGAAATAGTGCTGATACCACGCAGGAGCCGGCAAGAGCTCGGGAAGGACCAAAGAATGCAGGGTTTTGAAACAATTACAGAGATGGGTCATGAACAAGTGGTCTTTTGTCACGACAGGGCTACAGG
>JBAXLR010000085.1:0-12244 GCA_037134655.1 bacterium | reverse complement strand
GGCTTGATGATGTCGTGTAAAACACCCAGCCGCTCTCCTAGCCGTTCAGATCTCGAAGCTGTGGATAGGGATATCGTAAAACTAAGAGACTTCTCTTATGAAATGAGTGACGGGCTGCTCAGAAATTTAGCCGGAAGAGTCGGTTGTCAGACTGCAGCCCAGATGGTGCATTATCCCGCCGGCGGTCCCACCAAAAAAATCATCGATGAAATTTACAAGTCCCCTTCGCCCTATGACACAATCATGGGCCAATTTTTCAATCAGGCTTCGGCTGAAAAGTTGTGTAAGTCAGAGCCAGTTGCGCGTCGGCAAGACCCTGCCCATGCCATGGAGCGTTTAATCTCGGCACTGAAGGCAAAAAATCACGGCTTAACTTTTGTTATGGTTGGCGGTTTTGGTAGTCACCTGACTGATGAAGGTGCCTTGTATGAAAGCCGTAGGCTTTGGCAGGCTCGCTTCGGTGCAGATTCAAAGTATTTCCGGGTGGTTCGTCACGAGTGCCAGCCTAACTCATTTGCCACCGATGAGGTTTGTTCGCCTCTGCTCGTGAAAAAATTTAATGAACTCGAGGCCACGAGGGGTGACGTACAGCACCGCTATTTGTTCTGGGGTTACAGCAAAGGCGGTACATCATTACTGCGAGCGTTCTCACTTGCGCCCGAAATGCGCGAGAAAGCCCTGGCTCTCATTACTGTAGGCTCTCCCATTGGCGGGGGGCTGCCTATCAGCACTGCTAAGCCAATCTTAGAGCAAATTGCTCAAAGAAAAGCCGTAATGTCATCTGCAGATCGAGTCACCGTCAACACGTTATTAACATTTGGCGCTGGCTCAGCCATTGACACTCAGAATTCGGGGATGACCTCCAAGTTTGCGTCACTATTTGAAGATCAGGAGTTTAAAAACCTGCAGGCTGGTTTTGAATCTTTGGGTCTTGAAACTCGAAAAAAATATATCTACGACCAAATAAAGACTTGGAATTTTGGGCGTAAAAACCCCGATCCCATCACTAAATCTCGCAATCTACCAATTTTTCACCTGGCGGCTGCCGTCGACGTCGCGAAGCTTGATCCAATACCCTATCTCACTGTAAATCAAAATGGTGACATTATTACTGAGCCAAAGTCCCAAAACATCATGCACTTGGCTGAAATGGCGTTACTGACAAAGTTCAGAAATCATCCACTCAGTGATACCTGTGTTGCTTTAGAACACGCAGTCATTCCGCAAAATGCTCAGCCAGCAGGGACTAGCGTCAAGCTCCTTGCGGTTTTGAACCTGGATCATATGAGTTTAGGCCTTTCAAAGGCTTTGAAACACGGGAAAAATACCGTACCGCATCTCGAGATTGTCGATTCGATTATTGAAAGTGTGATGCAAAGTCTAAATATCGGAGATCTTTAATTTAAAATGCGCATTCTCGGACGAAACACAGCATTCAAAGTTTTTGCACTTTATCTACTGCAAGTGGTCCTATTGTGCCCGCAAGCCTCCGCCCAGGATATGGAGGCTTTCAAACCAGTGATTGTGACTTCAAGCCAGGGAAATATTGACCGAAACTCGGACCGAATTTTAATTGAGATTTTTTCTTCAGTTTTGAAAACGGGCGCTTTGAAGACTCTTGGTAGGGAGTTCTACGGTGTTGGTGGCGAGTCGTTTGCGGGAATAGGCTCCAAGGGCCCTATCGGTGTCATGTCCAGTTTTTTGAAACAGTCAGATATAGATATGGCTGACAGGCTGAGCCTTGCTTATCCATCCATTAAGTCTCCAACTACTGATTCAAAACTATCAACGATTGATTTGTTTTGGACCAGGAGACAATTTTCAGCGCAATCTAGCACCTTTCAAAGTAATGCCATGAGTATACTTTTGAAGATGTTTCTTGCAGATTTGCCATCGGCAAAGAGTTCCGACCGTAATCCTTTTGGCATTCAAATGGCGTCCAAAGTGACCGGGCTTCAAATCGCACGACTTGAGGACATCCCCGGTGGCAAGGCGACATTGGTGGATGAGACGAAGGATTTTTTGAAGCTGATGGCGCAGCAGAACCCCAATGCTTGGTTCCCAATACATCTCCAAGCGTCAATAGCCATTAATCGTGAGCGCGCAATTTCGACCCGTGTGAGTGTGTCCATGAAGCCGTTGGGCTTCCAAGCACCGTCAAGGGACGCGGGTGATTTTGTTATTGAATCAATGAAATACGCCCCAACTGGCGAAACCTTCGGTGTTTTTCAGGCTGCCTTTGACAGGACTTACACTCCGAAAGATGTAAGCGTAAGACCGAGGCCAGCACCAATTGTTAACTTGAACTTTGGTTTTGCACAAAAAGATAGTCTGGCAGCTGACAGTTGTATCGGTAATGACTGTCTCAATCGTGCGGATAAAGTTCCGACGATCTATGCTCGTCTTAACGCGGGATGGTTATGGAATTTTTTGGCGGGAACTTTGAGCCTTCACGAGTTCAAAATTTTGGTTAACTCACTAGCGGTTGATATCGCTCAGATGACAGTTAATGGCCCTGGCTCAGAAGTTCCGCTTATTATGCGAACTCAAACGTGGGGTTGGAAAGTTGTCGATACCAAAAGGAACCTGCGTCCTCTTAATCCAATCGAGGCCATTCAAAAAAGCTTTATCAGTGACTCCGTTAGTCAGGGTATATCAGCTGAGCTGAAAGTGGCTGGCGATCACGCCGAGACAAGCTTGAATGAGACTCTGAAGCCAATCATTCAATTGCTCCAATGAGGAAAATACAGAAAGGTGGTCGTGTGGGCTTAGGGTATCCCCATAGTAAGTTGCTACTTTGGACGAGCCTTGCCTTAAGTATTCCAGCAGCTGAGTTGCTAGGCGATAGCCTTCTGATTGAGCGCAATGCCAGGCCATTACTTGCCGAAAGCACCCAAGAAGCACTTGAGCCATGGGAGACTCCCTTGGAGGGTTTCTTCATCCGAAGCCATCACAACGTTTTCCCGATCAAGGTGGATGATTCATGGACCATTGAATTTACAGGCCTTCTCGGTAAGCCCAGGAAAATATCATTAAAAGAGCTCAAACGCAGAAAATCGGTTTCGTTCCACGCCGTCTTGGAGTGTTCGGGTAATGGGCGTGGGTTATTCAGTCCGCAGGTGAGCGGTATTCAATGGAAACGCGGTGCGGTTGGTAATGCCGAGTGGACTGGTGTTCCACTGTCGACAATATTACAGGATCTAAAAGTCAAAAATGATGCGGTCTATGTCACCGTTGAAGGTTTTGATGAACCCGTCATGAAAAGTGATACCAAGTTTGTGCGGTCCATTCCTTTAAGTATGCTGAAAGAGACAAATGCTATTCTGGCTTGGGACATGAACCGCCAATCCATTCCCATAGCTCACGGTGGGCCTGTGCGCCTAGTGTTGCCCGGTATTTACGGTCAAAACTGGGTTAAATGGGTCAACAAAATGACCTTTTCAAAGACTGCTGATGAGCGCATGTATGCCAAAAAAGCTTACCGTATGCCTGATAAACCCGTTAAGCCAGGTGAAGCTTGGGATCCGGTAAAAAACGGCAAGCCCGTGGAATATATCCTCACACAAACGATTTTCACAACGCCTTGGGCCGGAGCGAAGGTTGTCCCGGGCCAGGTCCAGGTTCGTGGTAAAGCATTCACGGGCAAAGGGCATATCGCGCGGGTTGATATTTCATTGGATGAAGGTAAAAGTTGGCAGCCTACAAGGTTAAGTAAACTCAAAGATCGAGCATGGCAGGAGTTCGAATTTGACATGACTGCCATTGAAGGAAAAACCTATAATCTGCTTGCCCGGGCAACAGATTCATCGGGTTATAGTCAACCCTTAACGCAGGAGTGGAATCCAAAAGGCTATCTCTACAATGCTGTGGATAAACTCGATTTCAAGGCTGATGCGGCGGGAAGTCTCCTCGCCGAAGGCGGGACTTTGGCTGCGCGCCACTGTCAGACATGTCATAGTCTTGGCATTGCAGAAGGCCAGCGTTTATCAAAGCAAGAGTGGCTTAAAACGGCCAAAAAAATGTCTGATTATGGCTTAGTTCTTGCCGATGCGGACTATGAAAAAATTGCGGCATTTTATGCAAATAAGTATCCTCCGGGCACTCCAGCAGATGATTCAAAAACAGTTGAGCTATCATCCAATCCTTCCCTTTTTGTTGCGCCAAGTGTCATGAGGATCGGGAATTCAGCAAAAGGTCAATCCATCTTTAAAAGCCATTGCGCAGCGTGTCACGGTAATAAGGGCGAAGGTAAAGTCGGCCCAGTGCTTCGCGCTCGGTCAATCACTGACGCTACGTTTTGGGCAGCGGTTATGAATGGCAAGCGAACAATGCCAGCTTTCAAAGGTGTACTGAGCGTCACCCAAATCAGTGATGTCAAAGCCTGGCTTGACAGTCAAAAGCCCTAAAAAATTCCTCTAGTAATATTGGATCACAATTTGCGTTGATTTTGCCGCATCAAGGTTCGGTATTTTGACAGATCGTTGCCCATCAAATTCAAAGTCATTAATTCTAGTACCATTGACCTCGACATTTACGATCCCCTGCGCGACTTCTCCCAAGTCAAAGGTTGATGAGGTGATATCGGATTTGGCTTCGATTATTTTTTGTATCACATCTCGGTAGTCAGCTCGGTCTTGGTCGATGGGAATGGCGATACCGCCTGTGGCATTGATTTCTGTAGCATATTTCCGAATCCCGTCTGAGACGGTAGCAGGTATAACACCATGAAACTTTACGGACGATGCGCCGCTATTGGCCTTGATCATCTGAACAAGTTTTGTGGCATCCGAGAATTGCCCGCGAGTTTCCGGTGTTTTACAGCCTTCCTGTTCGTCCGATACAAATATGACGTTGACCGCAGCAGATGACCGGAAAAGTGGTTTTTTGGCATTCCTTTTTAGAATTTGCTCTAGGGCGAGTAGGCCTGCCTCACACCCCAAAGGTGAAAATGGATTTTGTAGGGCAGCGGAAAAGCATCGTTGCCCCGCCGCGTTTTGGGCAAACGGATCAAACCACTTCTGCTCACATGTTTCGATCGCGTATTTGGAGACGTAGTCACTCCTAACTCCGCTGCAACTTCGAAAACGTCGAACACTCTCAGCGTCAACTAATTCCAAAAATCCTGGTTCCCGATCAATACACGTATAGTCTTGACGATTAATATCTTGATGCGCCACAACACTTGCGGCGAGTGGATTTTCGGCCACCATGGTAGTCATCACGGCCAGCTTACTAGATTCTGGAAATGAACTTGGCGGAATTGCGGCCAGACCATTTGCGACTTTCTGGGCGTATTTGACCATGGAGACCGAGTTGTCGAGAACAAATAAGTAATCTGCAACAACCGGCGTTACACTTTTACCAAAGGAAAATTTTTTTAATTTTAGCCCTTCAGCATCTGCTGAGGCACTTCTATCAGATGGACCACTCCCATCAGATGAGGCGCTTCTATCAGATGGACCACTTCCATCAGATGTGCCGCCGTCGGCTGTGCCGAGACTTCCATCAATAGATTGTTCAGTGAATGCTGGGTCTTGACCGCAAGCCATGAGCGCAAGGCAAAGTCCCGCTGCGCCCCAAACAGAGCGTTTCATAAAACCTCCTCTAAAAAGTTACTTAGAAGCCAAGATAGCTTCCAGTCTCCAAAGAGTCTTCGGTCAGGGGTCTTCGCGGTGGTTAGGGGCTTTTTTGGAGGCTGAAAAATACAGTATTTACCGAATGTTATAGAGATAAGCCAAGCCGAATTCGAACGCTGAGCGCAAGCGGTTTGAAATAGCACAATGATTTCACCCCTCCAAAAACACCCCTGTTCGCCGGTTGGGCTCAGGTAGTCGTTTATTGAAAGGGTGACTTATCAAACGTAATTTTTTTTTATGACTGCTTACTCAGCAGCAGGTGCTTCCGCAGCTGGAGCGCCTGCTTTTTTCTTCAAGACCTTGATAACGCCCTTCGTTGCAAGGATTTTTACTTTCTCTTCACCATTGATGTACTTACCGTTAGTGCCTTTCACAGCCCAGCGGCCATTACGTTTTTGGACGAGTTTGAACGATTCTTTTACTTTTGGTGCAGATTTCTTTGCCATGGTCGTACTCCTGTTCATTTCAGTTTCGACAGTGTTGATGTTTTATGCCTTGTGGCATAGAATCGCATTCAACCTTAGGAAGTATGTTGATGTCTACAGTTAATCAAAGCTTAAGTAGCCCAGGCCCTGGTGGATCGCCTAAAAATGCGTCCCCACCTAACCCTTTAATCAACATACTCGTGAATATCGCCTTTCCAGCGGTCATTTTAAATAAGTTATCAACGGCAGACCAGCTGGGGCCTTTTTATGCCATGTTAGTCGCACTGAGCTTGCCCGTGCTCTATGGAGCCTGGGAGTTTTTCACTACGAGACATCATAATTTCGTCTCAATCCTTGGTTTTGTTAGCATTTTACTGACCGGTGGGTTGGGTCTTCTGCAAGTGGACGGGGTTTGGTTTGCAGCAAAAGAGGCTAGTATTCCTGGACTCATCGCCGTGATCACCCTTGGATCTCTGTGGACTTCAAAACCTCTTGTTAAACTAATGCTCTACAATGATCGTGTCATCAATACTGCGAAAGTCGAGGCTGCACTTGATCAGAGAGGATCTCGCAAAGGTTTTTCTGACTTGATGATGAAAACAACTCTAATCTTAGCCTTTTCATTTGTTATTTCTGCAGCTCTTAATTTTTTTCTGGCTATTTGGGTCCTAAAGGCACCTGCGGGAACGCCTGAGTTCAACGAACAACTGGCAAGGATGACGGCCCTAAGTTATCCGGTGATCGTCATCCCAAGTTTGATCGTTATGATGCTAGCCGTATGGATTTTAATTCGTGGCTTAAGGCAGCTCACCGGTCTTGACATGGATCAAATCGTTAGTGATCAGGCTTCTGGTCAACGTAAATAAGCCACCCAGCCGGGACCCCATGTCAAGTTGCCAGCAAACCCCTAGCCTAAGGTTGGTTACTTAGTCTGAGACTGAGTTTTGATCGTGGTCATTGCGGTTGCGATAACTCCTGAAATGTCAGTCAAGTTGGCAGGAAGAATCATGGTGTTCGAAGCCTTCGCCAAGGCACCAAACTGCTTGACGTATTCCTCAGCAACCCGCAATTGAGCGGCATCTTTACCGCCAGGACTACCTAAAGAGCCCGCCACCATCTGTAGGCCGTCGGCTGTGGCACTTGCCACGGCTTTAATAGCCGATGCTTGGCCGTCTGCTTCATTGATGCGACGCTGTTTTTCGGCTTCTGATGATTTGATAACTTCCTGTTTATTACCTTCAGCGCGGTTAATTTTCGAGTCGCGGTCACCTTCGGACTCAAGAATTTTCGCACGTTTTTCTCGTTCAGCGCGCATTTGCTTTTCCATGGCATCCAAAATCTCAGCGGGTGGCTGAATGGATTTAAGTTCATATCGCAAGACCTTAACGCCCCAGGGATCTGTCGCGGGGTCAATAGCCCGGACCACGCTTGTATTGATGTACTCTCGTTCTTCAAATGATTTATCTAATTCAAGCTTACCCATTTCGCTTCGAAGGGTGGTCTGTGCCAATTGGATAACTGCGCCGACGTTGTCGCTGACACCGTAGCTTGCCTTGGCAGCATCGGTTACGCGCATGAACAAAACTCCGTCAACGCGCACTTGAACGTTATCTCTCGTGATACAAATTTGCTCCGGGACATCGATAACGAGTTCTTTCAGACTGTGGCGATACCTGATGGAGTCGATAAATGGCACGACAATATGAATGCCAGCATTAAGCGTCCTGTGGTACTGCCCTAGTCGCTCAACAACAAAGGCACTTTGCTGAGGAACTATGCGAACTGTTCTGAAAATGAAAAAAGCGACTACACCCAAAAAAATCAGGGACTCAATCATTGATCAAACTCTCCATGAAAATTAAATCGAACGTTCTACTTTAGTACCAATTTTATGCCATCAATCTGGGCTACCTTAACCGGCATTCCTTTTGTCAGAGGCTTGCCTGATTCGTTTACTGCCATCCAGCGCGCCCCCTGATATGAGACCTCAGTTTGTGCCCCCACAGCAACATCGGAGTCCATATAAATCACCGTGCCCACATCACCCTTAAGTTCTCCATCTCGTCCCTTGTAGGCCATCCTAAGTTTGTCACGAAAGTAGAATAAACCTCCGCAGCTCAAGAGTGCGAAGATAACAACTTGAACGGGAAGACTGTCAAACAGTCCCAGCCACGCAATCAAGGCTGTTAAAAATGCTCCACAGGCAAAAAATAAAACAACGAATGTTCCGCTGAATAACTCCAAACCAAGTAAAATAAAGCCAAGCACCAACCAGCTGAGGGACAAATTTGCGGAAAATAATTCCATTCAAGTCTCCTATATAATCTGTACGACGCTGGGCGGTATTCTAGCATTTTTAAAAAGGAAAAAACTCTCGATCTTAGTAAGTGGCATGGCTTGGCCTGATCTGATGAATAATTGACAAGGAGACGAGTTCTTTAAGCGTCAATAGGCAGTCTTAAACAAATGTATTTATTGATATATTTAAAAAATCTGAAGTGGCGCTGTTGTTTTGCCGATAACACACCACTTGGGAGGTTGGCATGCTGAAATTTACTACATCTGTCGCGTTTGTGGGGCTTGTTATTTTTGGGATTTGGTCATGCAAAGATATAAATCCCAAAATTGATACGGTGACCGGTGATGGCGACACCAAAGTTGAAAAGGTTGAAGTTGGTACCGTTGGGGGATCTGGCGGCACGACAAACGTTGATACGGTGAATGCAAATATTGGTGTGGGCGGTCTTTTGGGCAACCCCTACACCATTGTCAAAACATCACAAGCAGCTGGCTGCAGAGACGAGCAGGCCTGTAGATGCATCATCACCCCGATCAAGACGGGCATTCTCGCTCCAAGAGAGAACACCTTCTACATTGCGAAGATGAACAGCAGTCGCACAATGTTTGGCTGTATTATGAATTCGCGCGTTATAAACGATGCAAGTAAGTACCAAGTCAGTATCGAAGTTGTTGGCGGCGGTATCGTTCCATCCTCACCGATGGGAAGCGCAAAAAGCCTCGAGGAACTGAATTCCCTGATTAAATGACAGTAAAAAGATTACGATCTACAGTGACGGCGTGATTGGCAAAACAGCGATCACGCCGCCTCTTTTTGCCACATCGTTGACCTGCCTCAGTGTTCGAACATGGTCTAATTTTGTATCAAAAACAACCTCAGCTATGGCGCTGCGTAGAGAACTCCCATGTTTGCGGAAGCAACGACGGAGTTTACTCAGGCTGCTAAAACACTCTGCTGCCGAAAGCCTCGGGGGCTCGTAGCGGTGAATCGGATATAGTTTATTCGGGTCAAGGCCAGCGACTTTTTTTGCGTATTGAAAAGCTTCTTTAAGATCACCAATCTCGTCAATGAGACCATTTTCCTTCGCCTGTTGACCGGTGTAGATTCGCCCCTGTGCCAGCTGCTCAATCTTATCCATAGAAATTTTTCTGCCGGCGGCGACTCGACTTTTAAAGGTCCTGTAGACGTCTTCCACGGTGCTTTGCATATATGACTGATCTTGGTCTGTCATCTTCTTACCTCTCAAAATATTGGCGCGATTACTTTGGGTGACGGTGTGGAAACTGACTCCCCACTTGTCGCGCATGCCTTCCAAATTCGGTAACATGCCGATAACGCCGATAGACCCTGTAATCGTCGATGCATCAGCAAAAATATGGCTTCCCCCAACGGCGATGTAATAGCCACCAGACGCTGCAACCGATCCCATACTGACGATCACCGGTTTTTTTTGATTCAAAATCCTAACTTTATCCCAAATATAGTCAGCAACATCCGCGCGGCCCCCAGGACTTGCGATTCTTAAAACTACGGCCTTAACGTCATTATTTTCAAGGGCCCAGAACAACTCTTCACTCATGGCATCCGGGGTAATGGCACGCTCGCTATCTTCGTAAGTGACAATATCACCAACCGCCTCGATGAAGCCTAGACCCTCGTCTGGTCTCAAACTATAGCCTCTTTTTAAACGTTCCGAGAGCGAATCGTCATCCATATAGTCATCGAGGAGTCGATCCACGCCAGAGTCAAAATTGACGTGTGGTAGGTAGGTAAGTTCATCGACAATACCAAGTTCTTTCGCTTTAGCAGGAGTGAAAAAGCTTTCCTTTAGCCAGAGAAATACCTCGCTATCCTGTTTCTTCCTGCCCTGGGCAATTAGCTTGACCATTTGCTCGCGCATGCTTCGCTCGACGGCACTAAGCGCCTCCCGGCTCTCAGTGCTGGGCTCATTACTGATAAAGGGCTCAAAAACGTTTTTAAATTTCCCGGTGCGGATGATCTGCATCTCTACCCCGAGCCGACGTAACGCATCACCGAAATAGGTGCTAGAAAATGCAGGGCCAGGCAGCGAAACGTCTGACACTGGATTTAGATTAACTTTATCGCTTGAGCTTGAAATGAGTAGGGCCGCGTTATCCATGTGGGCCACCCAGCTGGTCACAGGCTTACCGCTCGCTTTAAAGTCGACTAAGATGTTGTGCAATTCCTCTATATCGGCAGGGCTGCCAGAAAGGCCATCAATAACTAGGTTAAGGTCTTTAACCAGTTTATCATCCGCGGCGCTCCGTAAGGCAGACCTGACATTAGGTATGTAGAGCCCCTCTTCTTGAGCAAAAAGCTGACGAAAAAGCGCCTCCCCCATTTCAGGTTCATGCTCTGCAATGGCCCCATCTAGCCTGATCCATAGGGAGAAGGGTTTATTAGATTCCTTACTGCCGGCTCTTCCTGCTCTATCAGATTCACCCAGATTGAGTAGTGACCAAACTAATATCACGGGCAGCAATAAGGATAGAAAACCAACCAGGGCAAAAAAATTGCGTAACCACCTTGCGATATTTCCCATCCAGCGGAATAAAAAATTTTTCCGAGGCTCTACCTGCGTTGGCTCGTTACTCCAATCACTCACAGCGTCATCTCCCGGTGATTTTAAGGAATCACATCAAAGTTTAGGGATGGTCTCATTATGGATGGTCAAAATGATATTCTAACTAGCGGATTTTGTCCAAGATAACAGAAATTTGGTATACTTCCCCTATTCAAAATTTAGTCATTTGACGGTCTATTGAAAGGGATCGCAGCTTTGAACAGATTAGGTCGTCTCCGGATAGCTTTGCTGGTTTTGGCGGGTATCACTTTGCCTACGGCAGGTCTTGTCACATGTGGTAAACCCAAAATTACTGCTTCATCCACCAAAGTTGATGGATTACCTACAAATTGGGATGGGGCCTCAGATTACGAATCCGAGGGTTGGGGGTTTGAAGTCCCATGACACGGAGAGCGAATAGTACAGTTAATATTGCGTTGTTTCTGATTTTGCAGGGTCTGTTGGGCGCTAGTAGTCCCATGGCTGTGGTTTTTGTTCGCTTTGGTGCTGGGTCGTGGTCTTTGGGTGGCAGGGAATTTAGTATTGCACAAAACTTTGATCTGCTTGAGACTAAAACAAGCAGTTTGGTTATGGTTAGTTTTACGCCTGGTTCTAAATTCGGTGCAAGCTTAGAGCAAAAAGAAGGCCTGATCGCCTACTACAGCTCTATGGTCTCGGGCGTTGGCCGTGCTTTAGTTAGCCTTGATTCCTCTGAAGAAGTCGATCAATTAGCGCTGCTGGCGCACCAAGATATTGGTCTTTGTGGAGCGATCGAACGCTTTAATCCTGCCCTAACTAATATTTCATTGTCTGATGCGGCCTCCCCTGCAATCGCGACCAGCATCAAATCTCAGGCCGTAAGCGAACTTCTCAGTAGCGTCACTGCCGCGAATCTGCAAAGCACGGTCGAAGCCTTAGAGAATTTGGGAACACGACACCACTCTGCCAGCTCATCAGACGCATCTTCTTCCGTCGAATCCCTTTGGCAGCCCCTATTGCCAAGTGGGGCGAGCATCACAAAAGTCTCCCACACAGATTACACGCAAAAAAGCGTGCTTTTAAAAATTCCAGGCACCGATACGACTGCTAAAACAATTATCCTTGGCGCTCACCTTGACTCAATTAATCCTACCGATAACCAAAACGCTCCAGGCGCCGACGATGACGCTTCAGGAATCGCTGCCCTAACTGAAGTACTTAGGATTATTAAGACGTCTGGAGCAACCTTCGCCCGTCCCGTCGAACTAAGATCAATTGTTAACTGATAGCCAGGGAAGGCCTTGGTCTCATTAAACAAATG
>JBAXLR010000084.1:0-12299 GCA_037134655.1 bacterium | reverse complement strand
GTTGCTTCTGGGCGTTTTTTATCGTTTTTGCCTTCGATCTGACAGCGGCTGCGTCCGCACCGAATAATTCAGGACAAACCGCCAGCATGGACATGCCAAGAACTAAAACCCAACGGCAGCACCGCGAATTGATCAGGAAAATAAACTTTAGAACCATCCTAGTTCGCATTACAAAAACTTCCTGACAATCACCGTCTTGGCGAAAATTAAATAGGTCTAAAACTCATCTCTGGGTATTCCTCTCCAATTCTCACCAGAGCTTGCTCAACATCACCATACGAATTGAGGTAACCCATCAATTTTATTTCAGGCGCCATATCAAGCCGCCCCATAAAATCTTCTGTTACCATTCTTGGCAAAGTATTGGCGACGACTGCCGTTAAGCTCTTTTCTAAACCGGGATTTCTCGCCATACTAACGAGCCTTAGCACCGCTAATGCATATCGTTCGTCAAATAATGGTTTGAATTGTTGGTCAAAACTGCGCCTGCATTGTTCCAAATCAACGAGGACTGCCTGTGTCTCAAAACATGTGAGCTGCGCCAACAATCCCGTCAAACCACCTGGGACGTTTGTGCGATTGCCATTGATCGCATCTAGTTGGAACCTCAATCTGGCCAATATACTACTGGAGACTTCCATGCTGATGAATTCGCTATTGTCACTATTCTTCTCTGAAGACATAGACCGCATCGCCGTGTGAGCTGTCATTAGACATCCTTCAATATAGCTTCTAGGCCGAGACCAACCCTTTGACGGCCTCCTGCGCACCCAGTCTGGATCAATACTTAGCAATTTTGTCCACGGATTTTTCTGCATCGAAGTGCCTTGAATAAACATAAGGGTGGAATTTACATTCTCACGCCATTTCCGTTTCCAAAAATCTACAGAACAATCCGTTGGCAGCGCTGGGTAGACATCGCCTCTAAGTAATTTTTGCGACACACCTTCAATAGAGCCTGTGGTGTAAAAGGCATACATTCGCAAATATGGAAGCCACACAGGTTGCATTTTCTGTGATTTTGATAGGCGGGCGGCCTGAGGAATTACTTTAACGCCCATAACGTTTAAGAACTCAGTCGGATCACTTTTTTGGGCGAGTACTTGAATTTCGTTGATTTCAGGCGTTTCATCTTTATTCAAAACAATCCACGCCCCGATAACCAATGACACCACTACCGTCAACAACGCCATTCTCGTCCGCGCGACGGCTTGCCGCTTGCGAAGCTCCATATAACGATGAAAATCTGTTCTAGCTTTTTTTTGTTGCTCCAGCTCGTTCTTCTTATCCTTCCTAGTGTCTTTCCGCGAGATAACTTTTGCATGTCCAGTAGTCTCCCGCCAAGATAGCGGTAGGTTCTCACCAAAAACACGCGCTATTTCAGGGTAGTGTTTCAACATGTCATCGCGATGGTCTAGGACCACCCAGGGGCCACAGTGGCCTGAAACTTCATCTTGCATACCAAATTCAAGGCGATCGAACCGTTGTTTGAATTCATCAATGGTCATCGGGCCAATGAATTCCCTCGCCTCACGTCTAACTAGAAAATAACGTGGCTGCGACACTATGCCCTCCTGACTTCGCTGAGAAGAACGGTGATATTGTCGCGACCGCCTGCAGCATTTGCAGCGTCGATTAATAGCTTTGGCAGCGTATCCAGCTTGCCGTGGTTCTTTCGAACAATATTCGCTATCTCTTGATCTGAAATCATGCCGCTAAGACCATCTGAACAGGTGATATATATCTGGCCAACCTTAAGTTGAATCTCGTAAATATCCACCTCGCATGACGGGCCAAGTCCAAGTCCTTTCACAAGAGCTTCATCACGCGCTCCAGGCATCACTTGGTGCGGCTTTAACCATCCGCGCTCGGCGAAGGTTCCAACATTATGATCGATGGTTAACTGAAAAATTTGCCCGTCCTGATAGAGGTAGGTGCGGCTGTCCCCAATATGCGCCAGATGCAGCCTATCACCAACGAATGCGAGGCAATTGAGCGTCGTGCCCATTCCTGCTATTTCAGGCTCGGCTTGCCCTCGGGAGAGAATATCTTCGTTCAATTGATCAATGGAGCTGATTAAAAAGCTGTTGACCTCACCATGCCTGATTGCATCTGCGGCCTGAAACGATCGTTTCATGGAATTAACAGCGATTGAGGAAGCAATCTCGCCGCCTTTGCGCCCACCAATCCCATCTGCGACGACACCCATACCATGGGACTCGTCAAAAAATATGCTGTCCTGGTTGCCTTTTCTTTTTCGACCAATATCCGTAGCGCCCGACATGCGAACCCGCATCAAGTTTTCCCCCAAAGGTGACACACTGCAAGTCGCCTTATGTATCGGACATTTCAGGGAAAGCTTAATTTTACGCAGGTCTTAAATCTGTAAAATCTGAGGCATGGCCAAACTGACTTTGGTTGGTGTATAGACATAAGAGCATCTTGCTAGTTTGTTGTTTTTTCAATTTGGAGGCTTCATGCCAGAGATACCGCACGGATGGAGTGCTTTCGGTACGTCTATTTTCAGCCTGATGACCCAGGCGGCTAACAAATATGGAGCCGTAAACCTCGCTCAAGGATTCCCAAATTTTGATGGCCCCGATGAGATAAAAGAGGCGGCCATCACGGCCATTCGCGGCAATTCGAACCAATACGCACCCTCTGCTGGCCTGCCACGTTTACGACAACTCCTTGCCGACAGAATGCGGGAGACGTCCGGGCTTAATTACGACGCCGAGCATGAAGTCACTGTGTTTTCAGGCGCAACCGAAGCTCTTTTTTGCTCTTTCCAGGCTTTCTTTAAGCCCCATGACGAGATCATCACTTTTGCGCCGTTTTTTGATTGCTATCCGGCAGGCGCGTTCTCCGCCGGTGCCAAACTAGTGGAAGTGCAACTAAAAACTCCTGACTGGACATTCGGCGCTGAGGACCTGGACGCCAAGCTTACTAAAAACACCAAAGCCATTCTAATCAATACGCCACACAACCCAACCGGTCGGGTATTTTCTCGATCTGAGTTAGAGATTTTGGCTAATTTCGCACGAAAAAACGATTTATTGGTTATCACCGACGAGGTTTACGATTCCCTTGTGTACGACGGTTTAGAACATGTGACGCTAGCGTCTTTGCCAGGAATGAGGGAAAGAACCGTTGTTATTTCCAGCACGGCTAAAACATTCAGTTTCACCGGCTGGAAAGTTGGTTACGCGTTCGCGCCAAAGCGGTTGACCGACGAATTGCGAGGCGTTCATCAGTTTACGGTTTTCTGCAGTGCGACGCCTCTACAAGTCGGCATGTGCCGGGCGCTCGAATTTGGCAATGATTATTACAAAAGATTGCGCCAAGAATATACTGAGCGCCGCGACACCTTGTGTAACGGTCTCCAAAAACTTGGCTACAAATTTAGAGTCCCTCAAGGAACGTATTTTGTCGTGGCTGACTATAGCCATGTTTCAACGTTGCCAGATTACGAATTTTCCATGTGGTTGACTGAGTTTAAGAAGGTGGCAGTGATACCCACCAGCGTTTTCTACGAGACACCTTCATCCGTAAGGTCGCGTCAGTTCCTTGTCCGATTTGCCTACTGCAAAGATCTTGCAACAATCAAAGAGGGCCTAAACTACTTATCACGACTATAATTTTGATTGAGATCTAGCAGCTCGACCCATCCAGCATTCTCCGAAAAGTACTGCGTGGGAACGCGCGACAAACCCCGGGCCGACCAGCTCGCCATCGCTGCGGCCATGAATGCCTGAAACACTTCGACACTGCTGGCCAGCTCCTCAATATCATCGGGCGCTATTTTGATTCTCAAACTGGAAAATTCATTGGGTGGTATCGAACTCGCAATCTGCGTTAAGATCTCGCAACGGGTGCGTATACCCTGCTCAAAACCACGATAACCTGCCGCCCAAGCAGTCTTGCCAAGGATCCCTTCCATCTGGCGCAGTAAAAATGGAATATGTGTTTCGCGAAGCTGGATCTCAGGCATTTCCGAACGAAGGCGACGTTGAAGGGTGCGAGCCCGCACCACCAAGGGAGCCAAATTCGCACTATAACTAGGTTCCATGTTGCCAAACTCGTCCCCTCGCCCATACATGGCATCCCAGAGTCGCATGTTTTGCGGATTTAAAGGGCGCAACTTATGGGCACCTTTGCGGCCCCGCTTTTGATTGATTGCGAGCATCATGCCGACAGCAACATCATCGCACCTGAGAACCCCTGGACAGACTGGACGCTCACATTTTACGCAGGGTGGCTCAGTTGTAGGGCAGTCCACGAACACCTGTTGCAAATTAGAAACAAGTCTTAAGATCTCTATGATACGCTCGTCAGAAAATAAGCTGCCAACTGAGCCGATCTTCTCATATACTGACACGAATTTGGACTCAGCTTGGTTATAAGACAAAACCACTATTGCCGACTTTTTGGCGTTAGGCCCTGAAAGGTGAATACCAGCCACCGATACATCAACGCCCGCCAAAGGCGGCCGTGCAGTAAAAGAATTTTCAAGGGGGTTGCCCATTCGTGCTAGCCGTTCCATAAAGTTTTTGCTCACAGTGATGCTATCCTGCTGGCAGTTCTGTGACAACGAGGCAAAAAGTGCGCCAGATTCTGCCGGGGCTCGATCATCGACGCTCTCTCAGGCTCAGTCTGAGTTTGCCAAAGCCTCTTGGGACAAGGCTATATTGCTTTACAGACGGCATCTAAGGGCCGTCCCAAATGACTATCAAGCATGGAATCAACTGGCTGCAGCCTATTATCATTCAGGTCAGGTCAAAACCGCCCTGTCGACGCTCCAGAGAATACAAAAAAATTCACCGTCGAGATCCTTTAATTTTTTTTACCAGGGTATGTGTATCGCGGTACTCTTCGGAGACAATGGCGCGGTTAAATACTGGGAATACGCAACCCATTGGGCTGATGAATTCGGGGCCCGCGCTACCTACGAACTGGCTATCCATCATTACCGATCTAGAGATGACGCCAAGGCTAAACAGTGGCTGACGACATATCTTCAAAAATTCCCCCGCGGACCAGACGCAGCAGTCGTCAAAGACCTATTAAAAGCCGTTGGTTCCGAGAAAAAAATGAGTGATTTAAAAGGTTTCGAGCGACCTGACCCTGAATTGACCATATTTAAATATCATCCTTTTTCCCTATTTAAGACTCCACATTTTTGGCGACTACAAATCGATTCCCTTGGACAAGAGTCACAAGGGTACCAGCCAGTTAAGGAAATAGGTAATCTGGAAGAAAAAAATAGCAGTGCTTACTCTCTTAGAACAAAATCCTCCATTGGCGTCGGTCCCATTCGCCAGCAAGGAGCGATCTCTTTTGCAGGATACACTTATAAGCAGGATTGGCTTATTCAGCCTGAAACCCTACAAGCATTTTTTGGTGAAAGCTTTAGTCTGGAGGCGTTCCCCATCCGCGGCGACCTCATGGAGCGCTCCCATCAATTCTTCGGCGACGTAAGAAAGCAGTTTTCGCCCTCACTATTTGCCGGAGCCTACGCCAGAATAGAATTTTCAAGGGTTGGCAGCAGTTTTTTTCCCAGCCCCGATGAATCGAGCCTCAAAGTCGTAACGCCTAATCGTGACGTGCAACTCTTTATTCCTTGGGTAGGATGGACGTGGAATGAGTCATCAAGATCGATGTTATCTTTATACCTCAAAAAGGAAATACACCGCCAAAGCAGCGAACACAGCAATAAGACCTATGATCTAAATATAGCTGCAGGCGATCCAGCCATTAGTTTTACCGTTTCGCATGCCATTGATTTAACAAATAAAAATCTCAATCTGAATTTTGATTATTTTCAATACGAATTTATTTTTAACGACTACTGGCTTGACAACTCCAGAACTGGCGGACTTCTTGGCGTAAACTACGCCATGTTTAAAGGCTTTGGCGCGAGCCTCGTCCTCGGCATGTATCAAGACAAATATAAGCTTCCACATGTTCGAACTGAAAACTGCAGAAATGCACCGCCCACAAGTCCTAACTCTGACGAAAACGCCAGAGTCTATTGCGTTAGACGGGATGCTGGTCAGATGGCTCAAGTTACTGTATACTATGACAAATCAACAAATTTAAGGCTTCAGTTTCAGGCACTCATGGTTGAAAATAAAAGTAACCAAAAAGTATTTTCAAATAGCGAAACAGCATACTCAGGCGGAGTCAGTTGGTCTTTTCCTGGCACCGTTCGCGTGACAAGAATGACTGAGCGCTTTGCGGATGCGGCGTTTACAAAGGATACGGATGAATGACAAATCCTAGCGGCGTTGAACCTATCTTGCAGGAGTGCAAGAGGGAGAAAACGCCAGTCTTTATCTCAAGCTCTGGAATTGATGTCGCGTTTCAGACCCTCATCCGCGAGCTGAGTGACAACACGATCGTTATTGAAAACAAAGTTCGGCCGGAATTCATTGCCAAGTTCTCCGCCGGCAGTAAGTTTTTTCTACAGTGCAAAATGCTAAGGTTACAATCCACCAAAGTCTCTCCCCGCGGGACATATATGGCATTTGAAGTTCAAGAGAACTCCGTAGTCGAAGATACCCGCCAGTCAGAACGCTTTATGTTCACTCCTGACGAAAAGGTTGTAGCTGAAATTTCGAACCCTTTTGATGACCGCACTTTACTCAAGCGACACGTCATGGACATGAGTGCCACCGGCCTTTCTTTGCGAATCAATCATCCAACCAAACCGTTCAACCCAGGCGTTATTCTCCCCAACGTTCGGGTCACCATAGACGGTAAAATTTGGACAACCGCTCAGGCGGAGGTTGTTTACAATCGAAAATTTCTTGACCTTGAGGGCATGCTGCGTGTGCAGGTCGGTCTGAAGTTTTTGACATCCCAAAATTTCAATAAACTACGCTAATCACCGAAGGATTATTGTGGCAAGCCCCTACAGCAAATTGGAAAAATGGCAGCGCATGTACGTGAACCGCTCACTCAATATGGAGCGTATTAAGGCGATCGGTTTTGATATGGACCACACCCTCCTGATGTACAATCGTGAGGCTTTCGAGTCCCTTGCATTCCGAGAAACCTTGAAAAAATTCATTGAGTCCGGCTACCCCGAGCAGCTCGCTGAGCTTGAATTCAAGCCTAATTTTCTAATTCGCGGCTTACTTGTTGATATGGAACGGGGAAATCTGCTTAAAGTTGACGGACACAAATACGTCAAGACGGCGTTCCACGGTACTCGACTTCTCGACAAAGATACTCGGCACCGCCTCTACAACAGCGAGTCCTTTAAAGCTCAAGAGTTTTTGAGCGTGGACACTTTTTTCGCCTTGAGTGAAGTCCAACTGTTCGTTGAAATCGTCGACTTCATGGATGCTAACCCCAATAAGATTAAAAAATCTTATCGTGAGGTCTATAGCGATTTGCGTCGATTTATCGACCTAAGTCACGCAGACGGCAGCATAAAAAACCTCGTAATGGCGAATCCAGACCAATACCTGCGTAAGGATAAGCATCTTGCCACTGCTCTTATGCGCCTTGTGGATGGCGGAAAGTCGCTTTTTCTGCTCACGAATTCAGGTTGGGACTACACCAACGTTATGATGAGTCACATTTTAAATAATGAACACGAAGAATTCCCTAGCTGGCGAGACTATTTTGACTACACCATTGTAGCTTCAGGGAAACCCGGTTTCTTTACTGGTTCTCAGCCTTTTTTGGAAGTCATGACTGACTCCGGCCTGCTCAAAACTCATTCGGGCAATTTGGACGCTCGACGTGTTTATCAGAGTGGTAATGCCGCATTGTTTCAAAAGGTGACCAAGTTTAAAGGCGATGAAATCTTATATGTCGGCGACCATATCTTTGGCGACATTATGCAGTCCAAAGGCAAGCTTAATTGGCGCACATTGCTCGTTGTTGAAGAGCTGGAGCACGAGCTCGAATTCCTTGAAAGGACCAAAACACTTTTTGCTGAAATCCAGCAAAAAATAAATGAGCGAGAAGCCTTGGATGAGGAAATTCAAAAAACCAGGTCCAAACTCATGTCTGTTCAGCGGCACATCAAAGTCGCAATGCGGGAAAACGACACAAAAAAGGCACACCATCTGGAGAAGGAACGCGACAAATTTGCATCAAAAATAGATGAAAAATCACCGGTTATCGCAAATTTAGACAATGAGATAAAAGACCTGTTAGCGCAAAAAGAGGCGGCAGTGCACCCCAAGTGGGGCGAACTCATGAAAGTTGGCCTAGAAAGAAGCCGGTTTGCCTACCAGATAGAAAGCTTCGCCTGTGTTTATACAAGTCGCGTAAGCAATCTTCGTTTTTACAGCCCACAGAAGCGATTTTCGAGCTTTCATGACATTTTGCCACATGATCCTTGAGTGAATCGCAAAAATCTACAAAAAAACCAGCAATTAAGGGGCTGGAAAGTTTGTCGTTGACCGGCATCTTAACAGCCTATGATTTTCTCACATCACCCCTTAATGTTTGGCGCGCCATAACCGATACAAATCGTGAATAAAACTGTGTTTTTGTCGATCTTGGCAGAGGAAAAATTTGCATGAGTGGGCAACTCATCGGTAATCGTTATCGCGTGCTTCGAAAAATTGGCGAAGGCGGAATGGCCGTCGTCCATCTTGCCGTGGATGAAAAGCTTGGCCGTGATGTTGCGATTAAAATATTACGCGAACGCTATGAGCACCACGATGAAATAAGAATTAGATTCCAACATGAAGCGCGCGCAATCTCATCGTTCGATCATCCTAACATTCTAAAAATCTACGACTTCTCTGGCGAGGAGTCCAGACAGTTATGGATCGTGACCGAATTGATCCATGGACGAAACCTAGCACAGATCCTTGAAACAACCCCTAGCGGCTGGCTCCACCCAGCCATCGCCGCATCAATCGTGCGGGAGATCTGTCGTGCTCTTGGTAGTGCTCATGAGCATGGCGTCGTCCATCGCGATGTCAAACCCGAAAATGTCATGATCACCCATCAAGGCACAGTAAAGTTAATGGATTTTGGAATTGCCAAAATTCAACGAATTACCAACATGACTCAAACTGGTATTTTCATGGGATCACCAAGCTACATGTCACCAGAACAAGTCCGTGGTCGCGATGTTGATAACCGCAGCGACATCTACAGCCTTGGGGTACTTTTTTATGAGTTAATTACTGGGAAACTACCTTTTACGGGTTCATCCACAGCAGATATCGCTATGCGAATTCTTAACGGAGACTTTGCGCACCCAAAATTTATTATGGCTGGTATTCCGGATGCGCTTGATCAATGTATCGTTCAGTGCCTAGCACTCATCCCAGAAAACCGTCCACAATCGATCGAAGTTGTCGGCGATAAAATCGATTCTATGCTTCAGTCCATGGGGCTGGAAAGCAGCATGCAAGAGCTTGAAAGATGCTTCAAAGACCCCAAAGCCTACGGCGACAGATTGGCGCGAATTCTCAAAGTTTCCCAAGTGAAGCAAGAAGCCACTGTGTTAATCGATAGTAACCAGCGAACCGCGTTGGGGCATTGGAATAACGAAGCAATCAACTCGCCTATCCCCCGTCCGGATATGTCAAGTGCCAATCTACCAACGGGAGCTCAGCGTAAGGATCACTTGTTGCCTCCTCGCTCAGTACCACATTTTACAAAACGTCAGCTGACGCCTGAACTCATTTCGGCCCATCTTCCTGAAAGGCGTCATCAACAACGCCCCATGGAGGCAACACGATTGGCATCGGGCAGTAAATTTGGCCAATACCCAGTCAAAGCCTCTCAAAAAATCACTCCGCCCCCTATGAACGAACCCAAAAGAGCAAACCTACAACAACGTCAACCGCAGGTTAGTCATCGCAATTTAAATCAATATCAAAACAGGGAGGTTCGCCCCGTATCAAGGATGCTCCCAGCGACCCCTAAGCGCAACCAAAAGCCTGTTCGCTATGTAGTTAAAGAAACTTATTATCCAGAAAGCTCATCAGGCTCCTTTGCCAAGCTTGTGTTAGCAATTCTTTTGCTTTCTTGTGCTGGGATTCTCTGGTTTGGCAATCGCAAAGAAACTCTTAATCCATCACATTGGATTTCCTTGATTGAAAAATCAAAACAACCATCGTCCAAGTCTGCTGCAAAAACCACTGTGAAAACTCAAACAAAAATCAAACCCGAAAATAGACCTCCTGTAACACCGAGTGTCGCACAAAATCTAGACAAAGAGACCAGTAAGACAACAGCAACCCCAGCCGAACCTTTGCCAAAGTATGCAGAAAAGACAAAAATTAAATTGCAGAATAAAGATAAACTCCCAATCGAATCTGGGCACAACCGAAATATCTCTGGCACCGAAAATCGACCTTTGCGCAATACTAATCCAGCTAAGCCGTCAAAGATCGTCGCCACGAAGATAACTTCAGATTCAACAAAGCCTGGGGCCCAAGATAATCGAGTTCTCGTAAATAGTGTCACAACAGTTACAACTGACTCGAGTGAAAATGCCGAGATATTGCCGCCTAAGAAAACTCCAAAAAAGACAGATTTGCTTCCGACAAAAATTAATGCCAATGAAGACTTGGATGTGGCGCCAACTACACAGAAAACAAAGACCCGGCCAGCAGAGAAAATAATAGAAAAAAGCCAGGAGTCCAAAAAAGTTCAAATCAGCATCGCCAGCGCCCCTGCAGCAGAACTGTTTGTTAACGGCAGGAGATTTGGCACAACTAATAACAATGGATCCACAAGCGAATGGATTGATGTCGAATCGGGCAAAAACAGAATAGAACTCAGGCGAGCAGGCTTTGCCACAAAAATTGAAAACATTGTAGTGTCTACGGCTGATAAACAAAAATTTGGGCCCTATGTATTAAACAGAGGAGCGGCCACAACGCCGCCATCTATCCTTTATAAATTAACTTTGACCACTAACCTTCCACCGGTCGAGGTCACCATTATTAATATAGAGACAAACGCAAAACAGACCATTTCCCTTTCGCAATCATCAAAAACCATTCCACTCGATCGGGGAATTTACGAAGTCACCATGAATCGTAAGGGTGAGATTAGAAGAAGACGCTTAGATTTTTCGGGCAATGTGCAGCAGTTAACATTCAGTGTCGACTTTAAAGAGGTAAGCGACTGAACATAAAGGTTTAAAGCGAATGTTTTGTGTGAGGAATAATAAAATAATCAGCCGATCTGCACTTAGAAAAGTGCAGGCATTGGCTTGTCTTTTCCTATTGTTCCTAGCTGCGCCCGAGATGGCATTCTCTCAAGCCTGGAAGGCTGGTCGATCGTCCCTGATGAAAAATGACTTTAAAACAGCAAAAAACCAGCTTTCTGCCGCAGTCAAAAAGTCGCGACCGGGGCAAGAACTTGCGGAAACTTACAAATACTTGGGTGTTGCCCATTACATGTCAGGCGATAAGAATTCAGCATTAAAGGCCTTCCGCTTGGCTAAATCGAACTCTCCGAGCGTCAAGCTTAGCCCGAACGAAGTCTTAGATGAATCCGTAATTAGCTTATTTAATCAGGCCAATAACAGTAGAGCGGTAGCCTCGGCCAATCGTGGCATTCCTCGCAACACCAGGAATAAGGGACAAAGCTTACCGCGGCAAAATCAGTCGAGTGTTCCTGCTATAAGCCGACAAAAATCTAAACGCACGCTTCTGAAAGTTGTTAGCAATGTTCCATCTGCCGCAGTAAGTATCGATGGAATTAACTATGGCTCGGCAGGCCAAGAGTTGGAAGTGCCTCCAGGAACCGTGATTCTTGAAGTCGCCGCAAATGGCTTTAAACCAAAAGCCATCAAAGTGAAGCTGCAACCGCTGACCTCAAGTCTCGTAAACGTGAATCTGGAAAAAATCATAATCGCACCAAAACCTGCCCCAAGAGTTGCACCTCTTACTCAAGCAAAAATTCCGTTACCTGGCCAACCAAAGGCGGTCAGCAGTAAGAAACCATCAGCAAATAAAAATGACTTATTTGGCGATGATCCAATGGACAATCAATCTTTTAGCGTAGCACCTCCAGCAGCACCCGTGCCACAGGTAGTGACACCACCACCAGCCCCCGCGCAACCTGTCATGCCTCAGCAAGGCTATGCTCAACCCGGCTATGCTCAACCACCGACTGGATACCCTATGCCGCCCCAATATGCCCCTTCTCCGTATCCCGCCTATCCAATGTATGCGCCGATGCAACCATACGGCGTGCCCGCCTATCCAGCTGCACCATATGGCGGTTACATGGCGCCACCAAATCCGTACGCCTATCCGCCAACTCCAGCCCCATATGCACCGGCACCAATGGCTGATCCTTAC
>JBAXLR010000083.1:0-12764 GCA_037134655.1 bacterium | reverse complement strand
GTTCCACCTTCTCCTGCATAGAAATGATCAACACCAGATAATTGTTTTTTACAAAAAGTTTCTACATCGTTACTGATACGAATGACACTTTTATCCTGGGAGGCGAACAGTGTCATGATTTGATCTGGCACCGCTGACAGAGCGTGTAACGTTGCGTCTTTGATCAGATCAGCGGCTTTTTGATCATCAGTAGAATCTGCGGACATCTCTATGAAGGGAAGTACGGTGCTCGTACGAGCATTACCTGAACAAATGTTAATTTTTTTGTTGCCCGTTCCAGCAAAGTTATCAAGGGACGCAAGACGTCCTTCACTGACCGATGGCTTACAGCCCGCAAATACAAATAGTGACAAAACCGAAATTGCCTGACGTTTCATTGTGTCCCCCTTAAGTAATGAGTTTTCGGTCGGATTCTTGATTTACTTTAAGTGGTTTTAACAGGTTGTAATTACAGGTTTTATTGAGCTTTAGGCCACACCCTTCCCCACTGGACGAACAACAAAAAACCACCTCGATCCTTCATAGATCAAGGTGGTCTCGAGAAATCGTTAAATGGAACGTTCGTTTGAACGATTGACCTTACTTCACGCCAACTTGAAGCGGAAGTTTACCGGTCAATTCAACTTTCAGCTGAACTTTGTCGGAGATGACTTTATCGCCCAAGTTTTGGAAGAATTTTCCTGAGCCGTAGCGTACGTCAAAGTCTGTTCGGTCAAACTCAAGATCTGCAGAGATTTTTGAGAGTCCGCCTTTTTCACTTGCCGTTGTTGCTTTGAACGCCACTGGCTTAGTCTTACCTTTAATCGTTAAATCACCAGTTAGGTCATAAGCTGTTGGGCCTTGTTTTTTGAAAGATGTGACCTTAAGTATCGCTTCTGGGTGCTTTTCAACGTCAAAAAAATCTGCCGACGTGAGGTGACCTACAAGTTTTTTATTGTATGTTGGATCTGTGAGGTCTGTGTTTTTAATGGTTTTCATGGCAACCACGACCACCGCAGCCGTTGGTCCGTCTTTTCCAAATTCCACTTGGCCACTTTTGATGTCAACTGTGCCAGTGTGCTTGCTATCGATTAGGACCTTGGAGCCAGTCCAGGTGAGTTTGCTGCTCTTGGTGTCAAGTTGGTAGGTTTTCGCCATGAGAGATGTGGACATCATGAGTGCGGAAACAGCGATCAGAGCATTAAAAATTTTCATTATAGAGACTCCTTACAGTATTTAGGGCCCAACCCCTTGATTGAGAAGATAGTTAGGTTAGCATGGCGATGACGTCATGTAAAATCGGGGTGGAATTTGTAAAATTTAACGGTGGTGACAAACCTTGTGGGCAGGATTGCACAAGGCATCATCAGAGAACTACCTGCGGCGCAAACTACGCCTGGCATCAATCAGCATCATGTGCGTTTCGTATTGAATTCTGGCCTCACGGCTTGCGGCGCCAAACTGAACGACTTCTTCGATGTGGGCTACGAATTCAGTGGAGGCAAACGCTTCCCTAGCCGCCTCGGATGATCCACGGCCAGATGTTTTTTTCGAAGAAGTTAACGCTTTAACCCGGTCTGGTAATAGCTGTGACAGTCGAACGTAAACCTGACGTTGCTCGCGGGCATCACTAGCAAACTGCTGGATGCGCTTGACTAATTGTTCATGCAACATACGAATATTCAAAAGCCACCAGAATTTGTGTAAAAATTAACCATCTAGTCAGAGCATACCCTATCAAATGCTTTGGATCGAGTAGGTTTTAGGCGTATCATACGCGGTGTAAGTATTCCATGTGACTAAATTTATTGGAGGATTATTCTATGCAGTCCATGTTAAAGCGATCGCTGCTCACTCTGTCGCAAATCACCCTTGGGTTGAGCGTGGCAAGTACTGCAAGCCTCGCGGAGCACCATGAAAAAGCCATGAAACCTGCGAAAGCTGCTAAAGAAGCACCAGCTAAAACGCCTGCCAAACCAGCAACTAAAACAACTTCCGCCACTCAAACTGCCCCGACTATCAAAGCAGCAACGATCATCAAGTTTGATGCCAAAGAAGTAAACGGTGCAAAGGTTTGGCTTCCCAAAGACTCCACCACCAAAGCTGGTGAAGCTGTCACCCTAGAAGTCCACAATTCACTTGCTGCTCCGCACGGCTTTAAAATTGAGGGCTACGTTCCTGAAACCACCATCGGTACTGGTGAAACCAAGAGCTTCACTTTCACACCTAAAGCTAAGGGCGTACTAAAAGTCATGTGTCACCTTCATCCAGCTCACGTTGACGCTGAAATCAAAGTGCAATAATCAGGTACAAGTAAAAAGTTATTTAAACTGGGGTGCTGTTAAACAGCACTCCATTTTTTTGCCCACTTCAGTGCGTCACTAATGCCCTGGTCAATGGACATCTCAGTACGCCAATTTAGGAGTCGTAAAGCTGAGTCGGCGCTAGCGAAACTTCCTGCTACGTCGCCAGGTCTAGGGGGAGCTTCACGTTTGTTAATCGTTGCTTTATAGACACGTTCGAACGCAGAAACTAGTTCGCGAACGGTCACACCGTTACCGGTGCCAAGATTAATGACGCGGTAATTTTCCGAAGCACTCGTCGAGTCAGTTGAAGCAGCCGCAGTGCCACTAAACACCTGATCAAAATTTTCGATAGCTTTAACGTGAGCCCTGGCTAGATCCCACACATGAATGTAGTCTCTGATGCCACTTCCATCCCTTGTGGGCCAGTCGGTTCCGGTTATTTCAAAACAGGGGATTATCCCAAGGGCAACACTAACCAGCCTGCCCAGCACATGAGTAGGCTCTTTAACATATGCGCCAGTTCGCATCTGGGGATCAGCACCTATGGGATTAAAGTAACGAAGTGCAATTCCTTTTAGGCCATAGGCTTCACAAAAATCCCTGAGCACCATCTCCATCATATATTTGGTTCGAGCGTAAGGACTTGATGGTTTTAGAGGTGC
Organism: bacterium; assembly: GCA_037134655.1. Classification (GTDB taxonomy): domain Bacteria; phylum Bdellovibrionota_B; class Oligoflexia; order Oligoflexales; family RGVZ01; genus CAMDKS01. The sequence goes on along the minus strand of JBAXLR010000083.1, from coordinate 9,817 downwards.
TGATTCGGTCACCATAAATCCATCGACCACGTCATAAATAGAAGCCGACGAACTAAAAACAATGCGCTGACAACCCACATCTCTCAGGGCTCCGAAAAGTTCCACCGACTTTGCCACATTCTCGCGGTAGTAAACTTCAGGTTGCGTGACACTTTCTGGCACGATGATGCGGGCCGCACAGTGTATGGCACCGACAAGGGGCCCTTCGGCGGTGACGATTTTTTGAATGAGGTTTCGGTCTGCAATATCCCCCTCATAGAAGATCCGTCCTACCGTGAATTCGCGACGACCACTGGAAAAATTATCAAGAATGATCGGCGTCCAGCCCGCGTCCAGCAGAGCAGAACACACAGTGGAGCCAATGTACCCCGCACCACCTGTTACGAGGATATTTCCTCGGGAATTTTCTTGGTTATTTTGCTGCTTGGTCATAGGCAATGGACTCTGCTGAGGTTACTACGAAACCCAAGAATGCCCGGGGCCTAGGCACATGTCAAAGTAAAATAGGTGGATCTAACCAAGGTCGAAACCTCCTAACATCAAAGGCCTAGCTTTGACATTAAATGGGATTTAGCAACCTGATAGTCTCTAATCGTTTCTAACCTGCTGTGCCGGGCATCAAATAGCTTATCAGAAGCCCCCAAAACGTCAGGAGAATTCTTGACTCCGCGCGCATACTCGGACTGAGTGATCTTATAATAACGCTCAGCCCGCGCGATGTTCTGCTCCGTCTCATGCACCTGATCATGAAGTAACTTTAGCTGGGCCAGCTCGGCTTTCAAATGAATGGCCGTTTCCCTGCGCTTATGCTCGGCCATGAGTTTTGCCGCTGTCGCCTCTTGGTCGAGGGCTTGTGCCTCTCGCAGGGACTCCATTCCAGCGGGGATATTTAAGCTAACTTTGACGCCAAGCAGTGCTTCGTTTGTCTCGGCTGCAGCTTCTGTCTTGTGCGCGCTGACCTTACTGATGCTAGCGAAGGCGTCAAGCCTCGGCCACCACGAGCGCCTTTGCTCACTCGCCGAAAGAGAAAACTGCTGACTGCGGAGCTCCTGCTCTTTAAATAGAAAGTCGTACTGACTTTCTGACGGCGTGAGCCGGGCGTCTTCATCATGTTCATGATTTAAACTCTCCGGGAATGTCAGAGTGACACTTTCATCAAAACCCAATCCAAGACGTAGTAATTCCGTGTGCTCCTTCAGACTTAGATCGACCTTAGACGAATTACGCTTGAGGTCAGCCGCCTTCATCTCAAACTCGAAAAGATCAGAATTCGCCGCCACGCCACTTCTGACGCGCTTCTGCGCTGCCGCTAGATTTAGATTATTGACCTCAATCGTCGTCTTGAGAAGAGTGGCCTCTTCCTTCAATGAAATTAGCTTCCAGTAAAGGACTCTAGCCTTATCAAGTTCATCTGCGGCAACTCTTTTTACTTGAACGGATTTACGTGACGCTTCAAGTGAGCTAATTTTATTTTTTATCTCATCTCGTCCGCCGTTGAAGAGATTAAAATTTGCCTCAATTCCGTAAACCGAATGACTGTGCCATTTTTGTGATCCAAGTTTTGAATTCTCTTGGCCGCCGTGCAGCTCCAAAGATGGCATAAATGACCTAGATAACGTACCTTCACGTTGACTGGCTGCTGCAGACTCTAGCCGTGAAGCCGCCACAACGGCATTTTTTTGCTCAAGAAGCTGCCTTAGCTTTGTAGCCGTCAAGATTTCTTCGCTCGCTGCTACCGACTGGCTCGATAGAGCTACAATAAGACTTGATACGTAGAGAAACCACTGCGTCATTAGACTACTTTCTAGGCTCAACATTGAAAGTCAGTTTATCTGTGTGCGCGGTTTTTGAGTGCGTCACCTCAAGTTTTAGTTTGTAACGGTGAACACCTTTGGCATCGTAGGAACCCTCAAAGAAAGAGTCCTTCGGTTCAAGCTTTATCTCTTCAACCTTTTTCGAACGCGGAAGCTCCGCCTTGGCAACGATACTAAACTCGCCTGATGCGGCAGGTTTCATATCCTGGTCATAGAGGTAGATCTTAATACTCTTGCCCTTAGTCACCACCTCGACCCGTGAGGCATCCAGAGATTTCACAACGCCACCTTTCGGGGCTTTGATGGTGGTTGGTGCGTCATGATCGTGACCTTCATGCGCCATAAGAGCCGTACTTGAAAAAGCCAGAAAGGCCAAAGCTATTGCTAAGTTTCGCATGTGGATTATCCTCCAATTCAATGCTCGTAAGTCTACAGTGAGATCTCTTCTTCACTGCTTTGTAATTTTACGTACTTTTCGGCTGATTGTCTTCCATACCGGTAAAAAATCGTCGGAGTCACAATAATATCAAGAATCGTGGAGCTAAGAAGCCCCCCCACGATAACTACGGCTACGGGATGCAAGACCTCGCTACCAGGCTGCCCTTTCGCAAATATCAGTGGAATTAAAGCCAAAGATGTAACGGATGCGGTCATCAGCACTGGGACCAATCGCTCCTGCGAGCCCCGAATGATCATATCTTTTGTGAACGACTCGCCCTCATATCGCATCAAATGCAGATAATGGGAAATCATCATGATCGCATTCCTTGAGGCAACTCCGCAAAGGGTTATAAAACCTACAAGACTTGCTACAGTAATGGATCGATCCGTAAAAAACAGCAGCAGCACGCCGCCGATGAAGGCAAATGGAATCGTGACCATGATTTGCGCCGTGATCGCTTTTGATTGGTAATTGTTCATCAAAATTAGCGCGATTCCCAATATGGAGATCAGACCAAAAAGAATAATTTTGTTTGTCGCGGCCTGTTGGCTTTCAAACTGTCCTCCATAAACAACATAGTAACCCTCAGGAAATGCAACTTTTGTTCGCACTTTGTCTCGAATTTCCTTAACAACCCCACCCAAATCACGCCCACTTAAATTCCCACTAATCACAATACGGCGCTGACCGTTCTCACGATTGATCTCGTTTGGCCCGAAAACCTCGTAGACGTCGGCAACCATTTCGACAGTAACTTTCTGGCCCGTTGGCATAATCTTCAAAACAGTTTTTTGCATACTTTCAATGCTTGCCCTTGAACTCTCATCAAACTGAAAGAAGACTTCGTATGACCGGTTATCCTCAAGAATCTGAGCGACGGCCTCGCCGTTGAATGCCACCTCAAGGAGTTTCGTCACCTGACCAGCACTCAGGCCGTATCTAGCTGCCTCGTCTCTCATGACGTGAATTTTGACTTGTGGTACGAGTCCTTGCTCTTCAACGCGAAGATCTACAAGACCATTGGTGTCAGCGATTGCCGCTTCTAGTTCGATTGCTTTTTCTCGCAGTACGTTCAAATCTCTACCAAATATTTTGATTGCTAATGCCGCATTAACGCCAGACAACATATGATCAATTAAATGAGAGATGGGCTGGCCCACATTAACCCCGACATTGGGAAATTTTTCTTTGAGTTTAGTGCGCAACTCATTCAAGACTACCTCTCTTGGGCGTCCCTTTTCATGAAAGTCTACATCAATCTCTGAGACATGAACTCCTGCCGCATGTTCATCCAGCTCAGCACGACCCGTTTTGCGGGACACCGACCTGATCTCTGGTATTGCGAGCATAATCGACTCTGCAGCAGCACCTATTTTGTTGGACTCTACCAGACTAATCCCGGGAGGTGCGATGATCGCGATCATCGCTGTCCCCTCGTTGAATTTAGGCAGAAAGTCGCGCCCCATAAATCCAGTCAAGCTCATGGATGCCGCAAACAAGCTCAGGGCAACACCGATTACAAGTCGACTTCGAGGCAGCGCCCATTCAAGAATTTTTTTGTCTAAATTTTTGAGCCAAAGGACAAATTTTGTGTCGCCATGCTCATTGACTTTGCCTCTCAGAAAAAAAGAGCATAGAACTGGCGTCAGGGTTAAAGACACCAGCAACGACGCCGCAAGCGCCGATAGGTAAGCAACTCCAAGGGGAGCAAATAGTCTACCCCCCAGTCCATCAAGGCTAAATAACGGAAGAAACACGAGAGCAATAATTACCGTAGCAAGAACGATTGAGTTTCGGACCTCACTTGATGCGTCGTAAATGACTTTCAAAACTGAGCGTGGTCTAAGACTTTTGGAATTTTCTCTAATCCGTCTATAGACGTTTTCAACATCCACGATGGAGTCATCAACGAGCTCACCGATGGCAATCGCAAGGCCACCCAAAGTCATCGTGTTTACACTCAGGCCAAAAAGACGGAATACTAGTGCTGTTACGAGAAACGACACAGGAATCGCGGTGATGGTGATGATTGACATCCGAAGGTTGGCCAAAAAGACCAACAAAACTATGAACACCAAAACAGTTCCCAACTTCAGCTTTCCAACAATTCCGTCGATGGACGTCTCTATGAAGTCCAACTGCTTGAATACATCAGGATTGACCACAATACCCGCTGGTAATGACGGCCTAATCTCATTGATGGCCTTGGCAATTGCCATAGTGATCGTGACGGTATCGGCACCCGGCTGCTTTTGAATTGTCATAACTACGGCAGGCTTACCGTTAAAACTTCCATCACCACGCTTGAGCCGCGGCGCTTCAATGACTTCAGCAATGTCTCCTATCAAAACAGGCTTTCCGAAATGAAGACCAACAAATGTACCTTTGATGTCATCAAGATTCTCAACGATTCCGATATTGCGAACGAGGTACTCCTGACCGTCTTTTTCGAGAAATCCACCGGTGGTGTTTTGACTAATTTGCGCAAGTTCTTCGTCAACTTGTTCCATGGTTAGCTGATGTAAGTTCAACTTGGATGCTGACACCCGAATTTGGTACTGTTTAAGACCACCCCCTATGGAGATAACTTGGGCCACGCCAGGAATTGTCATCAGTCTTGGTCGTAAGACCCACTCAGCGATATTCCTGACTTCCATTGGATCAATAACGTTATCTTTCGAGTAAACGGCAATCTGCTGAATCTGACCCATGAGAGAGCCAACCGGCCCCATAACGGGCGAGATATCTTTGGGAAGACGCTCGCGGGCGAGATTGATCTTTTCTTGGACGAGCTGGCGATTGCGATAAATCTCCGTGCCCCAATCAAATTCCACATAAATAACCGAAAGACCAACTCCTGACTGGGAGCGAACTCTTTCAACGCCAGGAATTCCATTTAAAAACGACTCAATGGGTAATGTGACCCTTGTCTCCACTTCCTCTGGAGCCATACCGTGTGACTCCGTCATTATGGTGACGGTGGGTTTTGTGATGTCAGGGAACACATCAATAGGAAGACTGGTAACCGTCGCGCCGCCAAAGACCACTGATAATGCGGTGATGGCCAGAACAAGCAGTCTGTGGTTAAGAGCAAAGCGAATGATCTGATTTAACAAGTAAGCTCCGTTGGTAAAAAGCCCCGTTGGGATTATGGGTCCCAACGGGGGATTTTTCAAGCTGATAGGGCTTTAAAATCAGATCTTAGTTGCGACTTGATCACAGTGATCGCCGTGAACATGATGGACGTTACCATCTACAACGTAATCGCTATGGTCGCCATGCTCTATGCGCTCATGTCCACAATTAACGCCGTGTGTATGGCCGGTTTCAGCTGAAGCTTTAGAGTGCCCCTTGGACGCAGCTACGCGAACTTTGTGCTCTACAACTTTTCCGTCAGATGCAGTGTTGTGAAAATGGCCATCGTGCATGTAGTCAACATGGTCACTGTGCTTAATCGCAGTGTGACCGCAGTTTTCGCCGTGCTTATGGGACTCGTGGGATTTATGCTCAACTTTAGCAGCGGCGAATGCGATAGATGAACCAGCAACGAAAGCGATCAGCAATGAGACATTGAATAGTTTCATAAAAAACTCCTTTGAAATTTTTTTAATTTAATTTTTAAAATAGATAGCGAGCACACACCGTAGAAAGGTGTATTGAATCCTTCACATGATAATTTTCATGAGATAATTCGCACTGAATAGGTAAATTGAAAGTCTGCTCTCGACCGCACGACCAAGGGAAGTGGCGTGCGAGATGCTTTCACAACACGAGGCGCCTCGGGCAAAACGTGCGCAAATGAGAAGTCAGTGAGGGGGCTGTCATGATCGTCTTCAATGGACGTATCATGCACGCGGGAAGGAGCAACTTGGACTAGGCAGTGCTCGTGTTCATGGGAAGATGAGGCTCCAAAGATCTGCCCGGCATCTTCATCACAATTTGGATGAACTTCACAGGCCAAGTGTCCGGCTAAAATGACATGATGCCAAGAAAGGCCCAGAGCCATTACTGCGAGCACGAGACGCATTTTGTGTAACCACTTAGACATGTTTCTAGGGTAACACGGCATCTCTGAAAACGCCAAAAGAGGCTAGTTACACTACATCTGTTGATTGCTAGCTTCGTGCACAAATAGCCCCAAAGATTCCAGAAAAAAGGCCTTTTTATTTAAGTTTTCTGTAAATTGATCTTTTGCTGGCAGCTGTGTACCATCTTCCTTCTAACTAGCTGTCTAAAAAGAGGTATCTGAGCGTGAGTGTTGATTACGAAAAACTTGCCCTTGAGTATCATGCAAGGGAACCTAGAGGGAAAATTTTTACTGGTCTTTCAAAACCAGTCTCAAGCCAAAAAGATCTCTCCATCGCCTACTCCCCTGGAGTAGCTGGCCCCTGCCGGGAAATCGCCAAAAACAGCGAACTCTCCTTTGAATACACAGGACGCGCAAATTTGGTGGGCGTCATCTCCAACGGCACGGCTGTTTTAGGACTTGGTGACATTGGACCAGAGGCCGCAAAGCCAGTGATGGAGGGCAAAGCTGTATTATTCAAGAAGTTTGCCGACATCGATGTGTTTGATATTGAAGTCGCGGCGAAAGATCCTGATCTGTTTATCAGCGCCGTCGCAGCCCTTGAGCCCACATTTGGCGGTATCAACCTGGAAGATATTAAAGCTCCTGAGTGCTTCTACATCGAAGAGGAACTTCGTAAAAAAATGAAGATCCCGGTGTTCCATGACGATCAACACGGCACTTCGATCATCGCTGGAGCAGCGTTCCTCAACGCCCTAGAAATCACAAGCCGTAAGATTGAAAACGTCAAAGTGGTCTTTAGTGGTGGCGGAGCTGCGGCTGTAGCGTGTGCCAATCTATTCATTTCTCTCGGCGTGAAGCCCAGCAATCTCATCATGTGTGACAGCAAGGGTGTTATCTTCAAGGGTAGAACTGAAGGCATGAATAAATACAAAGAGAAATTCGCCCTCGAGACCAAACTAAGAACACTTGACGAGGCCCTCAAAGGTGCTGATGCGTTTGTTGGGGTCTCTGCCGCTGGCGTTCTTAAACCCGAAATGATTATGCCAATGGCTGACAATCCAATTATTTTCGCCCTCGCTAACCCAGATCCAGAAATCACTCCTGCCGACGCCCGAAAAGCGCGTCCAGACTGCATTGTAGCCACTGGCCGCAGTGACTATCCAAACCAGGTTAATAACGTCCTTGGTTTTCCGTTTATCTTCAGAGGTGCTCTTGACGTCCAAGCGACGACCATCAATGAAGAAATGAAAATGGCAGCCGTCAGAGGTATCGCAAAACTCGCCAAAGAAGACGTACCGGAACAGGTTTTAAGAGCCTACAATACGGCTGAAGGCTACAAGTTTGGACGCGATTACCTGATTCCAAAGCCAATGGATCCTCGCGTGCTTCTTTATGTGGCCCCAGCCGTAGCTGAAGCCGCCATGGAGTCAGGCGTAGCCCGTAAAAAAGTCGATATTCCTCAGTACACACAGCACATCGAACGCATCTTGGGACCAACCAAAAGGCTTATCCGTCAGATGCGCAACAACATCTCTGGATGGAGCCGAAAATCCCGCAAAAAACCAAGAATCGTTATGGTTCATGGCCATGACGACCGAGTCATCAAAGCCGCGGCTCAAATGGACTATGAAGGTGATGTGTCGACGATCATGCTGGGTGCTCCCAATGAAATCATCGCCAAGGCAGAGTCACTTGGAATTCATGATTTCGGTAAAAAAGCCACGATCATAGATCCGCACCGGGACGACCGCATTGGTGAATTTGCTGAATTGATCTATAAGATGCGTCAGCGCAAGGGCGTTACAAAATCAGCCGCACAACAAATGCTTCGCGACAACAATTACTTTGCGGCCATGATGGTAAGAACAGGTGCTGCCGAAGGCATGATCGGCGGTGTAGTTGAGCCATATGTCAATGGTCTTGTGCCGATCATGGAAGTCATCAGGACCAAACCAGGGCGCATCATGAATGGTCTTTACATGTTCTCTTGGAACAAAAGGATGTACTTCCTGGCCGATTGCACTGTTTGTATTGAACCATCAGCGCAAGAGCTAGCCGACATCGCAATTAATACGGCCAACTTTGCCAAACAATACACGGAAGACAAAGTCCGTGTAGCTATGCTTAGCTTTTCAAGCTTTGGGAGTAACCGCCACGAAAAAAGTCTGAGGGTAGCCAAGGCCGTAGAGATTCTACATGATCGGGAAGCGGATTTTATCTTTGACGGAGAGATTCAAGCCGACGTTGCACTCAACGAAAAGCTGCAGGAAAGAGACTTTCCTTTCTGTCAGCTAAAAGGCCAAGCCAACGTCTTGATCTTCCCAGATCTGACCAGCGCAAACATTGCCTACAAGATATTTTCTGCTATTTCTGGAAGTACAGGCATTGGACCAGTGCTACTGGGCCCACAACATCCAGCGTCGGTCATGGAGCGAGGAAGCAATACGGAAGACATCTGCAACATGATCTACATGGTGGCAAATCGCTACGTGCAAAACCAGTGGCCGGATTCGCGCTAGAGTGCTCTTAAAGGCTCCCTAATTAACGGGAGCCTTTTGCTTTTTGAGCTGCCCGCAAAAACGCGTCGCCCAAGGTAGCCGATGCAGCATTTGAACGAAACTCAACACCACGGTGCTCATCGGCGTCTTGTTTGGCTTTTTCGAGTTGTTTCTTGCCCTCTTGCTCCACGTAGTCTGCTTCCAGAACTTTCATGGAAAGACTGATGCGCCTCTGAATACGGTCAATGCCAGTGATTTTAACCTTAACAGTCGATCCCACCTGCACCATTTCACCTGGCGTATTGATTCGTTTTTTGGCGCTGATCTCAGAAATATGAATAAGCCCTTCAACTCCCGGCAAAATCTCCGCGAATGCGCCAAACTGCATAAGTTTGGTGATCTTCACGTCAACGATGGCGCCGTTTTCAATCTTTTCAACTGAAACGTCCCAGGGATCTCCTTCGACTTGTTTGAGGGACGCAGCCACCTTGGGCCTCTCGCCAGTGGTGTCAATCTTTAGAATCTTGACCGTAACCTTCTGGCCAACATCAACAACCGCGTGTGCTGAAGATGGTCGACTCCAACTTAGTTCACTCATGGGCACCAAGGCATTCAGCCCACCACCAATGTCGACAAATGCACCAAAGCTTTCCAGTTTCACGACCGTTGCCAAAACAGTTTCACCCACCTGCAACTTAGCGAGCACTTTTTCGCGTTCAGCTGACTGCTCTTCCCTCAGAAGGACCGCTCTTGAAAGCACCACATCGCGACCAGCAACTTTGATGACTTTAAACTTGAAGGTTTGCCCGATAAAAGCAGCTGCTGGCTTGCCACCGATGACATCCATTTGAGAGAACGGACAGAACGCGCGAACGCCGGCCAATTCTACTGTGTAGCCGCCCTTATTTTCGCCGGAAACTTTTCCTTCCACCGGCAGTCCTGAGTTCATGGCCTCTCTCAGATTATCTATGCCTGCATTGCGAGTTGAGATGGAGGTCGCCAGTTCAATGCCGTTTCGAATGGAGCTGACATA